>CACGVK010000004.1:0-63000 GCA_902576565.1 uncultured Pelagibacteraceae bacterium | reverse complement strand
TAGTAAATTTTTTTCTTTCATATAATAGTTGGTATTATTACATGAAAATTAATCTTTCAAATATTAAAAAATCTAAATTCTATTTAGATAAAAATGAATGTATTGGGATTCCTACAGAAACTGTATATGGATTGGCTGCAAATGCTTATTCTCAAAAAGCGACATCAAAAATTTTTAGATTAAAAAAAAGACCTAAAAAAAATCCCCTAATTGTTCATTATTATGATTTGAAAATGCTTCAAAATGATTGTGAATTTAATAATGATTTTTTAAAATTGTACAAAAAATTTTCTCCTGGTCCAATCACTTTCGTTTTAAAATTAAAAAAAAATAGTAAAATTTCTAAAAATGTAACTAATAAAAAAAAAACTTTAGCAGTTAGATTTCCAAAACACCCTGTTTCGAGAAAACTTTTAAAATTATTAAAATATCCTCTTGCAGCACCTAGTGCAAATATATCAACCAAGATAAGTCCTGTCTCAAGCAAAGATGTTGAAGATGAATTTGGAAAAAAAATTAAATTTGTTCTTGATGGAGGAAGATCAAAAATTGGATTGGAGTCAACTATAGTTGGATTGATAAATGGTACTCAAATTCTAAGACTAGGGGGGATTGAGATAAAAAAAATTAATAAAGTACTTAAAACTAATTTAAAATATAAACCAAAAAATAAAATTTTAAATGTTCCTGGTCAGTTTAAAACCCATTATTCGCCAGGAATTCCTATTAGAATGAATGCTAATAAACCAAGACCTGGTGAGGCATTTATATTAATTAAAAAAAGAAAATCATCTGATAAAAATTTTTATTATTTGAGTAAAAAAAATAATCTTAAAGAAGCTGCAAAAAATTTGTATAAAACATTAAGAATGATTAAAAATAAAAAATTCAAAAAAATTGCTATTGAAAAAATTCCTAATATAGATTTTGGCGAAGCAATAAATGATAGAATTTCAAGAGCTTCAAAGGTCTAATGAAAAATCTAGTAGAAGTTAAAAACTTAAAAAAAAATTATGGTTTAAAGGAGGCAGTAAAAAATATTTCATTTAGTATCAAAGAAAATGAAATTTTGGGATTGCTTGGACCAAATGGATCAGGAAAAACAACCACAATAGGAATGCTGCTTGGATTGCTAAAACCTACCAATGGAGAAATTCTTATCGATGGAAAAAAAATTGAAGATAACAGAATTGAAACTCTTGAAAAAATTAATTTTATTTCACCTTATATTGAATTACCAAAAAAACTTACAGTAAAGCAAAATTTAATTGTATATTGTAAATTATATAATGTATCAAATATTAAAAAAAGAATTGAATATCTTGTAGAAAAATTAAAATTAGAGGACTTGCTAAATAGTGTTACTGGAGAATTATCTTCAGGACAAAAAAATAGAGCGAGCCTTGCTAAAGCATTAATAAATAATCCATCTGTTTTATTTTTAGATGAGCCTACAGCCTCTCTCGATCCAGAAATAGGAGATTATGTTAGAAGCTTTTTAGAAAGTTATAAAAAAGAAAAAAAAATTTCAATTTTGTTAGCCTCTCATAATATGAACGAAGTAACAAGATTGTGTAAAAAAGTACTAATGATGAAAGATGGAATTATTATAGATGAAGGTGTGCCTGAAGAATTAATTAAAAAACATGGAAGAAAAAATTTAGAGGAAGTTTTTTTAAAACTTTCAAGGAATTAAGATGAGCTTTATAAGAATATATGGTCTTTTTTTGAGACATTTTTATTTAATTACTAGATCATTTCCAAGAATTTTAGATTTAATTTATTGGCCATCTATACAAATAACATTGTGGGGTTTTATATCAAATTTTTTCGCTTCACATACAACTTACTACAATAATGCAGTAGGTGTAATTTTAACTTGTGCTATTTTGTACGATTTTCTTTTTCGAACTAGTATTGGATTTAATATGCTATTTTTAGAAGAAATATGGAGTAGAAATTTTACAAATTTATTTATTGCACCAATTAAAATTGGTGAAATAATTATATCTTTAATTTCTACTGCTTTAATTAGAGCCCTAATAGGATTAGTGCCAGCAATTTTATTAACATCCCCTCTTTTTGGAATTTCAATATTGGATCTGGGTATTCATTTGTTTTTTTTATTCTTAAGTTTGTATTTGTTTGGAATTACTTTAGGAATTTTAGTTTCAGCAGGACTTTTAAGATTTGGTCCCTCTTTTGAAAATATAGCTTGGTCAACAATGTTTTTATTGGCTCCATTTGGATGCATATATTACCCTATAGAAATTTTACCAGATTTTTTTAAGACAATCGCCTATATACTACCTCTTGTCTATATATTTGAAGAAGCAAGAAATATTCTGATTAATAATTCTGTTAACTTTGAAAATATACTTAATGCGTTTTATTTGAACGGAGTTTATTTAATTATAGCTATATCATTATTTTATTATTCCTTCAGTAAAGCCCGTAAAAAAGGAACATTGATTAACATTGGAGAATAAATTGGTGCGTCCGCAAGGAGTCGAACCCTGAACCTCCAGAGCCGAAATCTGGCGCTCTATCCAGTTGAGCTACGAACGCATATAGTATTAATATTATAGTTTATGAAAAATATCATTAATTTAATCGTAAATGAAAATGAGACTAATCAAAGAATTGATACTTACATTGCAAATAAAGAAAGAAATATAAGTAGATCAAAAGTTAAAAATTTGATTATTAATAAAAATTTGAGACTGAATAATGTTATAGTAGATGACCCCTCAAAAAAGGTTTCTAAAAATGATCATATTGCTTTAAAAATACCTGAGATAAAAAAAGAAACTCTCAAACCATTAGATTATAATTTAAACATTCGTTTCGAAGACGATGATATAATTGTAATCGATAAGTCATCCGGGATATCTATTCATCCTGGAGCAGGAAACTATGATAATACAATTGTTAATGCTTTAATTAATCTTAAAGATAGAAAATTTTCAAATATAAATGGAGAGTTAAGACCTGGAATTGTACATAGAATAGATAAAGATACCTCTGGATTAATTGTTGTTGCAAAAAATAATTATGCCCATGAATCACTTTCCAGACAATTTACAAAACATTCAATTACTAGAGTTTATCAAGCGTTGGTGTGGGGAAAGCTTAGACCACAAAAAGGTAAAATTGAAACACTTATTAAAAGAAGTTCAAAAAATAGACAGTTAATGGAAGTGGGAATTTCAAAAGGAAAAAGGGCAGTTACAAATTATAAAACTTTAGAAATTTTTGAAAATGACAGAGTCCCTACACTTAGCCTTGTAGAATGCAAACTTGAAACAGGAAGAACACATCAAATAAGAGTACACATGAGCTATAGGTCAAATAATATTGTTGGAGATCAAAAATATAAAAAAAAATATAAAAAAATTAAAAATATCGATGAAGATTTAAGAAATTTAATTGTAAATTTAGATCGTCAATTTTTACATGCAAAAATATTAGGATTTGTTCACCCAAATACAGAAAAATATATTGAATTTGAATCAAAATTACCAAATGAGCTTGAAAATATATTAAAAAAGTTAAGAAATACTGTGAAATAAATCGATTGTAAAATTAAGTTTCTTTATTAAATAAGTAACCAATATGAATACTACTAACTATAATTTACCGGCTCTTTCAGAGGGTGGTCTTGGTGCTTACCTGGCGCAAATTAAAAAATTTCCTATACTTGACGCTGAAGAGGAATACATGCTGGCAAAAAATTGGAAGGAAACCGGTAATCTCAAATCAGCAGAAAAGTTAGTTACTAGTCATCTTAGATTGGTTGCAAAAATAGCAATGGGTTATAAAGGTTACGGTCTTCCAGTAAATGAAATGATTTCAGAAGGCAATATTGGTTTAATGCAGGCCGTTAAAAAATTTGAACCTGAAAAAGGTTTCAGATTGGCTACTTATGCTATGTGGTGGATTAAAGCTTCTATTCAAGAATATATTTTAAGATCTTGGAGTTTAGTAAAAATAGGAACTACAACAGCACAGAAAAAATTATTTTTTAATCTTAAAAAGATTAAAAATCAAATATCTCCAAAAACAGAAGGTGATTTAAGAGATGAGCATGTTTCAGAAATTGCAAAAAAACTTGATGTAAGTAAGGATGAAGTTGTTTCAATGAATAGAAGATTGTCAGGAAAAGAACATTCATTAAATGCTCCTATAGGAGAAGATGGTGATCAGTGGCAAGATTGGATAGTTGATAAGGAAATGGATCAAGAACTTAAATTTGCCCAAAATGAAGAATTGGAACAGAGAAAAGATTTATTACAAGACTCTATTAAAATCTTAAATGATAGAGAAAGACAAATTCTTTACTCGAGAAGACTTACCGATGAACCCTCAACACTTGAGGAGCTGAGCAAAAAATATAAAATTAGCAGAGAGCGAATTAGACAAATTGAAAACAAAGCTTTTGAGAAATTGCAAAAGCATATGTTGAATTCTGCTAAATCAAAAAACCTTTTGCCTGCGAACTAGAAATTAAAAGGATCCTCGATCAAAATAGTATCATTTCTCTCTGGACTAGTAGAAATGCTTGAAATTTTAATTCCAATAAATTTTTCAACTTCTTTTAAATACTTTTGTGCATTAATTGGTAAATTTTTAAAATCTTTAATTCCTTGTGTGGAAGTTTTCCATCCTTGAAAGGTTTTGTAAATCGGTTTTATTTTTAGTTGATCCTCTAAAGTTGAAGGTAAATAATCAATTTTGTTTCCATTTAAATCATAAGCTATACACATTTTTATATTATCTAATTCATCTAATACATCTAATTTAGTTAAAGCTATTCCGTTTATTCCTGAGATTCTAATAGATTGTCTTACTAATACGCCGTCTAACCATCCACATCTTCTTTTTCTACTTGTTACTGTTCCAAATTCCTTTCCTATATTTCCTAAATGCTCACCGATTTGATTCTTCAACTCTGTTGGAAAGGGGCCCTCTCCGACTCTTGTCGTATATGCTTTGGTAATTCCCAAAATATAATTAATTGAATTTGGTCCACAACCAGATCCAGTTGCTGCAGATGAAGCAACAGTATTTGAAGATGTCACGTATGGATAGGTTCCATGATCTACATCAAGTAAAACACCTTGTGCTCCTTCAAAAAGAATTTTTTTTTCTTTTGATCTAAATTCATCTATTATTTTCCAGACTGGTTGTGCATATTTTAAAATTTCTGGCGCAACTTTAAGTAAGTCTTTTTTAAGATTATCATTTTGAAAAATTTGTTTGCCCATGCCTTTTCTTATTAAATTATGGTGACTTAGTGCGTTCACCAATCTATTTTCTAAATTCTTTTCAGAAGCTAAATCCATAACTCTAATTCCTCTTCTTCCTACTTTGTCTTCATAAGCAGGTCCTATACCTCTTCTTGTAGTACCAATCTTTTCTTTTTTTGCTAAATCTTCTCTGATCTCATCCATTTCTTTATGAAATGGTAATATTAAATTTGCGGTTTCAGATATAATTAAATTTTTTGGTGTTACCTCAACTCCTTTTGATTGAATTTCCTTTATTTCATCTAATAAAGCCCAAGGATCAATCACTACTCCATTTCCTATAATTGATATTTTATTTTTTCTTACTATCCCTGATGGTAAAAGCCGTAGTTTGTAAGTAGTTCCATCTATGACTAATGTATGACCAGCGTTATGACCTCCTTGAAATCTTATTATAATATCGGCTCTGCTTGAAAGCCAATCGACAATTTTACCTTTACCTTCATCGCCCCATTGAGATCCTATAACTGCAACATTTTTCATCTAAACTTTTTATTTATATTTATTGTATTTAAATGGTTAATTGGCCCAAACCCCTTTCCATATTTTGGTGCTGTGCCAATAGCATGGTTAACATATTTAATTGCCATCTCACAAGATTTCTTTAATGTTTTTCCACACGAATAATAAGTAGCAATTGCACTTGAAAGAGTACATCCTGTTCCGTGGGTATTTTTTGTATAAATTTTTTTATTATTAAAAAATTTAATTTCTTTTTTGTTCAAAAAAATATCATACATAATATCTGAATTTAGATGACCACCTTTAATTAAGACATTTTTTGCTCCCAAATCTAATAATTTTTTTGCTGAATAAATCATATCGTTAGAATTTTTAATTTTAATTTTTGTTAAAGTTTCTGCTTCTGGAATATTTGGAGTAATTAAAGTTGCTATTTTTATCATTTTTTTTTTTAGTATTTTTATTGATTTATCATTTATTAATTTCTTACCTCCTTTTGCGACCATAACTGGATCTAAAATTATTTTTTTTATATTAATTTTATTCAATGATTTTAAAACTGCATTAATAATACCTTCAGAGTGAAGCATTCCAATTTTGATCGCATCAGGTCTTATATCTATAGATGTAAATTCTATTTGTTTTGAAATTTCTTTAGGTGAAATTGATATTATAGAAGATACTCCAGTGGTATTTTGAGAAGTAATTGCTGTTACAGCGGTCATTGCATAAGATCCTAATGATGTTACAGTTTTTATATCTGCTTGAATACCCGCGCCACCAGAAGAATCTGATCCTGCAATGATTAAAACTTTTGATTTAGTATTCACTTTATTTTATAGAATTTTTAACTAAATTTATACATTTTGATAATAAAATTCTATTGTCTGACTCTCCCATAATTCTAATTTTTGGTTCTGTGCCTGATTTTCGAACTAACATTCTACCATTATTTTTTATTAATTTAGAAGCAATATAGATTGCTTTTTTACATTTTTTTGAATTAATTATTGATTTATCTTTTACTAAAATATTTTCAAGTATTTGTGGAGTTGGTCTGAATCTATTAAATAACTCACTAGCTTTTTTACCTTTTCTCATTGAAAATAAAACTTCCAACGCAACCAACAAACCATCTCCTGTAGTTGCAAATTTGCCAAGTATTATGTGTCCTGATTGTTCTCCACCTAAATTATATTTTTTTTTTTGCATTTTTTCTTTAACATACCTATCTCCAACTTTAGCTCTTAAAAAATTAATTTTTTTACTTTTTAGAAATTTTTGTAATCCATAATTTGACATCAAGGTTCCTATAACACCTCCTTTTAATATTTTTTTTCTTTTCCATCTACTAGCTAGCATTGCAATAATTTGGTCACCATCAATTATCTTTCCCTTTTCGTCGCACAAAATGATTCTATCCGCGTCTCCATCAAGTGCTATACCTAAATTTACCCTACGTTTTTTAACTATTGATTTTATTTTTTTTGGAAATGTGGATCCGCAATTATGATTTATATTCATTCCATTGGGTGATGTTCCAACATCAAAAACTTTTGCTCCTAATGATTTTAAAAGTTTAGGACCAGATTTGTAACCAGCTCCATTCGCACAATCAATAGCAATTTTGATACCTTTTAAGCTAAAATTTTTGGGAAAATTTTTTTTCAAAATTTCAATATATTTATCATTTGCATCCTCTAACCTCTTAACTCTTCCAAGTGCTTTTGGTTTAGCAAAATTTTTTTTTATCTTTGAGTCGATTAGTTTTTCAATTTTTTTTTCTATGTTATCTGATAATTTTAAACCATCTGGTCCAAATAATTTTAGTCCATTATCATAAAAAGGATTGTGAGATGCTGTGATCATAATTCCCATATTTGCTCTCATTTTTCTTGTAAGCATGGCCAAGCCATTGGTAGGCAGTGGTCCTAATGTATAAACGTGCATACCAGCAGAAGTCAAACCTGATACTAAAGCAGGTTCTAAAGTATAACCAGATAGTCTTGTGTCTTTGGCAATTATTGCTGTTTGTTTATTTTTTCTTAAATTTTTAAAATAAGTTCCTGCGGCAAATCCGAATTTAAAAAACATTTCTCCATTTATGTTTCCTTTGTTAACTTCCCCTCTTATTCCATCAGTGCCAAAATATTTTTTAGACATTATACAAATTTTAATGCTTTAAAAACTTTGATACTTTGATTGATCTCATTAACATCGTGAACTCTTAAAATTTGAACTCCTTGCATCATTGCATATAAACTGGAGGATATTGTTCCTCCCAATCTTTCTTTGCTATCATTGTTTTTAGATAAATCTTTAATAAACCTCTTTCTTGATATGCCTAACATTACAGGAAAACCTAGTGAGTGGAAAATAGAAATATTACGTAAAAGAGTAATATTATGTTTCAAGTTTTTACCAAATCCTATGCCAGGATCTAGGATAATGTTTTCATGTTTTATTCCATTTAATTTAATTTTTTCTATTTTTTTCTCAAAAAAATCATAAATATCTAAAATTATATTTTTATACTTTGGATTATTTTGCATATTTTTAGGATTTCCTTTCATATGATGAATTACAAAAGGAATTTTTGTTTTTTTTAAAATATCAAGTGTATTTGAGTCATAACTTAAACCAGACACATCATTTATCAAATTTACTTTACAATCGATTCCTTTTTTCATAATCCAGCTTTTTCTTGTATCCAGAGAAATAATTTTTTTTAAATTTATCAATTTTTTTAATGTGCCACTAATTCTTTTCCATTCTTTTTTTTTATCTATTTCTTCACTCCCAGGTCTTGTAGACTCCCCTCCTACATCTAAAATTTTACATCCTTTATTAATTAAATATTTTGCATGATTAAAACCTTTATTTTTTTTATTATATTTACCTCCATCTGAAAAACTATCAGGCGTTAAATTTAATACTCCCATTAAAATTGGGATTTCAGAAAAATTTAAACCTTTAAATTTTTTTTTCTTTGTAATTTCTTTTAAATCTTTTCTTATTTTTTTTTTAAGAGAAGAATTTAATAAGTTTATTTTTTTTATGTGGATCCTTTTGATTTTTTTTCTAGTAATAATTTCTATGCTATCAAAAGATAATAGATTACTATTACTTAGAGGTAGGGCAGTCTTATTTAAAACTTTTTCAATTGATTTCCTGCCATAGTAAAAATTACACGCCCTAGTGTAATATTTTTGCATTCTTGCTTAATGAACAATTTTGGGTTTTAATCCAATTGATCCTAGAGCAGAACTTTGATCATCTTCTTTTGCTTCAAGTTCTTCTTTTTTGTCTGGATAAATATTTTTATTTACTAAATTTTCTATTTCTTCTCCTGTTAAAGTTTCATAGGTAAGAAGCGCTTTAGCAAGTTTATGTAGATCATCCATTCTTTCTGTTAATACTTTTTTTGCTCTTTCATAGCCTTTTTCAACAAATTTTCTTATTTCAGCATCAACTTTTTTTGCAGTTTCTTCTGACATATTTTGTGTTCTTGCTACTGAACGACCTAAAAATACCTCTTCTTCATTTTCTCCGTATGCAACAGGTCCAAGATCTTTACTAAGTCCAGCTCTCATAACCATTGCTCTTGCTCTTTTAGTTGCTTGTTCAATATCGCTTGTTGCACCTGTAGTAACTTTATCGTAACCGAAAATTAATTCTTCAGCAACTCTACCACCCATTGCTATTGCCATTTGGGCATGAAGTTGTTCTCTAGTTTGAGACACTTCATCTTTTTCGGGTAACTGCATTACCATGCCTAATGCTCTTCCTCTTGGGATTATAGTTGCTTTATGAATTGGATAGGCAGCCTTTTCATTAATAGTTACTATTGCATGGCCTGCTTCATGATATGCTGTTAATTTTTTCTCATCTTCTGTCATTATCATTGATCTTCTTTCGGCTCCCATCATAACTTTATCTTTTGCTTCTTCGAATTCTTGATTAGTTACAATTCTTTTATTTTTTCTAGCTGCAAGTAAAGCCGATTCATTAACTAAGTTAGCTAGGTCAGCTCCTGAAAATCCTGGTGTACCTCTTGCTATTGTTCTTAATTTAATATCAGGAGACATAGAAATTTTTTTTGAGTGAACTTTTAATATTTTTTCTCTACCAATTATATCAGGAAGCGAAACAACAACCTGTCTATCAAATCTTCCAGGTCTTAATAAGGCTGGGTCCAATACGTCAGGTCTGTTGGTAGCTGCAATAATTATAACTCCTTCATTAGTGTCAAATCCATCCATCTCGACCAAAAGTTGATTTAAAGTTTGTTCTCTTTCATCATTTCCTCCTCCAAGACCTGCACCTCTACTTCTGCCAACAGCATCAATTTCATCTATAAAAATTATACAAGGAGAATGTTTTTTTCCTTGTTCAAACATATCTCTTACTCTTGATGCTCCAACACCAACAAACATCTCTACAAAATCTGATCCCGATATGGTAAAGAAAGGAACATCAGCTTCACCTGCAATTGCTCTTGCCAGTAAAGTTTTTCCTGTACCTGGAGGCCCAACTAACAAACAACCTCTTGGTATTTTTCCACCAAGTCTACTGAATTTTCTAGGATCTTTTAAAAATTCTACAACTTCTTCTACTTCCTCTTTAGCTTCCTCAACTCCAGCAACATCATTGAATGTAATTTTACCTTTAAGCTCATTCATCATTTTAGCT
This sequence comes from uncultured Pelagibacteraceae bacterium, assembly GCA_902576565.1. Classification (GTDB taxonomy): domain Bacteria; phylum Pseudomonadota; class Alphaproteobacteria; order Pelagibacterales; family Pelagibacteraceae; genus Pelagibacter. The sequence continues at coordinate 52,537 of CACGVK010000004.1, read as the reverse complement.
TTAGATCTACCAAATCCCATTGCGCCACCTTTGCCGCCTTGCATTTGTCTCATAAAAAATATCCAAACAGCTATAAGTAATAACATTGGGAACCACGAAAGAAGGACACCTAGAAGCGAGGGCATTTTTTCTTCAATTGGTGCAGCAGATATACTTACTCCTTTTGAGGATAATTTTTCTATTAAATTTGGATCATTTGGTGAATATGTTGTAAATATCTTTCCATCGGACATTATGCCCTTAATATTATTTCCTTGTATTTCAACTTCCACAACTCTACCATTATCGACCTCAGATAAAAATTCAGAGAATATTATATTATTTTTTTGGCTGATATTTCCTTGTGGATTTTTAAACATATTGTACAGGCCGATAGTTAAAAAAACTATTATTGCCCACATAGCTAAATTTTTTAAATTCATTACTATAAATTAAGAATTATTCTGCATTAAACAAGTGTCAATTTAGTACAATTTCACTTTTTTTGACGATTTTCTTTATAAATAATTAGTGAATTATCGACTTTTTCCATAATGCAGCCAGATAAAGTCGATTTTTTGAATTTTCCTTCTTCAATTGCAAATAATATTTGATTAATTTTTTTACCTCTAGCTGCATAATATTTGCCTCCTACTTTTTTTAATAAGTAAGAAAAAGATCTAAAAACTACCTCGTGTGGTTGTTTAAAAAAATTTGGATTTAAAATAAATCCATTATAATTTTTCAAGTAACTTGAGTTTAATTTTATATTTTGATTTTTATAATATCTTAATGAATCATCTGCATCACTTAAATTTTTGATGGTCTGTTTAAGTTTTTTATCATCAAATCCCTCTAGTTTTAATTCATTTAATAAATTTCTTATTCTAGTTCTTGTGAAAGTTGTATTTTTATTAGTTGGATCTTTAAAATAGTTTTGAAAAACTTTTTTTGACAAGAAAATTAGATCATTTTTTTTTAGCTCTAATAAAGGTCTGATAATTACTGCTTTGCCATTGTTATCAACTGCTTTTTTTTTATCAAAAGAAACTAGGCCTTTTAATCCAGATCCTCTTATTAGTCTTATAATAAAATTTTCATATAAATCGTCTATATGATGAGCAATTAAAATATTTATAAAATTATTTTTTAAAGCATATTTAAATATAAGATCATATCTATTTTTTCTTGAAATTGATTGTATATTTGATTTCGGCTTTCTGCCTTTCCACACAAGAATATTGCAATTGATATTAAATTCTTTGAGTTGATGCTTTAATTCATTGGCCTCAATTGATGAAGTCTTTCTTAACTTATGATCAATATGAACAAATTTTACATCAGAATTATTTAATATAGAGTAGCATTTAGACAAATAAGTAAGAGCTAAACTATCAGGTCCGCCTGATAAAGCGACTAAAAATTTATTATTTTTGTATTTATTTGTAATTAATGATTTTTCAAAAATATTATAAATTTTTTTTACTTTTGGATCCGCAAGATGTCTTAATAGTTTTTTATGAATTATCTTTTTTGCATTCAAACTTTTTTTCTTCATATTGAGCTTTTTGAAGAACAGATTGATTAGCTTCAGGATACTGTTTTTTAACTCCTGAGATCATTAAACAACCTTGATCTTTTTCTCCAATTTGTACTAATGATACTCCAAGTTTTAATAAATTTACAGGTGCCTTTTCACTTTTTGGATATTTTTGATAACCTTCTAAATAAGCTGAAGCAGCATCAGTATAAAGCTGTCTTATTCTAAATGTTTCAGCATACCAATACTGAGCGCTACCGGCTAAATCATGATTTGGATTTGTGTTAACAAATTCTCTAAATGCTCTTTCTGCTGTATTGTAATCTCCAACCTTTAAAAAACTTGTAGAAAATTCATATTGTTTTTCAGGAGTGGTATCAGGTAATATTTTTTCCTCTACCTCAAATTGTTCGGTTACAACTGTTGAAGTTGCATCGACAGAGACTGTCTCTTGATTTTCAAGTTTAGTTTCATTGTCTTTATAAGATATCGCTCCTAAATCTTGCGGCTCTGAAGACCCTGGTAATATATTTTCTTCATTTTGAATATTTGAAGATATGTCTTTATTTTCTAATTGACTATTAACATTTTTATTTTCTAATTGCTGAAATCTTAGTTGATTATCTGCTTGAACTTTACTTAGTCTGGTTGACAACTTGTCTAATTTAAAATTAATTTCCTCAAATCTATTTGTAAGTTCTTGAAATTGAGACTCTATTTCTGACAATTTAAGCAAATGTCTAGTTAAAACTTCTTCCGAGTTCTGATCAATATTTTCTAATGATTGATCCTCACTTTCTTTTAATTCAAAATTATCTGAGTAAACTGCTTTTTCTAATGTTTTTAAATCCTTTTGAATCAGTTTGATAATTTCACTTACATTGTGGTCGTCTGAAAAAACTTTTGTATTAAAAATAACTAAACAAAAAACTAAGAAAAAAAAATTAAATTTATTTAAATTTTTCATTATTTTTATTTGTAATTATAATGATGGCAAAAAAAAGACCCTGAAAAATTTTAGATTTTCAGGGTCTTTAAATCTGTTTTATTTTTAGTTAGCTTTTACTGTTACTGATCTTCTATTTTTTGACCATGCTAAAGGATCAGATCCTGAGTCCACTGGTCTCTCTTTACCATAGCTAATTACTGAAATTCTGTTTGAAGAAATTCCATAAGTCATCAAATAGTCTTTTACTGCGTTGGCTCTTCTTTCACCTAACGCTAGGTTATATTCTCTAGTTCCTCTTTCGTCTGCATGTCCTTCTACAACAACATTAATACTAGAATTTTTTCTTAACCAAGCAGCTTGTTTTCTTAAAGTGTCTCTTGATTTAGTTGTTAAAATTGATTCATTGGTTGCAAAGAAAACTCTATCAGGTACTCCTGATGCTAAATATTTTACTGTGTCCGTACCAGTATATACATCTCCTTGCATTTGAGAGTCGCTAGACTTTTTTTGAGTTGCACACGCTGAAAGCACTAAGCTTAGCATAAGTACAAGAAAAGTGTTTTTATAGACTTTTATTAAATTCATTACTGCTCCTTAAATCTTATTTGTTGAACTTTTTCTCACACATGAATAGATCTTTCAAGCTTAAAAATCAATAGTAATTGTTGAATTTTATTCAATTGCTCAACAAAGATGACCAAGATGGGTCTGAAGCATCGGTTTCTGTCTCAACTAATCTCTCGTTATAACCTGTTAAATCAATTGACCACAGTTTTGCAGAAAATCCCTCTCCTTTTTTATTTGATTTTGTCTCTCTGTAAAAAATAAGAACTCTTCCGTTAGGAGACCATGACGGAGCCTCTTGATAATAATTCTCTGTTAACAATCTTTCACCTTTTCCGTCTTTTCTCATAACTCCAATATAAAATTTACCCTTGTGCAATTTAGTAAAGGCAATTAAATCTCCTCTTGGAGACCAGACAGGCGTTCCGTAAAGTCCTTTTCCGAATGATACTCTTTTTACGTTTGTCCCATCATTTTTCATTACATAAATTTGTTGATACCCACTTCTGTCAGAATTAAATGTAATGTATTTTCCGTCGGGTGAATATGATGGTGAGGTATCTATAGATGGATGGTTGGTAATTCTTTCTACAACTCTATTTTCTAAATCCATCGTATAAATGTCTGAATTTCCATCTTTAGCAAAACTCATAATTATTTTTTTTCCATCTGGAGAAAATCTCGGAGCAAATGTCATTCCTGGAAAATCTCCAACTACTTCTTGAATGCCTGTTTCAATATCTAATAAATATACCCTAGGTAAATTTCGAAAATAAGATAAATAAGTTACCATTTGATTTGTTGGATTAAATCTAGGAGTTAATACCAATTCATTACCTAAAGTTAGATATTTTGTATTGTAACCATCTTGATCCATGATTGCCAATTTTTTTACTCTTTTTGTTTTAGGCCCTTTTTCAGATACATAAATAATTCTTGTATCGAAATATCCTTTTTCTCCAGTTAATCTTTCATAAACTTTATCTGTAATTATATGACCAACTCTTCTCCAATTTTTTGGTACTGTTGTAAAAGCTAACGCCATCATTTCTTTTGCAGCAAGAACATCCCATAATCTAAATTCTACTCTCAATTTTTCTTCCTTAAGAATTACTTTTCCAGTTATTAAAGCCTGGGCTTTAATCAAAGCCCAATCTTCAAATCTAGGTTTCAAATGTGCAATGTCTGGCTTTTGAAGAAAAGCATCTTTATTTAATGGATTAAATAATCCTGAGGTTCTAAGATTGTTTTCTACAACTTTGGAAATCTCTAATCCTATATTTTTTACATTCAATTCACTATTTAAAGAAGAAGTTGAGTCACTATCAGTAGCTAACGGGGAGACAGCTATTGGTAAAGGATTAAGATTACCTCTTGTAATATCAACTTCAATTAATGAAAACGCTTTAGAGGGTAGTAAAATTAGTAAAAACAATAATATTATAGTTTTAAATTTTTTCATCACCCCTCTAACATTTCTCTTGCGTCAAAATTCAATTGCATATCTTTCCATCTTTCATAGCCAGTTGTTGGTACTCTTAATGGCTGACACAACTGTATAGCTCTAAGTGCGCTTTCTGCCAATACTTTAAAAAAGCCTTGACCCGGCATATTCATTCTTGCGTGATCAAGAATTTCAGTTTTTGTAACAGTGCCATCAGGTTTAAGTTTCAATTTTATCCTTACGAGTAAATTTTCATTATAAGGTAATCCTAATGGTATACTCCAACAACCAAAAATTTGAGCTTTTAAAGCATCTTCCTCACTTAAAGTAAGACCAGACAAATTCATGGTCTTGTCATCAGATTGAGTTACTAATTTTGATTTTTTACTTGATTCTGCTATTTCTTCTTTTGATTTATCAATTAATGCAGCAATTGAGTCTGGGTCAAATATTTCATCTTTTTCAAATTCAGATACTTGCTTTATTTCATTTTCTATTTTTTCTGGATTTTGTTTTTTTTCCTCAATTTCGTTAATTTTCTCAGTTTTTTGATCAGGCAAAGGAATTGCATCTGGTTTTTCTTTTTTAACTTTTTTTGGTGGTGCTTGTTCAGAAACTAATTTTTGTTCCTTTTTTTTTTTAACATCTTCAATTATTTTTTTAGCTTTAGGCGCGTACGGAATGTTTGTTTTATCCATTATTTGTATTAATTCCACTGATATTATTGGAGGAAGCTCTATAGGTTTTTTTGTTATAAAAGGTAGGCTCATAGTAGCTATTAAAATTATTCCTAAATGAAGAACAGATGATGCAATAATATTTTTGTACAATTTATCTCTCTTTATATGGTTCAGAGATCAAAGCAACTTTAGTAAAACCTGATCCTGATAGCATTCCCATAATTTCAAGAACTCTTCCATAATTTATATTTTTGTCTCCTCTGACATAAATTCTAGTATCAGTTCTATTTTTAGAAACTGCTAGAATTTTTGCAATAATTTTATCGTATTCAATTTTTGACTCTTGTATAAATATTTCTCCTTTAGCATTAATTGATAAGGTCAAAGGTTCTTGTTCCTCAGGCAAAGAGTCTGCTGAGCTTTCCGGAAGATCTACTTGGACCCCAACGGTTAACAAGGGAGCTGTTACCATAAAGATAATTAATAATACTAACATTACATCTACAAATGGAGTTACATTTATTTCACTCATTGGTTCTCTTAGTGAACGTTTAAATTTAAAAGCCATTTTTAAATAATTGATATAAATCTTTTTGAAAAATTTTCTAATTTTTGTGAATATTTTCTTGAGTCGCTACTAAATTTATTAAATGCTACGACTGCAGGTATTGCAGCGAGGAGTCCTAATGCTGTCGCAAATAATGCTTCCGCAATTCCTGGCGCTACAATTGCTAAACTGGTATTTCTTGAAATTGCAATAGACTGAAAAGAATTCATTATACCCCATACAGTGCCAAAAAGTCCGATGAAAGGAGCTGTCGAACCAACAGTTGCAAGAAAAGTATAATTCTTATCAATTACATTCATTTGTTTTTCAATATTTACTTCTAATATACTTGATAGTCTTTCTGATAAATTTGATTTAGACCTAGATTTCATAACAACTTGCATTGTATTTTTAAATACATTTGCCATTGGATCATTTATATTTGCAGGTAAATTATTATAAAATGTTTCTGCAGATTTAGATTTCCAAAATTTTTCTTCAAACTCCTCTGAGCTTTTATTAATTTTATGAAATAATCTTATTTTTTCTATTATAATTGCCCAAGAAAATATTGATGCAGCAATTAATATTATTATTACAGATTTAACGATTATATCTGCTCTAACAAATAGCTTAAAAATAGAAAAATCTGCACTACTTGCTAGGCCTACTGCTTGCGTTCCAATCTCAGCTTCCATGAATTAGGTTTCACACTAAAATGTGTCATCAATTTGACTTAAAAAATATAAAGTTTAATCATTTTTTTGGTAAGTATTGTGAAAAAAACTAGCAATTAGAATTGCATCTGCTTTATTAGCATCTTTTTTTTTTGATAAATTTGATGATATATAGGGGAATATTTCAATTACTTTTGTTCGACTAGCGTCTTTTTCTGACTTTATTAATCCAAAATATTTTTTCCATTTTACTGGTCTTATATAATATGTAGACAATTGCATTGCAGAACAAATGCCTTTTATAACTCCAAATGATTGTCCAAAATTAAACATACTTGTTACACCTTGGCCTGGCATAGCTGAAACTTGCTCTATCACAACATATATTTCCTTTTTTGATAAATTTTCTATTCTTTTAAATATTTCATTATAAATTTGTGTTCCATTAACCTGTCTTTTATTTTTTTTTCCATCTGCCATTGTGGGCATTTCGATAATTTCTTTAACTTCTCCATTTTCAAAAAAACAAATAGCGCCTGAGATTCCTGGGTCTATACCAATTATCAACATTAAATTATTTAAACCTTAATATTTGAATACACATTTTGTACATCTTCATCATCTGTTAAATTATCTAAGAAATTTACTATATCTTCTTTTTCTTGTTTTTTTACCTCCAAATATAAAACTGGAACCCATTCTATACCTGTAGATAGAAAGTTATTTAAATATTTTTCTAGATTTTTTTTTACATTATATATGTGATTTTTATCACAATGTATTTCATGAAAACTGTTATTAGATTTACACTCATTTGCTCCTGACTCTATTGCTAATTCAAAAATTTTGTCATCAGAAATTTCCGATTTTTCAATTTTTATTATACCAATTTGACTAAAATTATGTGATGCTGATCCCTGTGTTCCCAAACTACCTCCTGATTTTTGAAAAATTGTTCTTAAATTTGATGCCGTTCTATTTTTATTATCAGTAAGAGTTTCTACAACTACTGCAACTTTATTTGGTCCAAAACCTTCGTACCTTATATTTTCAAAATTATGACCTGTATTATTTTCAGATTTATCAATTGCCCTTTTAATATTTTCTTTAGGCATGTTTGCCGATCTTGCTGATTGTATAGCCGACCTAAGCCTTGGATTCATCTCTGGATCTTTATCCCCCAGTTTTGCAGCTACAGTTATTTCTTTAGAAATTTTAGTGAATATTTTGGATTTTTGTTTATCAACTCTATCCTTTTTATGTTTAATTCCTGCCCAATGAGAATGTCCAGCCATAATCTAAAGAGTGTTTTTTAAATTACTTCCTCTTATAATATTTTCAATATTTTTTGCAAATCCCGATGAGATATCACAATCAACTATAGCTCCACATAAAGTAGCGACTCCATCTGCAGGAAAATGTTTTTTTGAATCTTTTTTCAAAAAGCGATTTAAAGAATTTTGCTTGTTCATTCCAATTACAGAATCATAGTCACCACACATTCCTGCGTCAGTTAAATAAGCTGTGCCTTTTTTTAAAATTCTAGCATCATTTGTTGGAATATGAGTATGAGTTCCTACTACAAATGTTGCATTACCATCAAACAAAAAACCCATTGCGTTTTTTTCGCTTGTTATTTCAGCATGAAGATCAACAATTAAAAAATCATAGTTTTTTTTCAAACTATTTGTTTTTAAAAAATTATTCGCCTTTTCAAAAACATCTTCACTTTTTTTCATAAATACATTGCCCATCAAATTTAATACCCCAACCTTATAACCATTTTTTGATTTATAAACTCTGAAACCTTTACCAGGCGAAGGCTCAATAAGATTAGCTGGTCTTAAAAGTTTAATTTCTTTTTCAATATAATTCGCGGTCTCTTTTTGATCCCAGACATGATTGCCAGTAGTTATAACATCCACGCCAGAATTAAATAAATCTTTTGAAATATTTTCTGTAATTCCGACTCCTTGATCGGCTGCATTTTCACCATTAGCAACGCAAAAATCTATTTTTTTTTCTAAAATTATTTTGGGTAAATTTTGTTTTATTGCTTCACGTCCAGTTTTGCCAACTATATCTCCTAAAAATAAAATTTTCATCTCAATATATGTTTTTCGGTAATTATAAGATCTAGTTTCCTATCATATTTATTATTTGGAACCCTAGATATTTTTTGACAACTGTGTGCAAGACCAATTAATAAAGTTTTTTTTTTTATTAATATTTTTTCTAAATACCTATCGTAATATCCGCCCCCATAACCTAATCTATATAATCTTTTATCAAACGCTACCATTGGAACGATCAAAATATCTGGATATACAAGTTTTTCTTTCTCAGGCTCAGGTATTCCATACTTATTTATATTTAAAATATCGTTAAAAGACCATTTATAAAAGTCCATAGTATTGTTTGGGCCTATAACAGGTAATGAAATATTTATATTTTTATTTTCAAGTTCGTTTAACAAATCTAAATCGTCAACTTCGTTATTCACTGGGAAATATCCGCCTATAATTTTTTTTTTCAAATTAAAATTTTTTAATAAATTATAAAATCTATTTTTGGAGATTACGCCGGTATTTATAACTTTTAATCTTCGTTTTTTAATTATTTTTTTTCTTAAAATTGATTTCAACACAAATATTATTGTACAGAATTATCTGCACTAGCTTTCTTTAGAAAATTTTCTATTTCATTAGTGGTAGTATCAATTAATTTTTCATATTGGTCTTTGTTTTGATCTATTTCATTTTTTAAATTATTTTGCTCTTTGTCTAACCTTTTTATTTCTTCCTCCTTCTTTTCTTTATATTCATATACTAAATTTTTTAATTCTTTAAATTTAGAGGTAAGACTATTGAGCTCCTTTATTTTTTCATCTATTTTTTTTTTTGTTTCAAAATATTCATCCATTGTTGTAATTGAGGTAATTAATAAGAGTTTACTTTCTCCTATGTTTCCTAGTGACTTTTTAAGATTATCAAATTTTTCGTTAAGATGTATCGAGAGTTCTTGTAAATGTTCCTCCTGCCCATCCTCACATGATAAAAGAAATTCTTTTCCATTAAAAATTATATTTACATTTGCCATTTGTCTATTTCTTGTAGAAGAGTATCCGTTTCTTGATTTAATTCATCTATTTTTTCTGAAATTTCTATTTCTTTTTTGCTCTCCAAATTTTTTTTTTCTGTTATTTCAGCAAGTTTTGTATTTATAATATTATATTCATCTTTTAGTTTAAAATATTTTTCTTCAATGACTTTTTTTTCAATTTCTAATTGATTTTTTTGGACGCTAATAATTCTTATATTTTCTCTCAGTGTGGAGTTCTCAGGATTTAAAAGATTTAATCTTGAAAGAGCTTCAGTTAATTTTTTTTCTTTTTCATTAATACTTTTCATATATATATATGTATATTATTAAATTGAGTCTTCTAAGTCTAGATAGGATAATTTTTGAACAAACAGATTAAAGATTTGTCAAATGCACTAAGGTTTCTTTCAATTGATGCTGTGGAAAAGGCCAATTCTGGTCATCCAGGAATGCCTATGGGAATGGCAGATGTAGTAACTGTTCTATTTAAATATTTTTTAAAATTTGATCCAGAAAATCCAAATTGGATAAACAGGGACAGATTCGTACTTTCGGCAGGTCATGGATCAATGCTTCTATATGCTTTGTTATATTTAACTGGTTATAAAAGTGTAAAACTTAAAGATATAAAAAATTTTAGACAATTAAACTCAATTTGTGCAGGTCATCCTGAATATATTCCTAACTCGGGTATAGAAACAACTACAGGACCACTTGGTCAGGGCATAGCGAATTCGATAGGTTTTGCTATAGCTGAAGAAATTCTAAAAAATAGATTTGGAAAAAAGAAAATAAATCATAAAACCTACGTATTGGCGGGGGATGGATGTTTAATGGAAGGCATCAGTCATGAAGCTTTAAGTTTAGCTGGACACTTAAAATTAAAAAATTTAATTTTATTATTTGATGACAATAATATATCAATAGATGGTCCAACAAATCTTGCTGTCTCTGACGATAATAGAAAAAGATTTAAAAGTTATGGATGGAATTATCTTCAAGTTAACGGACATGATGTAAAACAAATTTATAGAGCTATAAAAAAAGTACAAAATTCTAAAAAGCCTACTTGTATATCTTGTAAAACAGTCATTGGTTATGGTTCTCCAAATAAATCAAATACCTCATCCGTACACGGAAGTCCTTTAGGCAAAAGTGAGATAAATTTAGTTAGAAAGAGATTAAAATGGGCATATAAACCATTCGAAATTCCAAAAAATATTTTGAGCGCATGGAGAAATGTTGGAATTATTGCTTCTAAAAATGCAAAAAAACAAAAATTTTTACTCAAAAACAATAATTATTCAAAAAGAATATCTAAAATAGTAAAATCTGAGAAAGAAAAATTTTTTAAAAATCCAGAAAATATTGCAACAAGAAAATCATCTGAAAAAATATTAAATGTATTAACAAAATCTATTAAAGAACTTATTGGGGGGTCAGCAGACTTAGCTGGATCAAATAATACAAAAACTAAAAGTCATAGAATTATAAAACCTGGTAAATTTGATGGTAATTATATTCATTACGGAGTTAGAGAACACGCGATGTGCGGAGCTATGAATGGACTTGCTATGCATGGCAATTTAATACCCTACGGAGGAACATTTTTAATTTTCAGTGACTATTGTAAACCATCAATAAGATTATCAGCATTTATGAAACAAAGAGTAATTTATGTAATGACTCACGATTCAATAGGCTTGGGAGAAGATGGACCTACGCACCAACCTGTAGAACAACTCACAGGATTAAGAGCCATACCTAATTTAAATGTTTTTAGACCAGCAGATACAATAGAAACTTACGAGTGTTGGGAGTTAGCTTTAATAAACAAAAATACTCCTAGTGTATTGGCTTTAACAAGGCAAAAAACAAATTTAACTATTAATAAATTTTCAAAAGAAAATAATTGTTCTAAAGGTGCTTACGAAATTTATAGATCAAAGAATATTGTAAAATTAACTATATTTGCAAGTGGATCGGAAGTAAATTTAGCAAAAGAGGTAAGTCATAAATTAGCCACACAAAATATTTATTCAAAAGTTATATCAGTGCCGTGCCAAGAAATATTTGAAAAACAACCTTTAAAATATAAGGAAAAAATTCTAAATGAGACAAGATATAAGATATCAATCGAAGCTGGATCGACAGATTGTTGGAAAAAATATATAGGTGAACATGGAGTTAGTTTTGGTTTGAATGATTTTGGAAAAAGCGCTCCATATAAAGATGTTTATGAACACTTTGGATTAACAACTGATAAAATTGTAAAAAAAATAAAAAAATTAATTAAATAAGTTAAGTAATGACAGTTAAAATTGGAATAAATGGCCTGGGCAGAATTGGAAGAATGGTTATAAGATCTATTATTGAAAATAAATACAATAATATTCAGATTAAGCATATTAATAATAGGACAAATTCTGAAACAAGTAGTCAGTTATTAAAATACGACTCTATTCATGGAAAATTTAATGCTAAAATTAGTTTTAATGAAAAAAATATATTTATTAATAAAAATAAAATAAGTTTTTCTCAAGAAACAGATGTAAATAAAATTAATTGGAAAAAATATGATGTAGACATCGTTCTTGAATGTACTGGAAAAAATAACTCAAAAGAAAAATCCATATATCATATAAAAAATGGAGCGAAAAAAGTTATTGTTTCAGCGCCCTGTAAAAATGCTGACAAAACAATTGTGTATGGAGTAAATCATAAAAAGTTAACAAAAAATGATTTAATTATTTCTGCAGCATCATGTACTACCAACTGTCTGGCCCCTGTTGTATATGTTTTAAATAATGAATTCGAAATACAAAATGGTTTTATGACAACGATACATTCATACACAACCGATCAAAGATTATTAGACAATTCTCATAAAGACTTAAGAAGAGCTAGATCTGCTGGACAATCCATAGTTCCAACCTCTACAGGAGCTTCAAAGGCGATTGGTGATATTATTCCAGAACTTAAAGGTAAGCTTGAAGGTGTTGCTATGAGGGTGCCGACACCTAATGTTTCGTTAGTTGATTTAGTATTTATCTCAAAAAAAAATTTAACATCAAATAAAATAAACAATTGTTTTAAAAAAGCATCAAATAAAGATTTGAAAAATGTGCTCGATACTACTACAGAAAAACTTGTTTCTATTGACTTTAATCATAACCCAAATTCTGCAATAGTAGATTTATCTTTAACAAGTATTATAGGAAATAGAATGGGAAAAGTTTCCGCATGGTATGACAATGAATGGGGATTTGCATCAAGAATGTGTGATTTGGCAAAATATTTTCATAAAATTTAAAATTTTATGAAAATAATTTCTGATCAAAATTTAAATCTAAAAGGTAAAAAAGTTTTACTTAGGGTAGATCTTAATGTACCTATGAAAAATGGAGCAATAACTGAAACATCAAGAATAGAAAAAATTATCCCTACAATAAAATTTTTATCAGAAAAACAAGCAAAAATAATAATTTTATCTCATATTGGAAGACCAAAAGGAAATGTAGTTAAAGGAATGTCTTTAGAACCAATTTCTAAAAAATTGAGCTCTTTAATAAATAAAGAAGTAATTTTTAATAATAAAACAGTTGATCAAGTTAAAATCTCTGAAGTTGAGAACATTAAAAATTGTTCAATAATGATGTTGGAAAATATCCGTTTCAATAAAGGTGAAGAAACTAATGATGAAAAATTTTCAAAAGATATGTCAAAATTAGGTGATATCTTTGTAAATGATGCTTTCTCTGTTTCTCATAGATCTCATGCATCAGTGGAAGGAGTAACTAAATTTATACCATCATTTTATGGATTGCAAATCGCAGAAGAAATAAAAGCTTTGAAAAGAATTACCTCTGAAATAAAAAAACCTGTAACTCTTATTATAGGTGGTTCAAAAATTTCTACTAAAATAAGAATAATAAATAATCTTATAAAAAAATTTAATAATATAATTATTGTAGGAGGTATGGCTAATACTTTATTAAAACATACGGGTTCAAATATAGGAAGGTCGATATGTGAACATGATTGTGCAGATTTGATAAAAGAAATTTTAAAAAATTCTAAAATGTATAATTGTTCAATTACTTATCCTATAGATGTTGTGGTCTCTAAAAGTGTAGAGGGTATTGGAAAAAACAAAGATATAAATGATATAAAAGAAGATGATATAATTTTAGACATAGGTATGAAAACAATAGATAAAATTAAAAAAATCATCGATGATACAAATACTGTTTTATGGAATGGTCCCGCAGGATACTTTGAAAATCCAAATTTTCAAAATGGAACAAGTAAAATTTTAGAAATAATTTCAAATAAAACAAAAAATGATAAGATTTTTTCAGTAGCAGGAGGAGGCGAAACAGTAGCAGCAATAAAAAAATTTAATAAATTAAATTCATTTACATTTGTTTCAACTGCTGGTGGAGCTTTTTTAGAATACCTTGAAGGAAAAACTTTACCTGGTATAAAAGCATTAAATAAAAATGTCTGAACTAAATAATATAGCACTAAAAATTTCTAGTAATGGAAAAGGAATTTTAGCAGCAGATGAAAGTACTGCAACTATGACTAAAAGACTTCAAAGTGTTGGGGTAGAGTCAAGTTCAGAAAGTAGACTTAAATTTAGACATACGCTATTTTCTTCTGAAAGTATGAAGAAGTGTATTGGGGGCGTTATACTTTATGATGAAACAATCCGCCAACTATACAATTCAAAAAATGTTGCTGAAATAATTTTGGCAACTGGTGCACTGCCAGGAATTAAAGTTGATACTGGAGCAAAAGCTTTGGCAAATTCTTCTGAAGAAAAAATCACAGAAGGTCTTGATGGATTAAGAGAAAGATTAAAAGAATACTACAAGCTCGGAGCTAGATTCACAAAATGGCGAGGTGTTTATATCATTTCTAAAAACTCTCCAAGCGATTTAGCGAAAACTTCAAATGCTCATGCTTTGGCAAGATATTCTGCTCTAGCACAAGAGTGTGGAATGGTTCCTATTGTTGAACCTGAAGTGTTAATGGATGGAAATCACACAGCAGAGGATTGTATGGTAATTACCTCTGATGTTTTAAAAAAATGTTTTGATGAATTGATACATACTAAAATTGACTTAAAAGGAATAGTTTTAAAACCAAATATGATTTTACCTGGATCAAGTTCTAACCAAAAATTATCAACTCAAGAAATTGCTGAAATGACTTTAGAATGCCTTAAAAAAAATGTTCCTAGTGAAGTTCCAAGTGTAGCTTTTCTTTCTGGAGGTCAATCTGAAGAAGAGGCAACCAAAAACTTAAATACTATAAATAAAATAAATAATACAAATTTTTCAATGACTTTTTCATACGGAAGAGCTCTTCAGCAAAGCGCTCTTAAGTACTGGTCTAAAAATCAAAACGATATCAAAGGCACACAAAAAATTTTCGATCATAGAGCTAATATGTGTAGTTTGGCTTCTAAGGGTAAATGGACAGAGGATATTGAAAAAAAATAAAAAATTCATATACCTTATTTCACCTCCAATTATTAAAAAAAATATTTTTTTTAAAGACTTAAATCTTGTTCTAAAAACGAAAAAAATATCTCACTTTCAATTAAGATTGAAAAAAAAAAAATTTAAAGAGCTTATTTTAATTGGAAAAAAAATAAAAAAAATTTGTAGAAAGAACAATGTTAAGCTAATAATTAATGACCAACCTTTAGCTGCAAATAAGATAGGTGCAGATGGTTGTCATTTAGGTCAAGATGATGGCTCGATTAAAAAAGCTAGAAAAATCTTAAAAAATAAAATTATTGGTGTTACTTGCCATAACTCAATAAAATTAGTCAAAAAAGCATTAAAAGAAGGTGCTGATTACATCGCAATTGGCGCTTTCTACTCAACAAAAACAAAAAAAATAAAATATAAAGCTTCAGTAAATCTATTATTAAAAGCCAAAAAAATCACTAAAAAACCTATAGTTGTGATAGGTGGTATAAATTCAATTAATTATAAAAAACTTTTATTGAATAAAGCTAACTTTTTGGCTATCTCAGGTTACGTTTGGAATAATAAAAAACTTAACCCTGAAGAAGCAATAAAAAAAATAAAATGAAAATATCAGCTAACGAGATAAAACCTGGAATGTTAATCGAATACAAAGATGATCTGTGGGAGGTTATAAAAACCCAACATGTAAAACCGGGAAAAGGTGGCGCCTTTAATCAAGTTGAAATGAAAAATCTAAATAAAAATACAAAAATTAATGAAAGATTTAGATCTAATGAAACAATTGAAAAAGCTCAAGTTGAAGAAGTAAAATATTCTTATCTTTACTATGACAATGAAAATTATTTTTTTATGGATATCAACACATTTGAACAAATATCTATAAATAAAAAAATTTTGGGAGAAAAAGGAAATTTTCTTACAGAAAATTTAGAAGTCACTATTAGTATATACAATGAAAAACCAATTTCTGTAGAACTTCCAAATCAAATAACTTGTAAAGTTGAAAAAACAGATGTTGCTTTAAAAGGTCAGACTGTTTCATCGTCTTACAAACCTGCTATGCTTGAAAATGGTGTAAAAATTCAGGTACCTCCATTTATAGAGAGTGATGATGAAATCATTATTGATACAAGAACAATAGAATATATAAAAAAAAAATAGAATGAATTCGATTTCAGCAAATCTAAATATTATGATAAAAGCTGCGGAAAAAGCTTCTAAAATATTAATTAGAGATTTTGGTGAGGTCGAAAAACTACAAGTATCAGTTAAAGGACCTTCCGATTTTGTTTCTAATGCTGATTTTAAAGCAGAGAAAGTAATTATAGAAGAATTAAACAAATCTAGGAAAAAATTCTCTATAATCAGTGAGGAAACTGGAATTATTAAAAATTCAGATGAAAAAAAACTATTGGATAGTAGATCCAATAGATGGAACTAATAATTTTTTACACGGAATTCCACATTTTGCTATCTCTATTGCCCATAAACATGAAGATGAGATAATTTCAGGTGTAATTTTTGATCCTATTAAAAATGAAATGTTTTTTGCTGAAAAAAATAATGGAGCTTATTTTAATAATCAAAGAATAAGAGTTTCTAAAAAAAAAAATATTAAGGATTGTCTCTTTGCGACAGGAGGAAAAAAAAAAATATACAAAGACTTAAAAACTAGAGAAACTGGGAGCGCCGCTCTTGATTTGGCCTATGTAGCCTCTGGAAGGTTTGATGGCTACTTTCAAAATAACTTGAATTTATGGGATATAGCAGCAGGGATCGTTTTAGTAATGGAATCTGGAGGTAAAATTTCAAATTTAGATTTATCAATTATAGAAAATATCAAAATTATAGCAGCCTCAAACTCTATAAATGAGAAAATGCTTGAAAAGCTTAATAACTTTTAATTGTTTTTCAAATTTCTTTTGCTATAAGTCCCCTTATGAAAAAAAAAATTCATCCAGACTACCATAAAATAAAAGTGGAAATGACAGATGGAACTCAGTTTGAGACTAAATCGACTTGGGGTGCTGAGGGAGATATCTTAAAATTAGAGATTGATCCAAAATCTCATGCTGCATGGACAGGTGGAAAACAAAAACTTTTAGACAAAGGTAGAGTTAGCAAGTTTAATAAAAAATTTCAAAATTTTAGATCAGAGAAAAAAAATTAATGTCAAACGCGCCTCTTATGCCAATGGCTACTGCTGTATGGTTGGTTGAAAATACAACTTTAACTTTTAAGCAAATAGCAGATTTTTGTAACATGCATGAAGTGGAGGTTCAAGGTATCGCTGATGGTGAAGTAGCTAAGGGAATTGTTGGATACAATCCAATTATGTCAGGACAATTAACAAGGGAGGAAATTGAACTTTCATCAAAAGATGAGGCTAGACCACTTAAAATTAAAACTTACGATGTAAAGATTGAGAATGAGGAAAAAAAAATAAAAAAATATGTACCTCTTTCAAAAAGACAAGATAAACCTGATTCTGCTTTATGGCTTATAAAACAACATTCAATTTTAAAGGACTCACAAATTGC
The DNA here is from genome assembly GCA_902576565.1 of uncultured Pelagibacteraceae bacterium. Taxonomy (GTDB): domain Bacteria; phylum Pseudomonadota; class Alphaproteobacteria; order Pelagibacterales; family Pelagibacteraceae; genus Pelagibacter. The sequence continues at coordinate 35,008 of CACGVK010000004.1, read as the reverse complement.
AAAATTAGTTGGGATCACAAAAAATTCTGTCACATCAATAAGGAGTAAAAATTATTGGAACTTTAATAATTTGAATCCTAAAGATCCAGTCGCTATGGGATTGTTCTCTCAAAAAGATTTGGTTCAGGCTATTGAAAAAGCAGAAAGAAGAATTAAAAGAGAAAAAAAACAGAAAGAAAAAGAAAAAGTAGCTGCTCAGTAATAAATGTTAATTGTAATAGACAAACAAATACTAAAATGCTAATTAAACACTTTTTTTGGAGGTATTTATTAAAATAGAAGTAAAAGATAACAATGTTGAACAAGCTTTGAGGGTTCTTAAGAAGAAACTTCAAAGAGATGGTTTTTTTAAAATAATTAAACTAAAAAATACTTACGAAAAACCTTCTGAAAAAAAGAAGAGAATTTTACAAGAAAATATTAAAAGAGTTAAAAAATTAAATAAACTTAAAAATAGATTATAAACTAAATCTATTTTTTGTTATTTTTTACAGCTTCGATTAAATACTGCAAAATAATATGCATTAGCACATGATGCGAGTCTTCAGAAATTCCATAATTCATAGCTTTTACATGAATTGATATACTTGATTTTTTATTTAAGTATCCACCTTTAAATCCACTAAATCCAATAGTTTTAATTTTTCTTTTATTAGCAAATTTTAAAACCTCCTTTATATTCTCTGAACTACCTGAGGAACTTATAATTAATAATATATCCCCTTGCTGATATAATGACTCCAATTGATATTTAAAAATATACTTATAATCCATATCATTAGAAATTGCAGTTATAGTTTCAATGCTGTTTGATAGACTTATAATTTTAGGTTTAAATTTCGATCTCTGTCTAAAATATTTTAAAAAATCACAAACATAGTGATTTGCTATTGCGGCAGAACCACCATTTCCACAAACATAAATAGTTTTGCCTTTTTTAATTACATCAATCATTAATTTTGATGCTAAATTCAAATTTTTAATATTAACATTTGTAATGGCGTTGTTGAGATTATTTGTATATTTTTTAAAAAAAGTATTTAAATTAGTCATAATGTAAAATAAGCAAAAATTAGGAAAAAAGCTAACTAAAAATTTTTTTCTTTATTAGTCATTAATTTTATGTATAAGTTTCTTTCATCGCGGGGTGGAGCAGCCTGGTAGCTCGCAAGGCTCATAACCTTGAGGTCGGCGGTTCAAATCCGTCCCCCGCAACCAAAAAATCTACAAATTTTTTGTTATTTCCTCAGTCATTTTTTTTGCGTCATCAAACAACATAAGAGTATTTTCTTTATAAAATAATTCATTATCTATACCCGCATATCCAGGTGATAAACTTCTTTTTACAAATAAAACAGATTTACATTTTTCAACATCCAGAACTGGCATACCGTATATTGGACTTTGAGGGTCAGATTTTGCAACAGGATTGGTTACATCATTAGCTCCTATCACAAATGCGACATCTGCATTTGCAAAATCATTATTTATTTCATCTAATTCAAATACTTCATCATAAGGAACATTCGCTTCAGCTAGCAAAACATTCATATGTCCTGGCATTCTTCCTGCCACAGGGTGAATTGCATAAGATACTTTAATATCATTTTTTTTAAGAGTATCTACCATCTCTCTTAATGCGTGTTGGGCCTGTGCAACTGCCATTCCATAACCAGGTACAATTATGACTGATGAAGCATTTTTCATCAAGAAGGCTGCATCATCTGCATTTCCACTTTTGACAGGTCTTTGATCTTTAGTTTTTAATCCTGAAGATTGTTCAGATGCTCCAAATCCACCTAAAATAACGCTAAAAAAAGATCGATTCATACCTTTGCACATAATGTAAGACAAAATAGCTCCGGAAGAACCAACAAGAGCTCCCGTTATTATTAACGCAGTATTTTCTAAAGTAAATCCAATACCTGCAGCAGCCCATCCAGAGTAAGAATTTAACATAGAAATTACAACGGGCATGTCAGCACCGCCGATTGGAATTATTAGCAATATTCCCACTAAAAGAGAGATTACAATTATGCCCCAAAAAAGATGTTCGGATTGCAATTTACAAAGATAAAAAATTATTACTATAATAGATAATCCTAATAATAAATTTACTAAATGCTGGCCTACAAACGTAATTGGTGAACCTGACATTATTCCTCTGAGTTTTAAAAAAGCTATTATCGAACCTGTAAATGTTATTGCTCCAATCGAAGCTCCTAATGACATTTCGATTAAACTTGCAATTTTAATAGCTCCTGTGGAACCTAAATTAAAAATCTCAGGATTCAAAAATGCAGATATAGCAACAAATACCGCCGCTAACCCAACTAAGCTATGAAATCCAGCTACCAATTCAGGCATAGCTGTCATGGGAATTTTAAATGCGATGAACGCCCCGATTGATCCACCAATTAACAGAAATATTAATAGATATAAAAATCCTGTAGAAAAATTTCCAATTGATAATAATGTAACAGTTATTGCTATTAACATACCCAAAATGCCAAAAAAATTTCCTTGTCTAGAAGTTTCAGGAGAGGATAAGCCCCTTAGGGCTAAAATGAAAAGTACACCTGATATCAAATAAAAAATTGCAGATAAATTTGCTGAAATCATTTTTTATCCTTTTTTTTCTTTTTGTACATAGCTAACATTCTTTGTGTAACTAAGAATCCTCCAAAAATATTCACTGCAGCTAGGACTATTGCCATGTATCCAAAAATATTAGCCTTATCAAAAATATTTTCTGAACTACCTGCCAAAGCAGCGATAATGGCTCCCACAATAATCACAGATGAAATTGCATTTGTTACTGACATTAAAGGTGTGTGTAGAGAAGGTGTGACACTCCATACAACATAATATCCTACAAAAATTGAAAGAATAAAAATGCTAAGTCTAAATATAAAAGGGTCTATTTCCATTATTTTATTAAAGTTTTTTCGATTATTTCATCTTTTAAATTAATATTAATTTTTTTTTTTTCTTTATCATATAAATTTATTACAAAATTAAATAAATTTTTTGAATATAAGCTTGACGCAGAAACTGGTAACTTATTTAAAATATTTGTCTCTCCTAAAATTTTGACTCCATTTTCGTCAATTATTTCGTCAACTTTTGTATAAACAGTATTTCCGCCCTGAACTGCTGCTAGGTCATAAATTATTGAACCTTTTTGCATATTATTAATCATATTTTCTTTAATAATGATTGGAGATTTTTTACCTGGTATTAAAGCAGTACAAATAACAATATCAATTTTTTTTAATGTTTCACTTAATAGTTCTTCTTGTTTTTTTTTAAAATCTTCTGATGCTTCTTTTGCATAACCCCCTTCTGTTTCAAGATTTTCTCCTCCCTCGATTGTTAAAAATTTTCCTCCTAAACTTTCAACTTGTTCCTTTGAGGCGGCCCTTACATCTGTTGCGTATACAATTGCTCCCATTCGTTTCGCTGTAGCTATTGCTTGCAACCCAGCAACTCCAGCACCAACTACCAATACTTTTGCTGCAGGGACTGTGCCTGCTGCTGTCATCATCATTGGAATTGCTTTTTCAAAATTAGAAAAAGACTCAATAACTGCCTTATATCCAGCAAGATTTGCTTGTGATGAAAGAACATCCATAGATTGTGCCCTTGTAATTCTAGGTAATAATTCTAATGAAAATAAATTGATTTTTTTTTTTGCTAAGTTTTTTAATTTTTCATTATTTAAATGAGGATTTAAAATACCTACAATATTTTGATTTTGTTTTAATAATTGAAGATTGTCATCTGATAATAGTCCCAATTGAACAATTAAATCAGAATTAATAATTATTTCTTTATCATCTTTAGATATTGAAGCTCCACAATCTTTATAAATATTATCGCTAATTCCTAAATGTTCTCCATAATTTTCTGATAATGATAATTCAAAACCTAAGTCTATATATTTCTTTGCAACATCTGGTGTAATTGCAATTCTTTTTTCAATTTTTTGATTTTCTAAAATAGAGACGATTCTCATATTAAAATTTTACAACAGAAATAAAGGCATTAGAACTAAAATTGTTCTAGTAGCGACAGTTACTCGCAATATAAATTTTCTAATTATAACCTTATTTTTTGGATTTTAAGTGTGTTAAAAAATTATTTTTGTCTTGCTTTAAATTTTGGGTTTTTTTTATTTATAATATAAACTCTACCTCTTCTTCTAACCATTTTTGAATTAAGGTCTCTTTTTTTTAAAGATTTTAATGAGCTTTTTATTTTCATAAATTAATTGTTTGTAATAAACGATGTTACGTAATCTTTCAAATTTATTTTTCCATATCTCTTAATAACCTTGTTATTTAAAGACATATTTGTCAAAGCTGAAGCATATCTTTCTCCAGGTCTAGCTTTAAGAAACACTATATTATTTCCAAACATCTTGGCTACTTCTTTTACCGAATAAGATTTTTTGTGAGAAATGCTATAATGTCTATTTTTATTTTTTTTCCATGCCTCATAACAAACTCCCACAGTATCACTTACATGAGTAAATCTTCTGGTTTGAGTTCCAGGTTTCACAACAGTTAATGGTTTTTTTTTAATATACTTATCCTCAAAAATTCCAATTACTGTTGCCATTTCACCAGTCTTTATATGTCTTGGCCCATAAACATTATAAAAATAAATTATCTCATATTTAAATTTAAACCATTTTTTTAAATTTTCTAATAATTCCAAATTTTTTGACTTAGTAAAAGCATAAGGAGAAAGATTTTTATCACCTCCTTTGTTTCCAAGACTTGCTGAAGTTGCAGAATAAATTAATTTTATTTTATTATCTAAACAAAACTTAAATACAGCTTTTGTGCCTATGGAATTAGAATCATAGCATTCATCAAATTTTTTAAAACTCTGATAAATTCTGGCAAATTCCCCAAAGTGAAATAATGAATGAATATTTTTTTTATACTTCATTAGTATATTATTAATATCAACTGTATTACCTTTAAAATATTTAACCCTTGAATTTTTAATATGATTTTTTTTAGAACCAGTAGAATAATTATCAAAACTAATTATTGTCTTTTTGGTTTTTTTTAAGAGAAGTTCAATTAAATTTGATCCTATAAATCCTACACCACCAGTTACTAATATGATATTTTTCATCTAGGTTTATAGCCTGGCAACGTCCTACTCTTCCATATCTTAAGATAAAGTACCATCGGCGCAGAAAGGCTTGACTTCCGAGTTCGGAATGGGATCGGGTATTACCCTTTCGCAATAATCACCAGGCAACGAATTATATATATATGCTGCAAGGAATTGTCAAACAATTATAACATTTGATTTAATCGAAATTATTCAGTCAAATTAATGAACAATTTCTAAATTTTAATAATTTGAATTAGAAAATTCCTTATTTGGAATAATACCAGTTAAGATCAACGTTTAATCTTTTGAATAATTAAACTATAGTTACAACTTTAAAATCAAGCGGATATACCAAAAATAAACAAAATATAATGAAAAAAATAATTAAACTTGTTTTAATAAACTCTATCGTTTTTGTAGGAATTGTGTTTATTTTATTTTTTTTAGTTGAAGTTTACTTAAAATTTTTTGGAAAAAATTTTCAAATTGAATCTGTTAAACCTGGTTATATTCATGGCATTCACAGACATAAAGATAGAATAATTGATGCTGATGGTTATTTAGATATTAATGGTTTTAGAACTGTAGAAAAAACAAAAACCGATTCTTTAATAATTGATGCTTATCAATGGCATTTTAACAAAGATAAAAAATGTTCTTTAGTAATCATGGGAGATAGTTACGCATATGGAGATGGAAGACTTGCTAATGAAACTTGGCCACATGAACTACAAAAAAAAGTAGATTGTAAAATTTTTACTTTTGCTAAAAATGGTTGGACAAGTTTAGAAATGTTCGAATTTCATGAAATGTACCTCAAAGACTTAAATTATGATTATCTAATAATAAATATTGCTAATAATGATCCACATTTAAGAGGAAGTTATAAAAAATATGTATATGATAAAAATTTTCATAAAAAAAAAAATTTTATTGATTTAATACCTTCAGCGAGTTTAAAGCATTACTATTGGAGAATCACAAGAAAGTTCGAAAGTGCTCATTTATTAGATTCCATTTTAAATAATTTATTGAGAAAGCTACCTAATAAAGGAAGTGTAAAAAATCCACCTATAGTATCTTGGGGACATTTTAATTTTGTTAACAGAATATGGGAAGATGATATTCAAGATATTTGGCGAAGTTCTTTGAAAGACTTTTATGAAAATAATTTTAATAAAAAAATATTATATTTTTTTTCTATTAATTTACTCCTAGAAGACAAATATTATTCAGATTTAGCAAAACTTTTTGATAAAGAAAATATTAATTATTTATATTGTAGAGATGAAAGAATTAAATTTGGACAAAGAAAGAGAGAAGATTGGGCAAACTTAGCTGACGCGCATCCAGGTTCCAAGCAAATTGAATTATATGTGAATTGCCTAAGTCCATATTTTAAAAAAAATTTAAAATAAATAAAATTAATAAAAATTTTTATAATGTTTTTTTTTTATCTATTAAATAATTGCCAAGAACAAGATAATCTAAATCTGTATATAAAAAACATTTGAACGCATCCTCTGGTGAGCACACTATAGGTTTATCTTTTACATTAAAAGATGTATTAACTAATATTGGGCATTCTGTGATTTCATAGAACTTATTTAGCAAATTATAAAACATTTTATTTTCTTTACCGTCTACTGTTTGAATTCTTGCAGTCAAATTAACGTGTGTTATTGCGGGAACAGTTGATCTTATGATTTTTAACTTATCTAAACCAACAATATTTTTTTCATCAAAATCTATGAGTTTCTCTTTTTTTATTTTAGATACCATAAGCATATAAGGACTATCGGAGATGGTTTCAAACCAATCTTGACAGTGTCGTTTTAAAATAGCTGGAGCAAAAGGTCTAAAACCTTCTCTAAATTTTATCTTTTGATTTATTGTGCTCTGCATTTTTTTATTTCTTGGATCGGCTAAAATTGATCTATTGCCTAATGCTCTTGGACCAAATTCCATTTTTCCCTGAAACCATCCTATAACATTTTGTTCACTGATTAATTTTGCAACTTTACTTATTAGTTCTTCATTTTCATAAAATTCGTAGTGATTTGAATTATTGTCTAAAAACTTCTTTATTTCTTCATTTTTAAATTCTGGTCCGAGATAAGATCCGTTCATGCTATCATTATTGTAAGATGCAGCAATTCTCTCATTTTTTAATCCTATATACCAAAAAGCAAGAGCTGCTCCTAAAGATCCTCCTGCATCTCCTGCAGCAGGTTGTATCCAAATATTTTTAAAAATATTTTCACTGAAAATTTTTCCATTTGCCACACAATTTAGAGCAACACCACCTGCAAGACATAAGTTATTAATATTAAATTCTTTTCTTAAGCTCCTACATATTTTTAATATTATTTCCTCAAGTACCAGCTGAATTGAGGACGCAATATCCATATAAAAAATATCTATTTCTTTATCATCAAATTTTCTTGGATTTTTTCCAAAAAGATTACAAAATTTTTCATTAAACATATTAAGCCCAGTACAATAGTCAAAATATTTCATATTTAATTCAAACGATCCATCTTCTTGAACAGTAATCAAATTATCATAAATTAATTTTTTAAATTTTGGTTGCCCATAAGGAGCTAAGCCCATTAATTTATATTCTCCCTCATTTACTTTAAAACCACAATAAAGTGTAAAAGTAGAATAAAGCAAACCCAAAGAATGAGGGTATTTTATATCTTTAATTTTTTGGATTTTATTATTTTTACCTATATTAACAGAAGCAGTTGTCCACTCCCCAACTCCATCAATTGTTAAAATAATTGCTTCATCGTAAGGCGAGGGGAAAAATGCACTTGCGGCATGACTTAAATGATGATCAGAAAATTTTATTTTTTGTTTAAGGTTTTCATTTTTTTCTATATTATTTAATTCTTCTATTAATTTTAATTTTAAAAAAAGTTTATCTTTTATCCATAGAGGTATAGATTTAATGAACTGTTTAAATCCTAAAGGTGCAAATGCTAAACATACTTCTATAATTCTATTGAATTTTAAAAACGGTTTTTCATAAAATACAAAGTAATCTATATCTGATAATGTCAACGAATTATCACTTAATATTTTTTTAATTGCGAGTTTGGGAAAAGAATAATCATTTTTAATTCTTGATAGTCTTTCCTCTTGTATACATTCTAAAAGTTTTCCATTTTCAACCAATGAAGCGGCGCTGTCATGATAAAATGCTGAGATTCCCAGTATCTTTGTCATATTTTTTCTAAAATATTGTGTAAATAAATGGTGACAAAGTCGAACCTTGGCCTACAACAAATAATAAACCTATGAGGATTATTACACAAATTAAAGGTATTAACCAAAATTTCTTTTTTTCAATGTAAAAAGTAAGCAATTCTTTTATAATATCTAACATTTTAAAACTGTTTATCAAAATTTATATCATATTTGATATCAGATTTATTCCAAAATGTATTCCCCTTTAATGTTTTCTTTTTACTTTTGATTTCTCGTATTTCTTTTTTGAACAATCTAACAATTAAACCATATGGAGTAATTATTAAATAAAACATTAAAAAAAGTATTAAAGGAGATATTAATCTAGACAAAAAAATTCCAAATTTAAACCATATAAAGTTTAATGGATAGAGGAATTTTGAATTAATTATACCTAAAAAAATAAAAATTAACCCGATAAATGCAAGTAATAAATATGAAAGATCATAAAAAAAAAAGAATAATCGATACTATAATAAATATAATTCCAAAGGTAATACCAAAATTTTTATTTGAAGGAATTTGAGTTTTCATAATTTAAAATATTTATTTTTATAATTTAAATAACATATCTAACTTTTTATTTTTAGTATATAAAAATTGCTTTTAAAATTATTAGTCTTTAAACTCTTTAATAATACCGATTGAGGAAGTGGATTCTAAAGCCAAAAATAACATATTTTTTTCTTTAAATTTTAATATGTCACGCACTCTTTCATTTACTTTAAATATTTCATGATCTAAAATTTTATCTGCTTCATCAACTTTAAGAAAATGAATAGACATATCTCCTTCCTCAATATTATTTCCCAATGCTCCAAATACTAAATAATAATTTCTGTCAAAAAAATTTGGATTTATCTTTATAATCTCTGAAATTCCAATCGACGGTGTAAAATATTTATGTGGCTCAATAAAACCATGCTCTAAATGGCTTTTATATAATGGCGCCTGAACATAGTACGGATGTTTTTCGTCTCTAGTTTTAAAACCATAATGCTCTCCATAAGAAGATATTGGCCAACCGTAATTTTTAATTTTTTTTTGATTCAGATCATTTATATTTATTTCATCTCCACCCTTTGGTCCATGTTCAGTCATATAAATTTTATTACTTTCTTTATCATGGTAAAGACCTTGGTGATTTCTATGACCAATTGACAAAACTTCTTGTACAAATCCTTTTGAGGATATGAGAATAGTTTTTCCAAATGTTGTTTGATCAAGATTTTGTGAATGATCTCTAAATCCATAATCACCTACCGTAAAAATTATTGAATGGTCATCATAAGATTTCATTCTTCCGCCTGATTGATGAGCTGAAAAATTTCCATATGTGTTATCAATTTTTACACAGTCAGAAGGTTTAAAAAAATCTTCAAATATTAATTTTTTAAAGTTAATTTTTGATCTTAAAATAGAAGTATTATAGCAATTTTCCTCAGCTTGATAAGTATAGGAAACATATAAATAATTATCTTTAATTAAAATGTCTTTAATCCCAAATGGTGAGTGAGTAAAGAACTTAGGGTCTTTAATCAAATCTACTATATTTGATTTGATTGAGGTAAAATTAAAAAAATTATTTTTGAAGAAATTAATATTATTATAGGCAATAATACCCGTTGCACTAACTACTATTATATTATTTTTAAAATTTTCTAAATAGAAAGAACCTCCTGTTGGCTCCCATTTTCCAGTTATTATAGATGTTGTAGAAAACTTACTAAAAATATATTTATTTTTATTTATTTCAAAAATTTCATCTTCTCCAATTTTATTAAATAAAATTTTTAAATTATTATTTCTAAACTTGCCTTCTGTAGATAAAGAAAATTTATTTATTATTTGTTTTTGTTTATTAATTTCAGTTTTTTGATCATCTATTTTTTCAAAAAGTAAAAAATTATTTTTTAAATAAATTTTAACCTTTTTTGGAAGAAGGGGGCCAATATAATATGCTAAACTTGTATCATTTTTTCTATTGGCAATTGCATATATCAAATAAGATATTAATATAATAACTAATATTAAACTAATTTTTAAATATTTTTTCATTTATAATTGAAGAAATTAACTTATAGCCCATTTCATTATAATGTCCAAATTTTTGAAATGGAAAAATTTTTTTTTTATTATCTATTCTAAATTTTAATTCTTTATTGATATCAATAACCTTAATATTAGTTGAACTTAAAATTTTTAAAACTTTTTCGTAATTCAAATAATCTAAATCATTTTGTTTTTTGTAATAATATCTATGATAGTCAGGTAAATAAATAACATATAGATCAATATTCTCTTTTTCTGCAATTTGATAAACCATTCTCATAATTTTTTCGAATTCAGTAAAAGGCAATTGTGGTTTGATAAAAAAATTTAATACAGTTTTTCTTAGGTAAGAAAGTTTAAAAAAACTTTCAAAATTAAATCCAGCTGAATGAAACTTAATTTTGCGTTTTTTTATCTGCTCATTTAGAATTTCTTTATAAATTTTATCCGATAATTGAACTTTTTTTGCTAAATCCTGATTAAAATTACTATCATTTAAATAGCTGCTAAGTATTTGATTTTTGAGACTACCACTTAAATCTGCTAAATCATTTCCCTCATAATAGAACCATATAATATAATTTGGTTTAATTATTTTTGAGTACTCCCGCAATGCCACCAGTTGTTCTAAGGGACCATGTTCACTGTAAGATAAATTATAAAATTCAAATTTTTCGTTTAAATTTTTTAAAATACCTGCGAATGAATCTTTTCGAAAAACACAGGCACCATGTACAAATGAGTCCCCTAAAAGTATAACTTTATTTTGATTTTTTAAATTCCAAATATCATCATCATTGTTAAATCCAAATCTATCACTGTCATAAATAGAGTAATAGCCGTTTTCATTGCAGTGAATTGTTTTTTTATTTGAAATTCCTGAAATAGGTAAAAAATTTTCTTTTTTAAATTGTTTGCTCTTTAAAACCATTGGAACAGTAATAGGAACTGATAAATTTGAATATTTTTTTTTTAATTCTTTATAAAATTCAAACTTTGACCTAACATCATATATATTGCCAGTATTTTTTTTATAAATTTTCTTCTTCTCATCTAAATCTCCCTTTATAAATTTTAAATGATTAATTTGAAGATATGCTTCAATTATTAGGATTGAAATTATAATACAAATTCCAGTAATATTAATAATAATTTTAATATTTCGTGATAAGAAAAAAGAAAGAATTAAATAAGAAATAATTAATAATAGTATTATGTTAAAAAATAATTGTGTTTTATTTTCAATAATATTAGTTAATTTTCCAAATTTAAAATTTATTAAATAAAAAAGTAATACTGTTACAAATAAAAAAAGAAATATATTGAAATATTTAAAAATATTACTCAATCGCATTAAATTTAATTAACACTTGGGCTGCTGTTATATGGGGGAAGTAAGTTTTCTAGTTGTTTGTTTTTAGCCAAATTTCCACCAATATTACAAGGATGATCACAAGAGCAGCTTTTTAAATATTTTCTATATTTTTTAGCATTTTCATTATTAAAAAAATCAGAAAAGTTATCTGCATTTTTTACATTTGTAAAAGTCTTGGTATATTCGCAAAATGCTAGATCACCATTAGGATAAACAACTAAATTATCGTTAGGAGCACTACAATCAAAAAATTTCTTTTTATTTTTTTTTATATAATAAGAATAATACAATACAAATTTATGATAATCTCTCCAACTATTATTGTTCATAAAATAATCTAACACTGCTTTATGCTCATCATGATTTAATTCTAACAAATCAAATGGCTTTACCCATTCTGGACTAAAGCTTAACTCGGCAACTTCTTTACTTAATCCATATGCTCCTGTTTTTGGACTTCGTATAATATTTACCCTTTGATAAATTTTAAGCTCATTTTCAACAAAACTATTAATTTCTTTAAATTGAAAAAAATTGTCTTTAGATAAAGTGGTTAAAGCTGATATTTGTAAATTTTGATATTTTTTTTTAATTTTTTTAAGTCTTTCGATTGTATCTAAACATTTTTTAAATATTCCTGGCACTCTTCTAATTTTATCATGAAGCTCTTCTAATCCATCAATAGACACATTCACTAAAACCCTGGTGTTTCTAGATGCATAATTCATAATTTTATTTACTTTTTCCTCAATTCTGTCTGGCATAACGCCATTAGTTATAAAATTTAAAGAATGTATATTTTTGTTGTTTAAAAAATATTTTGAAATTTGATCTATTTCTTTTCTTAAAAAAGGTTCGCCGCCAGTTATTATTACTTGATTTACATCGTTTTTGAAATTGTTTGCTAGAACTTTATAATCATCTAAAGACATTTCATCCACATTTTTATTGAGTTCATCCCAATAAAAACAATGTTCACATTTTGCATTACATCTGTTGGTTATATAAACAAAAGCAGTTTTGTTTGCATTTTCAGAATTTTTTTTGTCTATTTTTTCTAACTTTTCAAGGTAGAATCTTATAACTTTTTTATTTATATTTTCCTCTTCAATTATATTTTTATCTTCACTCAAAAAATTTAATTTTTTTCTTGAATTAACATATTTCATATTTTTTAGTAAATTTAATTGTATATTTATTTTTCTTAAATTGTCCCTTTGTTTAGGCAGACTAAAGTCATATAAAAACATAAGCAAAGTTTTAATCACATTTTTAAAATATACAGGTAATCCAAAATTTTTTAAAACCAAGTAACTTTTGTTAAAATATCTTGAATTTGATGTTCTTATGGAGCTGCCTGAAATATGTTGATATTGAACTTCTTTATATACATAGTTTTTGTAACCTAAGTTTTGTACTCTTAGTGAAAGATCTGTGTCCTCATCATAAAAGAAAAATATGGGATCAAAGCCACCAGATTCTAAAAAAATACTTTTTTTCATTAAACAAAATGAAGTTTCTATACTTATTCTATGTTGTGATAATTTTAGATTTGAGTCTTTTGATTTTTTTGTATCTAAAAAACCATCATCACCAATAACACATTGTGAGATATGTATTTTTTTTGAATTAAAATTTTCATAACTTTGTAATCCAACTTGACCATAATTATTATTAAGGTAAAAATTTAATGTTTTCTCAATAGTTGTTTCATCTACTAAATACGCGTCATCATCTAAAAATAGCAAATGTTCACCTGTTGACTGATTTACTGCAAAATTTCTTCCAACCGCTGGTCCAAAATTTTTTCCTAATTTGAAATATCTTGCTTTTGGAAATTTTCTAGAAATATCTTGAATACCAGGTAAATTTTCATTTTGGTCAACTATTAGAATTTCATAGTCATCAAAACTTTGTTTTGACACATAGTTAAGGCAATTCTCTAACTCTTTTACCCTGTTAAAAGTACTAATAATTATAGATAACATATTTTAAAACAATTCAGCAATTTTTATCAGTTGACATAATATCCTTTGCTTTGAATATTAGTTATTATATTAAATATTAATATTACAATATACGTTAAATGCAAGACTTAGAATTACTTAAAATAAGAACTAAACATTATAAACCGATATTTAATTCGCTTAAAAAAAAAAAAATCACTTATAAAGAAAATTTGTTGCTGTACGAAATCTCAATTAACAAAAATGATCACTTAAAACTTAAAAAACTTGTTAAGAATTATATCAGATGTTCAATTGAAAAATTTTATAATATTAAACTTAAACCAAATTTTGAGTACTTTAAAAAGTTCAAAAAATTATTATTAGATTTACCTAATATAACTCCTAATGGAGTAATTGTGCCTAAAAAAGAAAATATTAAATCTTATTTGAAACTTCAGAACTATATATTTAGTTTATGCAAAAAATATTGTCTAACTAAAATTTCTGACAAGATAGAACTGTGTGAAGTTAGACTTATGAGATCTAATAAATATAACTATGATAGCGCTAGATCATATTCCTCAACAAAAATTCATTCAGACTCCTGGTCAGGCAATCCTTGCGACTCTAAAGTTGTAATTTTCATTGATGGAGATAAAAATAATACAATTGAGTTTTTTAAACCCAAAAAAATTGATAAATCGTTTTTTCATAAAAAAAAAAATTACCAAAATGCAATTAAAAAATATGGCTTTAAAAAAATAAAAAAACTTAATTATAAAAGACTGACAATTTTTGATCAAGCTTGCCTCCATAGAACAAAAAATAAAGATACAAGTCTTAGATTATCACTAGATTTTGGCATAATGTTGAAATCAATTCAAAATAAAAAAATATTATTAAAAAGATATAAAAAAAGATTTTTAAATAAAAAAGTTAATTTATTAGATTTAAAAAAGATTTTATCACTTAAAAGTATTCATGAAAAATTTAATTAACCAAAAATTTTTTTTTTAATTAACTTGGTACTTAAGCCATATGTTTCGTGTAAATAATCTCTTCCACCATTTTCAAAATAATATCTACTATTAAGGCCAATCCTAATAACTTTGTTCTTTAAATTTCTATCACTAAGCTGTTCTAAAATTAAAGATCCTGTTCCACCATCAGTCCATTGTTCTTCAACAACAATAATTTCCTTAAATTTTTTTAATTTATTAATTAAATCTTTTGGAAATGGCTTAATTCTGAATAAATCTATAAGGCCAATATTATTTTTTTTTTCGTTTAAGATTTTGTTTACTTTATGTAGTAAATACCCAGAAGATATAACACATTTATTTTTTCCCTTTTTAATTTCTCCATACCCTTTTTTCAAATTAAAGTTTTTCTCATTATAAACGCTAGGCAAAATATCTCTATCCAACCTTAAAAATCTAAATTTAGGTTTTTTCATACACTCTTGAGTTATAACTTTAGTTGAGTAAGCATCAGCGGGTGTAAGGATTTCAATATTTGGAAAGACTCTCATTGTAGAAATATCTTCTGTAGTATAATGAGTTGGTCCAGCATCAGCATACCCCAATCCAACTCCTATACCTACCAATGTAACTTTTTGGTTCATTGCAGAAATTGAACATTTTATTTGCTCGTAACATCTAGATGTGATGAAAGGTGCCATCGCATAACATACGACATTTTTTTTTTGTACGCTTAGACCTGCTGCCATACTAATCATATTCTGTTCAGAGATGCCCGCGTGAATGAATTGTTTTGGGAGTTTTTCTCGAAATTTATCAAGAGAAGGTGCCCCCATATCAGGTGTTGTAAAATAAATATTCTTATTTTTTTTTGCATATTTATAAACCTCATCAATGAATACATCTCGCATAAAAGGATTTTTTTTATTTTCAGTAAAATCTAAGTAATTTCTACTCATGAATACAATTTTTTCTTAAATCTTTTCTAGCAATTTGAATCTCTTTTAAATTTGGCATTGTGTTGTGCCATCTAGTTACATCTTCCATGAATGATATGCCTTTTCCCTTTATTGTATCGGCAATTATTATAGATGGTTTATTATTTTTATTTTTTCTAACTTTATTTAACGCTGGCATCAATTCTTTAAATTTGTGTCCGTTTACATTTAAAACGTTCCAGCCAAAACTTTTCCATTTTTGTTTAAGTGGTTCAATTTTAAGACAATCTTCACTTTTTCCTAAAATAATTTGTTGATTTCTATCTACTATAAAAACTAGATTGTCTAATTGATAATGAGAAGCAAACATTGCAGATTCCCATAAAGACCCTTCGTAATGTTCACCGTCACTTAGCACACAAAATGAGTAAAAACTTTTTTTATCTCTCTTAGCTGATAAAGCAAATCCACATGCTATTCCTGGTGCTTGAGCCAAGGATCCAGATGTACTATCAATTCCAGGTATACTCATATCTCCATAAATCCTAAGTTTTCCTTTAGGTGTTCCATACTTTAAAAGTTCTTTTTTTGAAAAATAACCTATGTCTGAAAGTATCGGGTATAAACCCATGGCCGAATGACCTTTGCTAATAATTAATCTATCTCTGCTTTCAAAATTTGGATTTTTTTTTTTATACTTTAAAATTTTTCCATAAAACAAAGATACTAGTATTTCCGTTTGAGATAATGCAGAGGCTATATGTCCTTGATTAACTTTTATAACCATCTCAAATATCTCTTTTCTAAGCCATTGAGATTTTTTCTTTAATAATTTAAAGTTGTTTGTTGGCATTAATGGTAAATAGTACAAATATACTAAAAATCAACATAAATGTGTTAACTCAAGAATAAAATTATTATAACATAACATAAAAATTTAAATAATGATAGATATCATCTTTATAATTCCTAATAATGCAGATGTTACATATCAAGAACTTTCAAAAAAATATTCAGCTATAGAAACACCTACTTGGGCTCTTCTTTTGGCCGAAAGCTGTAGAAAAAAAGGTTATAAAGTAGAAATTTTAGATACTCTTGCAGAAAATTTAAGTGATGATGAGTCTATAAAACGAATTAATAATGCAAAACCAAAATTAGTGTGCTTCGTTGTTTATGGTCAAAATGTAAATGCTGGTACTACAAATATGAGTGGTGCAACGAGGTTATCAACATATCTAAAAAATAATAATTTAAAAACTTTAATTAGTTTTGTTGGTTCACATGTCCAAGCTCTTCCAAAGAAAACTTTGGAAAATGAAAAAAGTATCGATTTTGTATTTTTAAATGAAGGTGTTTATTCTATTTGGAATATATTAAAACTAGATGAAATAAGTTTAGAAAACATTTCTAATGTAAAGGGTATCGCATACAAAAAAGGTGATGAAATTATAATTAATGAACCAGAACGTGTTGTTCCCAATGAAAGAATGGACATTGATTTACCAGGTTATGCTTGGGATCTTTTACCATTTAAAAATAAACCTCTAGATTTATATCGATCACCGATGTGGCATGCGGAATATATTAAAGATCAAAGGAGTCCTTATGCTGCCATACAAACTTCTTTGGGATGTCAATTTAAATGTAGTTTTTGTATGATTAATTTAATCAATAGAAATAATAGTGATGAAGTAGGAGTGGCATCAAATTATAGTGGAATGAGATACTGGTCACCTGAATTTATAATTAAAGAATTTGACAAACTTATTAATTTTGGAGTTAAAACGATTAGGATTGTTGATGAAATGTTTTTACTTAATCCAAAATATTATATCCCTTTATGTAATTTGTTGGCTGAAAGAAATAAGGAAGATAATCTTAGACTTTGGGCATATTCAAGAATTGATACTGTAAAAAGAAAAGATGTTCTTAATTTAGTAAGAAAAGCTGGTATTAAGTGGCTATGCCTAGGAATAGAAAGTGGTGACAAAAAAGTAAGGTTAGAAGTAGCAAAAGGAAGATTCGAAGATGTAGATGTAGAAAATGTAATTAAACAAGTTCATGAATCAGATATAGAAGTTATGGCAAATTATATTTACGGTTTGCCAGGGGATACAACTGAAACTATTGAAAAAACTTTTAAATTGAGTGTTAAATTAAATACTTTAGGCTGGAATACTTACGCGGCAATGGCTTTACCGGGTAGTGAATTATTCAAAAATGCATTAAAAAATAATGTTAAATTACCAAACAATTATGATGGATACTCTTTTCACTCATATACAACTCAACCTTTGCCTACAGAAAAACTAAGTGCAGCAGAAATTTTAAATTTAAGAGATAAAAAATTTATTGAATATCATACTAATGTTAATTTTTTAAACAAAGTAGAAAAAAAATTTGGAAAAGATGCACGTAATAATATTGCAGAAATGACCAAAATTAAATTAAAAAGAAAAATTATTGAAGAAAGCAATTTATAGATCCTCAAAACCAAAAATAATTAAACTTAAAATTTATTAAACTTATATTTTTTGATTTGTTGTAACCAAAGATTATATTCTTTAAAATAATCAATAATATAATTTAAAGAAAGTATATTCCTTTCAATCTTTTTTTTACCAGTAATATTTTGGTAATGTCTATTATTGCTGTTTTTATTTTTTGATTTTTCGTTTTTTATCATACTTTTTGCTATATTTATTCCATCAATGCAAAGTTTCACATAATTATTGTATCTACTATTGCTTTTATTTAGTTTAATTTTTTTTAATATTTCTACGAATATATCTGTTGCAATATTATGTTTCTTTTCTAACTCATAATCATTCCAATAATCATGAATATTTCTAACTTGTTCAAGGTGCGGTCTGCCATAAGAGATTAGTTCATTGTGATATGAAGAGACTTTTGATAACAAATAACTTGTCCAAATATCAGAATTTCTACCTGCAGATAGTGGCTTATAATATAAGGCAATATACTCTTTTGAAATACATAAATTTTGATCGTTTAAAGGGAAATAATTATTTTTAGAAATTACAAAATAATTTTTATTTTTTACTCCTATTGTTTTTATTTTAAAAAATAATCTTGACACAGCATCTATATCTGGGTCATTTAAAATAAATCCACAGTTTGCAATTACTTTATGATTTGACACTTTTTTTTTTTTAAAAATAAAAGAATTTTCGTTTCTATATTTCCATGGAAATCCTCTTGGATATAAAGGAATGTTATTTTTTTCCTTGAATGATTTATAAACGTTTGGCCAACAATTTTTATTATGTATTGTATGGCCATTATATTTTTCTCCAACAATATCAAAATCTTTTAAAAAATTCTGATTTTTATTGCAATAATTGTCATCATCAATAAAAATAACTTTATCAGGAAGATCATTTAAAATAAAAATAGAGCCAAGCAACTTTCTAATTGCATCATTGTAAGGAAATAATTTATAAATTGAGGAATATTTACTTTTAAAATATTTATCCTGAAAATTTATATCAAAATATAAAATATTTATTTTAAATTTTTTTGATAAATTATCACAAAATTTTTTAGTTTTCTTTGGAGTTTTTTTATCTCCAATTACAATTATAGATATTTCAAATATATTTTGACTTTTTTTTAATTTAATATTTTGAACAATATTTTTTAAAAAAATTGGAATATTAATTGTAGTAGTTACAATTGATATTTTTTTCATAATTTTCATTCTTAAATATTATATTTATCAGGAATAGCAATTATAAATGGATAATAATCTGGTTTAATTTTATCCTCAAGAGAGACCGTAAATGACATATTATTCAACCAAAAATGCGTAATATTTTTGAATAATTTAGTTATAAAACTATCAAATATACTAATTCTTGGGTTGCTAGCTACAATTGCAAATTTTTTGTATCCATTTTTTTTAAGAAAATTAATTGTTGGAGAGTAATTAGATTTGAAATTTTGAAGATGATGTTCAAACAATATTATTGGTTTATTATTTTTAATAACATTTAAAGCTCCCTTTATCACTTTTAATTCATGTCCTTCGACATCAATTTTTATTAAAGCAATTTTTTCAGTTTTTTTAATTATACTATCAAGTTTTTTACAAATAACTTTTTTAGATTTTTTCTTTGGTTTTTTTATTAAATTTGTACCAGATAAATTTGAAATTTTTATATTTAAATAGGAGTTATAATTATTATCAGAAATAGCATAGTTTAAAATTTTTATGTTTTTGGTTTTTTCTGTATTCAACTTTAGTACTTTAAAGATTTTATCATATGGCTCAATTGCAACTATTTTTTTAAAATGGTCTGAAAAGAACATTGAGTGATTCCCTATATTTGCACCGACATCAATTAATGTGGATTTTTTGAACTCTTTGCTTAATGGTTTTAGCCATGAAATCAAAGTTATTAATTCCCTTTTCTCATATAAACCCTCCAAATTAATTGTATCTGTAATTATATCATCAGTGAAACCAGCAATTTGATTTAAAAAATACTTTTTTTTTTGATTGCTCCGATTTATTTTTATAATGAATCTTCCTAAGCTCGCAATTAGCTTATTTAAAAAATCTTTTTTTCCAAATTTTTTTTTAAAAATAGTTAATTTTTCAGCATTACTTGATTTCATAATTCCTTTTAAAACAAAGTAATTTAATGTAAATCATTAATTATTAATAATGAATGAAAAATTAAATTATCCATTAACTTTTAGTTCCTGGGATTATAAGGAAATTTTAGAAATCCAGAAAGTTATAAAATCTGGACAATTCACATATGCCTCCGAAGTAAAAAATTTTGAGAAAAAATATGCTCAGTTCTTCAAAATGAAGCATGCTATAATGGTTAATTCTGGTTCATCCGCAAATTTAGTATCAATTGCTTCTCTTTTCTTTAAAAAAAAAAGACCCTTAAAAAAAGGTGACGAGGTAATTGTTCCTGCTATTTCATGGTCAACAACCTACTCGCCTCTGCAACAGTATGGACTTAAATTAAAATTCGTTGATGTAGATTTTGACACTCTGAATATTGATACTGAAAAACTTAAAAAAGCAATATCAAAAAAAACAAAGCTAATAGTACTAGTAAGTATTTTAGGTAATCCTTGCAATATTTATGAGATAGCTAAAATTTGTAAAGATAGGAAAATTTTTCTTATGGAAGATAATTGCGAATCTTTAGGTGCAAAATATAAAAATAAATATACCGGAACTTCAGGAGATATTAATACAATGAGTTTCTTTTACTCACACCATATATCTGCGATTGAAGGTGGTATGGTAACTACAAATAATGATGAATTAGCAGATTTAATAAGATCAATCAGATCTCACGGGTGGACGAGGGATGTAAAAAATTTAAAAAATTTAGGATATTCAAAAAAAAAATTTGAAACTTATCAATTTATATTACCTGGTTATAATGTAAGACCTACTGAAATAAATGCTGCAACTGGCGCAACTCAATTAAAAAAGTTAAACAATTTAATAAAAGAAAGAAGAAAAAATTTTACACTTTATCAAAAAATATTTCGTAAAAACAAGATATTCCATATACAAAAGGAAAATGGTTTTAGCTCTTCATTTTCTTTTGTATTTATATTTAAAAAAAAATATTTAAAATTTAAGAACAAAATTTACGAAGATCTAAAAAAAAATAATATTCAATACAGATTGATAACAGGCGGATGCTTTACAAAACATCCAGTTAAAAAATATTTTGATTATAAGATTTTTAATAACTTAAATAATGCAAATTATATTCATGATAATGGTTTTTTTTTAGGAAATGCCCCTTACAATTTAGAAGAGCAATTAATTCATTTTAATAAGGTAATTATCAAATATTATTAAAGTGATTTATTTACCAAATATAATAATTTCTTTAATTAAAAAATTAAGATTATACAATTTTTTAAAAAAAATTTATAAAAAAATATTAGAGAGATTTATTTTATTTGAAATTAAGACAATTGAAAACTATATTATAAACAATTTAGTAGAAAAAAATTTTGGAGCAATAATAGATATTGGTGCTCATAAAGGAGATAAAACAAGTTTATTTTTAAAGTTTTTTCCCAAAGACAATTATTATTTATTTGAGCCTTTTGATAAATACTATCAAATTATAAAAAAAAAATTTAGAAATAGTAATAATATAAAAGTATATAAAAAGGCGGTTTCTAATTATGAGGGGTCGGGAAAGTTTTATACATCCAATAAAAATATTTACGCAGAAAGTTTTAGCCTAGAAAAATACGAGTTCCTTGAAAATTTTGAAAAAATAGAAATAGTCAATTTAGACAACATTGAATTTAAAGAAAAAGTAAAATTAATCAAATTAGATGCGGAAGGTAAAGAACCAGAAATAATAGAAGGCGCATCGAAATTAATTTTAAGCAATAAACCAATATTATTAATTGAAACGTCAAATCTCACTCATGAACTTATTGAAAAAAATTTATTAAATTTAAATTATATCTTATTTATCTATGAGTACTTTAATATAAAAAATTCATCAGTTGATATAAGAAACCTAGGAGACTTAACAAAATTGTCTAAAAATGATGTAACTAGCAGCAATAGATTTGACCAAAAATTTTATAAAATTAAAAAAATTGCTAAAAATTCTCAATTTCTGACTAATAGCGTTGCCATACCAAATCATAAAGATTTTTTAACAAGTATTCGAATTGAAGAAATATCATTAAATTGATAAAATTTTTGCTCCATCAAATTCAAAGTCAAAGTTCATTTTTTTAATGTTTATTTTATTAAATGCAGCATCTAACTCTTTAATATTGTTAGAAAAAAAAAGTAAAAAACCACCACCTCCAGCACCTATCAATTTTCCCCCTGTCGCTCCATTTTTTAATCCATAATCATATAATTTATTGATAAATTTACTTGTCATATTTGGTGATCTTTTTTTTTTTGTTTCCCAATGATCATTGAGTAGATACCCGTACTCTTCTATATTGCCCTTCTCTAAAATATATTTTGTATTAAAACCCATTTCTTTAATCATATCTAAATTAATTAACATTTCTTTATTCATTCTTTTAGATTTTATGTCTTGAGTTTTTAATATATCGTAGGAGTCTCTTAAAATTCCAGTATAATACATTGACAACGAATTTTTAAAATTTATTAATTTTTTTTTTTTAATTTTTATATTTTTTATAATCACTTCTCCACTTTTTAAAAAATTATAAGAACGTAATCCACCGAAAGTTGATGCGTATTGATCTTGCTTTCCCACTGGTTCCTTAAGTTTAGTTATTTCAATTTTGCACGCGAGTTCCGCTAATTTTTTATTATCAATTTTTTTATTTCGAATTCCATTAAGTGCTTTAATTAAAGCAACAGTAAAGCATCCCGATGATCCAAGTCCTGATCCAGAGGGTATATCTGCATGACTTGAAATATTGACTGGTGTTCGAATCTTTAACTCTTTTAAGGTTTCTCTAAACAAAGGATGTTTTATGTTTTTTATATCATTTACTTCTTCAAATTTTGAGTATTTCAGTAAAAATTTTTTATTAAAAGTTTGACCTATAGATATATATATATATTTATTAATCGCTGCAGACACAACAAAGCCATTTCTTTTTAAATAGTAAGATGGCAAATCTGTTCCTCCTCCACCTACTGAAATTCTTAAAGGAGCTCTACTAAATATCATTAAATTTTATACTTTGCCGCTGTTGCATCCTTATGAAATTCTTTAACTGTTTCTAAAGAATAACTGTTCAAATTTTTATTTATTAAATTTAATTTTTTAAGTATACCTGTTGGTATAGTAATTATATCGGCTCCAGCTTTTTCAGCCTGAACAATATTTAAAATTTCTCTTGTACTAGCCCATAAAATTTTATGTTTAGTGTTTCTTTTAAATAGTCTATTAGCATATTTAATTATCTTTACAGGATTTCTACCGGTATCAGCTATTCTACCAGCAAATATAGATATTATTGCTGGGGTAGACTTATCTAAGAATTTATAAACTGTATTAATTTGAGATTTTGTAAAGATAGCAGTGATATTTAATTTAATATTTTCCTTTGATAAAGATTTTATCATTTTTTTACAACTTAGTCCTTTTGTGTTTGTAATTGGAATTTTCACATAAACATTATTTCCCCAAGAGGAAATTTTTTTAGCTTGAAGATACATGCTGTCAAAATCATCAGCAAAAACTTCAAATGAAATAGGTTTTTTTTTAACTTTTTTTAAAATTTTGATCGAGAAATTTTTATAATTTAAAATTCCAGATTTTCTCATCAAGGAAGGGTTTGTGGTCAGGCCTGCAATATTTGATTTTTTATTAAAATATAAAATTTCTTTTTCATTTGCACCATCTGCGTATATTTCAATTTTCATATTGTTTGATTTTTTAATTTAATTAACATTTTTTATTTAATAATACTTAAATTTCTCATAAATATTTATAACAAATTATAGATACTTATTAGTTTATTGCTAAATGGTTTTATACCATTTATTTTATTATAGTAACTAGATAATCTAAACAACTTTTTGTGTATATTTTTGTTTGTTAATAGATTTAAAATTTCTTTCATACCTAAATTTTGCCAGTTCTTAATAGAAAATTTTTCTAAATTGAATTTTTGTAAATCTTTAGTAATTAAAGTTCCATGAGTAATTAGTGTAATTTTATTCATGCTTATAGCTTCAAAAAAAATACCTGAAGTTCTATACTCGTAGTCAGGCATTTTATAAGGTAAAAGAATTATATCACTACTTGCAATTTCTTTGATATGTGATTTTTGATCTAAATTTTCGTCAATATAATTTATTTTGTAATTTTTTTCTTTATTGATTTCTGGGATTTTATTTCTTGAATGTTTGGAGATTCTAAGTTGAAACTTATATTGAAAATTATTATTTAAAAAATTTATCAAATTGACTCCATATTTTTCATACCTATATGATCCTGGACATAGAATTATAGGATTTTTTTTTGCATCAGGTCTAATGGTTTTTTTTTTATACTTATACAAATTGTGCAAGCTGGGCATCGTATATAATTTGATATTTTTAAAATTTTTTCTAAGATTTTTTTTGAGTTTATTATTTTCTGTTAAAAATACAGTTGATTTTAAATTGCAGATTTTTGTTATAAAAAATTTTAAATATAAATCTTTTAAAGAACTTTCATATGAATATCTTAACCAAAGTATTAATTTAACTTCCTTTGTTTTTAAAAAAAGAAAGTAATAAAAAGAAAATGAAATTAGAAAATAAAAACTAAATCCATCAATATAAATTATATTTTTTGATTTTAAGTTCTTTGAAAAAATTTTATAAATTTGTAAAAAATTAAAAATTGTAAATATTAACTTAGTAATAAAATAGTTTTTTTTTTTTCCAAAAAAAATTCTAAAATTTTTTTCTTTTAATTTTATGAAATTTACCTTTGGTAATAAATAAATTAAATTAAATTTTTTTTTATTTGCAAAAATTTTTAAAGGTTTCAAAAATTCTATCTCATGTCCTCCATAATTTTCAAAAGATGGTAAAAGAACAAATAATTGTTTTTTCATAATTAAAAATTCTTATTTTTAATATGCCATTTAACCATATCAGATATACCTTTATTGATATTTGTTAAATTTTTTTTATAGTTTGGATAGATTTTTAAAATTTTTTTAATAGAAAGTTTTTTAGATTTTGCACCAACGTATTTTGATTTATTGAAATGTATTTTATTAAAATCATAATTAGCAATTTTACAAATCTTTTTTGCAAAAAATCTTATTGAATATTCACTACCCCCACCAATATTTAATATGATATTTGTTTTAGTTTTTGAAATGTTGACCATATTTTTAATAAAATCATTTACGTGTATTATTTCTCTAGTTTGATTTCCATCTCCCCACAACTCAACTTTATCTCCATAATACTTTCCCCTTAAAATTTTTCTCACTAAATCAAATATAAAGTGTGGAGTTTTATTTGTTATTTTATAACCATTTCCATACAATGTAGATGGAATAAAACAATTCCAATTTAGTTTTTTTTGTAATTGACAAGATATAACACCTTGTAATAACATTTTTTTTGTCATTGCATAAGTTGCTAAACTACTATGTGGTTTTTCATTTAGATAATTTTTTTCCTCAAAATTTCCTCTCTCATCATAACAACAGCTTGTTCCTATTATAACAATTTTAGATTTAGTGTTTTGAGAATTTGACCACCATTTTATTATATTTGAATTAATTTCTTGATTTATTATCCATTGGTCCATTGGATATTTTAAACAAAAATCTCCAGCCTGTGTCCACGCTGCTAGATGGTAAACTTGATCAAAATTATTTTTAATTTTTTTTAATTGATTGAAGTTTTTTAAATTAACCTCTTTAGATGTTGGAGAAAATATTTTATAACTTTTTGACTTTAAATATTTGATTAAATGTCTACCCAAATATCCACTTCCGCCAGTAATAAAAATTTTTTTTTTCATTTAATTAAATAGGTTTTTTATTCTAAAATATAAAATATCTAATATAGTATAAACAAAAGATATTAAGTTGTTAAAAGAAATAGCTGTTGAGCCCTTCATTTTAAATTTTGGCTCAATACCAAATTCATATATTTGTTTTTTATTGTAAAAATTTGCCAATCTAAAAATGGTAGTTGCTAAAAAAAAACTACCTTTATTAAATTTTGGAAAAAAATTGATAAATTTATGACGCTTACACATTATCGGTGATTGATAATATTTTAGATTTTTTCCTGAAAAAAAATTAAATATAATTGTACAAAATTTGGATATAAACTTTCTAAAAAAGCTTCTTTTGTCTATTATATAAGGCATAATTAATTCATAGTCTTTTACTTTGGTTAAGTAAATTTTAAGATCTTTTATTTTTTCAATGTTACTAGAATGAATTATTTTAAAATAAGTTCCTGTACCTTTTTTTGCTGCCTTCAATATTGAATATCTAAAACCTGAATTATAATTATTTTTATAATACTTTATATATTTTTTATTTTTCTTTATTTTTCTTAATTTTTCTTCTGTTTTATCCAGAGAATTGTCGTCAATAATAATAATTTCATACCTATATTTTTTAAAACTTTTCATCGCCATTTCTAGAGAATTCAAAGTAAAAATAAGATTATTAATATTATTATATGTTGCAATTCCGAATGTGATTTTCATTATTAAAAAGTTATGCCTTGGCCTGTATCTAAAGGTATCATTGATCCACAAAAAATTTTGGAATCTTGTGAAGATAATAATTTAAGGATTTCAATATATTCTTCTGATTTTGGCATTCTTTTATTAGGTAATTTTTCAACAAATTCGTTGTACTCTGTTGGTTTAAAATTTTTAAATCTATTCATTGCATTATCTTCTGCAAAAAATGCTCCTGGTAGCACACCACATAAAATTATATTATAATTTGCCAAATAATTACCCATAGTTCTCACATAACCAGATATACTGGATTTAGCAGTAACGTAAGGAACTGAGGCAGTCGCCTGTTTACCTACAACAGAGCTAGTATGTATTATATTTCCAAAACCATTTTTTTTCATATTTGGAATAAATTTATTATTTATGTCTATAGAAATTCCTAAATTTCCTTTAATGGAATTCATGTATTTTGACATCTCATCTAAAGGATTGTTTATTCCAAAACTGCCACCCAAACAATGAAAAATTATATCAATGTTTTGAAATTTTTTTTCTATATCATTTAGACATTTATTTCTTTCATTATCATTCATTAAATCAATATCATAAAAAAGATGTTTATCTTTTTCTTTGAATTTTTTTTTTAAATCATCTAACAAATTTCTACTTCTTGCTATTAATGCAATGTTAGAACCAAGTTTTTCAAATTCAATTGATATAGTTTTTCCAAGACCCTTTGAGGCACCAGTAACTATTATATTCTTATTTTTAAAAGAATTCATTTTTTATTTATATATTTTTAAATCCTGTTTCTTCAATTAGATCATCTAACAAAATTTTTTTGTCTTTTTTAATTGATATATTGCAAGCCTCCATCAACAACCAGCTCTCAAGAGATTGTTTTTGCATATCAAATTTATTATTTCCAGATAAATTTTTATGAAACATCTCGTATTGTTTCAGTTCATCAAGATAAAGATTGTTATCTAAGTCTTTTAAAAAATAATCTTTAACAATATTTCCTTTTTTATATAGAGTTAATCTTCCACCATTTCTTTTAATATCTCCTTTTGTTCCATGAAATAACCAATTGCCACTCCATCTTGATGCAAAACCATAGGGATTTCCATGTCCTCCTCTTGTCGCTGTATAAGATATTGTGCTACCATTTTTATACTTAATAAAACTTACACCTGTTGAAGTTCCCGTAACTCCTTTAAACCCTATTTCTTCTTGTTTAAATTCTGGAGAAGAAGAAATTACACTTTCTGGCAAACCAAGCGCTGCAACAATTTGGCTTAACTGGTGAATCCCCATGGAATGAAAAAAAATTCCCTCTTTAATTACATCTATAATTGGCTTTTCACTTTTGAGATTCTGTCGGCCCCACATAGTACAATTGCCAATCATTAATTCTCCAAAGTTTTCTTTATCATTCAATAGTTCTTGCATTTTTATACTTGCTTCATTCCATTGGTTGTTTAAACCCTGAACTAATTTTAATTTTTTATGTTTCTTTTTTATCTTCATTATTTTTTTAAAGTCAGACATTTCACATGCTATAGATTTAACACAAAACGTATGTAAGTTATTTTCTAGGCTCTCAATTATAAGTTCCGGATGAGCTTCTGAAGCAACGTATATAAAACAAACTTCAGCTGAATATTTTTTTTGTGCAGCACTAATTGATTTAAAAATTCTTTTTTCAAAATCTTTAGGTAAATTTTTAAGTTTTTTTAAATTATCAATTGTATTTGAAATATCTATATCGACAAAAGCTACCACCTCAAATAAATTATTATCTAAATTTAATTGTATTCTTTGAAGTGAAAAATTTCCCAGCCCAACATGTATGCATTTAATTTTTTTTGTCATTTAATTATTTTTAAAATTTCTTTTGTTTTATTTATAGTATATTTAGCTTTAAATATATTTTTTTCATTATAATTTTTGTTAATAAAAATAGTCTTGCATTTTGCTTTGTTTCCAGCTCCAATATCTCTCCATCTATCTCCAATCAAATAACTTTTTTTAAGATCAATATTATATTTCTTTTGAGCATCTAAAATCATACCTGGATTTGGTTTTCTATTAAAACATCTTTCATCATCGCTGTAACAAACAAATACATCATCTAACTTAAGCTTTTTCTTTAGATAACCATTTATAATTTCTATGTTTTTTTTTGTATTTATTCCCCTTTTAAAATCAGGCTGGTTTGTAACCATTATTAAAAGATATGAATTTTTATACTTTTCACATATTTCTTTAATATTTTTACAAAGCACAATTTGATTTAAATATTTTGAAGATTTTGGTTTTCCATCTACTATTGGAGCTTCAATCAGCACCCCGTCTCTATCGAAAAATATTGCTTTATTTTTTTCCATCAATTATTTTTTGCACGAAAAATAAGCTGTATATAAAACATAATTTGATAAAAATCTTTTTACTCCTCTAAAAAAGTTTTTATTTTTTAGAATATTTGAAAACTTAAATTTTGGATGATCTTCAAATATTTTAGCTCTATAGCTTATACTTACAGTTTTAAATTTTGATTTCAGAAGTTTTAAAAAAAATTTTTCTGTAAAATGTTTTGGATGGTTTTTATCAAAATATTTTAGAAATGGTGCTATTAAAGATAAAACAGGATAAACGACATGAACTGAACAATGAAATTCCCCTTTTTCTTTAAGTATCCTCTCTGCTTCACTCACTACCTCTTTTGGAATATTGCAGTGATCCAAAACATTAGTTGAAAAAATATAGTCAGCTATTTTATCATTTAAAGGAATTTTTTCTCCAGGTGAATTAATTAAATTTAAGTGGTCATCTTCTTTTAACATATTTATTTTTTCTTTATAAAAATCCATTAAAGGATCAATTCCAAAAATTTTTTTTATTTTAATTTTTTTTTCTTTTTCAATTAATGTTAATCCTTTAATTATGCCAAAGGGTCCACATCCTATATCAACTATGACTTTTTCTTCAAAACTATTTATCCTAAGTTTATGTCTTTCTAAAACTTCATTTGTAAATCCAATTAATTCTTGGTCATTAGCTCTTTTATAAACTCTATCTGAAGAATTTTTTAAGTAAATATCATTCCAAAATTTAACCTCGTTTATTTGTGCCTCCTTCCAATTTTTAGCCATTACTTATATTACCAAACTGTTTTTTTTATTTGTAATTTAGGATGTGATACAAGCATATGCCACACAAATACTTGATAAGTTTCAGTATGAGGTGTTATGGAATATTTATTTACAGTTGGAACGACACAACAAGCATTTGAAACTTTCTTTAAATAACCTTGTTTTCTACCAATTACACTGGCTATTTTACTTCTCTTTTTTTTTCCATATTTTGCTGCATTAATTAAGTTTACACTTATTTTTCTTTCTAAAGATCCTCCTCCAACTGAAAAAAATAATAGCATATCATTTTTTGATAAATTGCTTGTTTCTAACCATTTTGAAAAAACATTTTCCCAACCATCATCATTAGTTCTTGCGGTTAATTCAGATACATTGTCAGCTGGACCGTATGCTTCAATGCCACAAAGTTTTCTAAAATCATTTACAGCGTGAGATGCATTGCCGGCACTTCCCCCAACACCTAATATGAATAATCTTCCCTTATTTTTTTTTAAATTCGTCAATAAATTTAATATTTTATCAATTGATTTTAGGTCAATCAAATTTCCAACTTGTATATGTTCTCTTAAATGTTTTTTAAGATATTTCATAATTAAACGACCTTTTAAAATCCTTTATACCTTGTAAAGAACCAATTTCATAGAATTTCTTTCTAACTTTATAAACTGATATTAAATTACTTTGAATGAGTTTTTTAATTAATAAACTTAAATCAAATTTTTTTTTACTAATTTTTTTAATATCTTTTTTACTTAATAACATTAGTCCATAATCTATATAATTGAACAAAATATTATTTTTTTGGTAATTTTGAATTTTATCCTTCTTAAATAAAATATTAGGTTTATGATTTTTAATCTTATTTTTACTAATAATACAAAGCATATTTTTCTTATTTTGTCTATGGAATTTATTTTTTATATTTTTAAATTTTAGATTTAACCAAGAGTCGCCATAAGTAACAAAAAAAAAATCATCCAGATAATTATGGCAATTTTTAATCGCTCCGCCAGTTCCTAGAGGAAACTTCTCTACAACAACCTTTATTTTTAAATTTTTAATTTTTATTTTTTTTAGTTCTTTCAAAATAAATTGACTTTTATATCCTGCACAAATTATCACTTTTTTAATTCCGTTGGCCTTAAAAAATTTTAATTGCCAAAATAAAAAAGATTTTTGGTTAAACTTTATTAAACACTTTGGTTTATTTTTAGAAATAGACTTTACCCTTTTTCCTAGGCCTCCATTTAACAACAATATTTGATTAATTTTTTTTTTCATTTTGGTTTAATTGATGATTTAAAAAAAAGTAAAATATAATATAAAGGCAAATTAGACAAAAAAAGTAAATTTTACAAAAGAAACTATCTTGCATAATAAAAAATGAAGGTATAACTGAAATTAGATAAAAACCATTTATAATAATACTTGTCATAAAATTATAATTTTTAAATTTCATATTTTTAGTCTTTAAAATTTCATAAAGTAACATATGAAAATGTTTTCTATCAGGATAAAAGGGATTTTTTTTCTGAAATAACTTTCTGAAAACAGAAAAAAAAATTTCTATAAATATATAATAAATTACAATTGCAAAATAAAATGGTGAAATATCATTGCTTTGGTTATATGTAATTATAGTTAGAATAGAAAGGTACGTGCCAATAAAAAATGATCCACAATCACCTAAAAATATTTTACCATTGGGTATATTATAAAATAAGAAACAAAATAAAGATGCAATTATCATTAAATTTATATTTAAAAGTTCATTATTGTTTTGAGAATTAATTATTAAAGAAAATATAATCAATATTATCAGAGCATGAATGCCTAGAAGACCGTTAAATCCATCAATTAAATTAGAACCATTTACAACAAAAAATATGCAAAAAAAAGTAATTAAAACTGAAAAAAAAATATGGTTATTCAAGTAATCTAAAAAAAACAAGTCGAATTCTTTAATTTTTAAATTAAAAAAAATTATCAATAAAATATTTATTAAAAAGAACAGTAGAAATCTTAAAAATGGGTTAATAATAAATTTAGTATCATCGACCATACCCAAACAAAAATTGCTAATTAAAAAAAATATTAGAATACTATAAATAGATAGGTCTATTTGGCTTATTAAAAATGCAGTCATAAAACATATAAAAATTAAAATTCCACCATATCTTGGTGTTGGTTGAGTATGAAAACCCTGAAGCTTTGTAAAATCTTTATCTAAAAAAGAGTTTAATAGAGAAAATTTTTTAAAGATAAAATAAAATAAATTAAATAAGACCAGTTGAATAATTATAATTTTAATCATTTTTTTTTTTTCTTAAAAAATAAACTAGAAAACCAATTGGTAAGAAAATCATAATATTTTGATGATTGTTGAAAAAGTTACCACTTGGTACAAATGGTGCAAAATTAATTAAAAAAGATAAGTATAATAATATTTTTACACTTGGATAATAATTTATCTCAGGGTTGTTATTCAGATTAAAATAATATGAAAGTATCTTCTTAATAATATAAAAATATAAGATGAAATAAAATAATACACCAACTAATCCTATCTCAGCTAAAATTTGAAAAATATAACTGTGTGGATGATTGTTGCATCCATTTAGAGATTCAACATATGTTTTACATTCTTTTCTAAATGTATTCGGACCATGTCCAAATAGCTTTTTATCTTCATAAAGCTTAAGTGCTGTTAACCACATAGTATTATGACCAGGGCTGATAAATAAAAATTGTATATACTTATAATTTTTTATATCTTTTTTTTGATTTTCAGTAATTTTGTTGTGATTATAAATTATATCTGTTATCATTCTATTTTTATATCCAGTGCCGTGACCTGTATAAACTTCATTATCAACTAGAATATTGCCAAAAATAATAATAAGTGAAAAAAATAAACTCAAAATTTTATTTTTATTTAATTTTAATATTACAAATGTTGAAATTAAAAAGATAATTGAAAGAAAAAAGGGAGTTCTTTGTCCACTAAGAAATATCATTGGAAAAATAATAGCAATATAGAATAAATAAGAGTTAAATTTTGTATTTTTTTTGGAATGAAGATAAAGATACAAAGCGATTAATAATGGCGAAAAACGCATTAAATAAGTTCCTAGTATTAATTCATCATTGAAAAAACCAGAAACCATGTAGTTATTATATCTTTCGAAACCAAAAATATTAAAATTAAAAATATACTGAAAATAACTATCAAATAAGATTAGAGATAATGTTAAAATAAATATTATATAAAAATTTCTAATAAAATTTTTATTATTTTCAATTAAGTAATTGACGGCTAAAACAAATATTCCAAATCTAATATAAAAAAAACTATATTTTAAAGAAAATAAAATGTCTTCAGATAATAATGCTGATACATTTAATATGAGCCAAAAAAATAAAAATATTTTGAAAAAATCATTTCTAAAGTATGAAAATTTTTTTTCTTGAATAACTTTAAATAAAAAAAATATATTGCAAAATAAAACTATTAATTCTGGAATAAAAGGGCCTGTAACTAGCGCTATAGGTAACAAAAATATTAAATAAGAAAAAAGATTTATACTGTTAAATTTCATTTATTTTTTTTTATAACTTTAATACTAAAAGTAAAAACTTTTAAATTTAAAAATATTTTTTCCCAAAGTTCTATAAAATAATAGAGCATAAATTTTAATTATATTTAGATTACTTAATTTAAAATTATGTTTATAAATTTTATATAGGGAAATATAATTTTTAAAAAAATTCAGTGATCTATTTTGTCCTCCAAGATAAATATTAGATAAATTTTTGGGTAAAATATGGCAGTATTTTTCATATTTAAGAGCTGCCAGCCACCATAAATAATCCTCCGCATAATCGTTTCTTAGGTAGTTTTTGAATTTACTTAAAGCCAGTCCTCTTTCTATCATTACTGTAGATAAGGCGATTGGTCGACTTGAAAGTAAATATTTAAAATCAAATTTACTCAAACTAGGTTGAATTAGTTTTGTTTTATTATTTTTATTTATTAAATTATATGCTGTGCAAGTAAATTTTGCAGATTTTAGATTATAAAATTTAAGATGCTTTAGTAGTTTACTTTTATGCCAATCATCATCGGAGTCCAAAAAAGCTATAACTTTTCCTTTTGACTTTTTAATTCCTAGATACCGGGCTTTTGCTAATCCCTTGTTCTTTGGCAAGTAAAGAATTTTAATTTTTTTGCATCTATAAGATTTAACTAATTTAATAGTTTTATCTTTTGAATATGAGTCTATAATTATAACTTCCCATTTTTTATATAATTGATTTAATACTGAATTCAAAGCTCTCTTGATAGTTTTTTCAGAGTTATATGTTGGAATTACTATGCTTATTAAATCTGTCACTTTTTTTTATTTATAATTTTTATATTCAGATGGCAATAAAAGATAAGCCATACAAAAATTGAGATTAATGTTGTGTACAAAATAATTAATAACACTCTAATAGAATCTGAGAATTTTTTTATTTTTTTACTGTAAATATCAATATTGTTATTACTAATAAATACTAGTCTTGCTATTCCAGTCATTGGATAAACAGAACTTTGATTTATTTCTAATTCGTTAATATTAATCCTATCAATACCAAATATTTTATTGATAAGTACTTTATTTGAAAAAATTATTTGATTATAAAATATATTCTGAATTGGAGCATTCAAGAGTTTTAATGAATTATTTTCAACTATTGTAATATTTGGATTACTATTCTTAAACACTGAGTCGTTTAAATAACTTGTTAAATTAGTATTTCTATACTCTAGAACTGGCAAATTTAATAACAATAAAACGAAAATTATTTTAGATAATATTGAAAATTTTAATCTATACATTTTTTTTATTATTTTTTTATAACCTAAATTAATTTCAGGTAAAAAAGTTATAATAGTTGGTAAAAAATATCTTCCACCTGGAGCAAATCCATGAAAT
>CACGVK010000003.1:0-75505 GCA_902576565.1 uncultured Pelagibacteraceae bacterium | reverse complement strand
AACAAAATGACTAAAAAAATTAAAATAATATTGCCGTTTTTGTTTTTATTTTTACTTACAGGAATTAGTAAAAGTGAAGAAAAAAAAGAATCTTTTAATGATCATCAAATAAGTTTCTACACAGGAACTTTTGATTTTAGTGACGATGGAAAAAGAGCTGGATTATTTGGTTTTCAACACCAAAATGTAAATTTGAATAGAAGCAGTTTTCTAGGAAAGTTATCTCCAATAACAGGATTTCTTCTTACAAAGGATAATGCAGGATATTTATATACTGGCGTTCAAGCTGAATATAAAATTGGTAAGTTGATTTTAACTCCAAGTTTTACACCTGGATATTATAGCAAAGGAGATGGCAAGGACTTAGGACATTCTTTAGAGTTCAAAAGTGAACTACAATTTTCTATTGATATATTTTC
Organism: uncultured Pelagibacteraceae bacterium; assembly: GCA_902576565.1. Classification (GTDB taxonomy): domain Bacteria; phylum Pseudomonadota; class Alphaproteobacteria; order Pelagibacterales; family Pelagibacteraceae; genus Pelagibacter. The sequence continues at coordinate 75,086 of CACGVK010000003.1, read as the reverse complement.
AAGTTCTAAGCTAGGTTTTTCATATAACCATCTATCAAATGCAAGTCTAGGATCTAAAAATCCTGGGGCAAATAGTTACATGTTTAATTTTATGAAACAATTCTAAGTTTAAGAAATGCAACTTAAAGATTGTTATAATTTTAACGATTTTAGAAAATTAGCAAAAAAAAAACTACCCTCCCCAATTTTTCATTATATTGATGGTGCGGCAGATGATGAAATTACATATAGAAGAAATACTTCATCTTTTAATGATGTTGATCTTGTTCCAAATGTATTAAGAGGTGTAGAAAATATAGATTTATCAACTACTATATTTGGAAAAAAATTAGATCTCCCTTTCTATTGTTCGCCAACAGCTTTACAAAGATTGTTTCATTATGATGGAGAGAGAGCAGTTGGAAAAGCAGCTCAAAAGTTTAATACTATGTTTGGAGTTTCCGCTTTAGCAACAGTGAGTGTAGAAGAAATATCTTCAATGATTGATACTCCAAAAATGTTTCAATTTTATTTTCACAAAGATAGAGGATTAAATGATTCTTGTTTGGAAAGAGCTAAAGCAGCTAAATTTGATGTATTGGCTTTAACTGTAGATACAATAACAGGAGGGAATCGTGAAAGGGATTTAAGAACTGGTTTTACATCACCTCCAAAATTAACACTATCAAGTTTATTTAGTTTTGCTACAAAACCAATGTGGGGAATAAACTATTTAACCAAAGGAAAGTTTGAACTACCACATCTTCAGGATTATGTGAAAGAAGGTACTAGCACCAATACTTCTATTGGTAATTATTTTTCTACTATGTTAGATCAATCTATGAATTGGAATGATGCTGAAAAATTATGCTCTCAGTGGAATGGTCATTTTGCTTTAAAAGGGATTATGAGTGTTGAAGATGCAAAAAAAGCAGTTGATATTGGATGTACAGGCATAATGGTTTCAAATCATGGAGGAAGACAGCTAGATGGTTCAAGATCCCCATTTGATCAATTGCAAGAAATAGTGGATGCAGTTGGTGATAAAATAGATGTTATTTGTGAAGGTGGGTTTCAAAGAGGAACCCATATGTTAAAAGCTTTGTCGATAGGTGCCAAGGCATGTGCAGGTGGTAGATTATATCTTTATGCCCTAGCTGCTGCTGGTCAAGCTGGTGTTGAAAGAGCCTTAGGTCAGTATAAAGCTGAGTTAGAGAGAAATATGAAACTAATGGGTTGTGCTAAAATAGGTGATCTTAATAGAAACAATTTAAGATTTAGAAATATTTAGACTATCAAATGAGCATCAAGAATTGTTATAATTTTGAAGATTTTAGAAAACTAGCAAAAAAAAAATTACCATCTCCAATTTTTCATTACATAGATGGAGGAGCGGATGATGAGATTACATTAAAAAGAAACACAGAATCATTCGATAATTGTGACTTAATACCCAATGTTCTTGCAAATGTAGGTAAACCAGATTTATCAACAACTGTTTTTGGCAAGAAAATTAATTTACCAGTTTTTCTATCACCAACTGCTATGCAAAGATTATACCATCACGAGGGCGATAAAGCTTCAGCAAGAGCGGCGGAAAAATTTGGAACATTTTATAGTATGTCGTCTATGGCAAATACATCTATAGAAGAAATATCAAATATATCTAGTGGTCCAAAATTATTTCAACTTTATGTTCACAAAGATAAAGCAATAACGAATGATTTAATTGATAGAAGTAAAAGAGCAGGATTTGATGGAATGTGTCTTACTGTTGATACACTTGTTGCAGGAAATAGAGAGAGAGACCATAGAACAGGATTTACTACGCCACCAAAGTTAACTCTACAAAGCTTAATGAGTTTTGCTCTTCATCCAAAATGGGTCTTTGATTATTTAACTCATGAAAAGTTTGAATTATCTAATGTTTCAAAAAAAACTGATAAAGGGACAAATATTACAAAATCAGTCATAGAATATGTTAATGAACAATATGATCCATCAATGAATTGGAAAGATGCAGAATATATCGTAAAAAAATGGAACGGCCCATTTGCTTTAAAGGGAGTTATGAGTGTTGAAGATGCAAAAAAAGCAATTGATATAGGTTGTACAGCAATAATGATATCCAATCATGGCGGAAGACAATTAGATGGATCTAGATCACCTTTTGATCAATTAAAAGAAATTTCGGATGCAGTAGGAGATAAATTAGAAATTATATTAGATGGTGGAGTAAGAAGAGGAACTCACGTTTTGAAAGCACTAGCTGCAGGAGCAAAAGCATGTAGTTTTGGTAGAATGTTTTTATTTGGTTTAAGTGTAGGTGGCCAAGTAGGAGTTGAAAAAGTACTACAAAACTTACACGATGAAATTAATAGAAACATGATATTAATGGGATGTAAAAATGTTAGTGAGTTAAATAGCTCAAAACTTATTTACAGAAAATAAAAAATGAAACTCGCAAAAAATCTTGAAAGATTAGGAACCGAGTCAGCATTTAAAATTTTAGCAGAAGCAAAAAAATTAGAGGCCGAAGGAAGAAAAATAATTCATTTAAGTTTAGGTCAACCAGATTTTAAATCACCCCAACATGTAATTGAAGCTACAAAAAAGGCTCTTGATGAAGGTCATCATGGGTATGTTTTACCAAATGGAATAATTGAATGTAGAGAAGCGGTTACTAGAAAAGTTAAAAAACTTTATAATGTAGATATAAATCCAGAAAGAGTAGTTATAATGCCTGGTGGTAAACCAACAATGTATTATGCAATAGCTTTATTTGGTGAGCCAGGTGCAGAAATAATCTATCCAGATCCAGGTTTTCCAATTTATGAGTCTATGATAAATTATACTGGAGCTAAAGCAGTTCCAATTAACATGCTTGAAAATAAAAATTTTTCAATCAATCCTGAAAAAATATTATCGTTAATTAATGAAAAAACTCGATTAATAATTATTAATAATCCAAATAATCCAACAGGAGCCTTTACTGAAAAAAATAAAATAAATCAATTGGCTGAAGGATTAAAAAAATTTCCTCATGTTGCGATTTTAAGCGACGAAATTTATAGCAGGCAAATATTCGATGGAAAAAAAATGCCAACTTTTTTTGACTATCCATTTTTGCATGATCGTTTAATTGTGCTTGATGGATGGAGTAAAGCTTATTCTATGACAGGTTGGAGACTAGGCTGGTCAGTGTGGCCAGAAAAACTAATAGATCACGTAATAAAATTTTGTGTAAACAATCATTCTTGCGTTAATGCAGCTATCCAATATGGAGCCATTGCTGCCCTAGATGGTCCAGATGATCCAATTAATTTTATGATGGAAAAATTTACAAAAAGAAGAAAATTAATTTTTGATGGATTAAATAGCATTAAAGGGATTGAATGTAGTTTACCCGGAGGGGCATTTTATGCTTTTCCAAAAGTTAGTGGAACAGGAATGAATGGAAAAGAATTTGCAAAGAAATGTCTTCATGAAGCAGGAGTAGCGATAGTACCAGGTACAGCATTTGGAAAGAAAGCTTCTAATTATGTAAGATTTAGTTTTGCAGCTTCTCAAGATAATATTTCTCAAGCATTAGAAAATATAAAGAAAATTGTTGGTTAATTTAAGTATATTTTATATTAAAATAAATGTTATCCTATTGAAGAAAGTATGAATGAAAAAGTACAAAACGAACTAAAAAAAATTTTTAATAGTAGATTTTCTACCTCTGAGTCAACTAGAGGAAATTATGCTCGAGGAGAAGATACATATGAACCAGTACTTTCTCAAGCAGTAGTTTTTCCTGAGACCAATGAAGAAGTTTCAAAATTTTTGAAAATATGTAACGAAAATAAAATTCCAGTTGTTCCATTTGGAACTGGAACTTCCTTAGAGGGAAATGCTGTTGGAAATACAAACGGAGTTACAATATCTCTTGAAAAAATGAATAAAGTATTAAGTGTTAATGCTAGTGATTTTGATTGTAGAGTTCAAGCAAACGTTACAAGAAAACAACTTAACGAATATCTTAGAGAAGAAGGTGTTTTTTTCCCAATTGATCCTGGAGCAGATGCTGCTTTGGGCGGGATGGCAGCAACCTCAGCTTCTGGAACTATGGCTGTAAAATATGGAACAATGCGAACAGTTGTTTCAGGATTAACAGTTGTTTTAGCTAATGGAGAAATTATAAAAACAGGTACTAGGGCAAAAAAGTCTTCTGCAGGATATAATTTAACAAATTTATTTATTGGTTCAGAAGGAACGTTAGGAATTATTACTGAAGTTCAATTAAGATTATCTCCAATTCCAGAAAGTATCATGAGCGCTGTATGTTATTTTCCAGACTTAGATTCAGCCGTTCTAACTTCACAAGAAGTAATTCAATACGGAGTTAATATTGCAAGAATTGAAATGTTAAATAAAGATCAAATGGAAATAAGTATTAAATATTCGAAATTAGATAATATAAAAGCTTCTCCAACTCTTTTTTTCGAATTTCACGGTAGCGAAGAGTCAAATAAAGAGTCAATAAAAATAGTAGAAGAACTATCAAAAAATAATGGAGGAAGCGATTTTAAATGGGCTGAATCTATTGAAGAAAGAAATAAATTATGGAAAGCAAGACATGATGTTTATTATTCAGTTAAAGCATTAGGTAAGAACATGAAAGTTTATTCGACAGATATATGTGTTCCAATTTCAAAACTTGTGGAATGTGTATCTTGGGCTGAGAAACATGTTAAAGATAATGGTTTAATAGCACCAATGGTTGGTCATGTTGGAGATGGAAACTTTCATTCTATTATTTTGTACGATCCTAATGATAAAGAAAAACAAAAACTGATAAGAGAATATAGTGATAAGCTTATAGAAAAAGCATTAGAATTAGAAGGAACAATAACTGGAGAGCATGGAATTGGATTACAGAAAAAGGGATATTTGTTAAAAGAACATCCCGACAATTTGCCTGTAATGAAATCAATAAAAAGAAGTTTGGACGTAAACAATATAATGAATCCTGGAAAAGTGTTTGATATAAATTAGATTTTCAATTTCAGATTGTATTTTTTAATAAATTTTTAATATATTTTTAAATTTTTTTTCACATGCGAAATATTATCAAGGACTCTGCGTGCATAATATGCTTAAATAATAAAGTTAATTAACAATTATAAGAGGTAGAGATATGTCAAAAAAAACTAAAACGTTAAAAGGAAAAACTCCTTCTAGACGTAAGTTTATTAAAGCTGCTGCTGCAACTGGAGTTGCTGCTGTAGCTGCATCGTCTTTAGCTGCTCCAGCTGTTGCTGCAGATAGAGTTGAAGCTGCAATGGTAGCTACTTGGCCAAGAGATTTTCCTGGTCTTGGAACTGGTGCGCAAAGACTTGCAAAAAGACTGAGCGATATGAGTGACGGCAGAATTCAAGTTACTTATTACGCTGCAAATGAGAGGGTAAAAGCATTTGACTCATTTGATGAAGTTGCTTCAGGTAACTCGCAAATGTATCATGGTGCAGACTATTACTGGGTTAAAAAACATCCGGCTTTTGGATATTTTACTGCATGCCCGTTTGGTTTTACTTACTCTGAAATTAATGCTTGGATACACCACGGTGGCGGTCAAGAGCTTTGGGATGAGTTAACTGATGATTTTGGAACTCAAAGTTTTATAGCTGGTAATACAGGTGTTCAAATGGGCGGTTGGTTTAATAAAAAAATTAGATCAGCTAACGACTTAAAAGGTTTGAAAATGCGTATGCCTGGTTTAGGAGGACAAGTTTTAGGAAAACTTGGAGGTTCTCCAATTTCACTTCCAGGTGGACAAATTTATGAAAACCTTGTGTCAGGTGCAATTGATGCAACTGAATGGGTTGGACCATGGAATGATGAAGCTATGAAATTCCACGAAGCAGCTAAATATTATTACTATCCAGGTATGCACGAACCTGGTTCGATGTTAGCATGTGGAGTTAATAAATCATGGTTTACAAGCTTAACAAAATCTGACCAAACACTAATAAAAACTGCATGTGCGTGGGCCGATGAAATTACAATGGCTGAGTACAACGCTAAAAATGGTGCAGCATTAGCACGTTTAATAAACGATCATGGAGTTAAACTAGAGAAGTTTAATGACAAAGTTTATGACGCTTTCGCTAAAGGTGCTGCTGAAGTTTACGAAGAAGTTCAACAACATAGTGATCTTGCTGCTAGAACGCACAAAGCTTTCGTTAAAGCACGTAAAGAGATCGGTTCTTGGACTAACTTATCAGACTCACCATATATTAGTCAAAGAAACAGAGCTTTAGGAATTAAATCATAATTCTAGAGTTATATTATATACAAAGGGCCCTTTTCAGGGCCCTTTTTAATAATTAAGATAAATTTTTTGTTTTATGGTTTCAAAAAGAAATTTACCCACATTAATTAGGATATTCAGTTATTCAATTTTAGCTATAACTTTTGTTTTTTTATTAAATAATGTTTTAACAGTTTGGTTTGAATGGCCAGGTGTCAAAAAACTATTTTCCCATTACGGTTTATTTGGTTTTAAAAAATTAAGCAAACCTCTTGAAGATTCGATACTTGCTTACTCTTATATACAACTATTTTTATATTTTATTTCAATTTTATTTGCAGTTTTTTACGTTCTTAAATCCATTAAACAGACTTTAGAAACAGATGCAGAAATACTAACTAATTTTACAGCCTATATTATTCGATCATCTTTTTGGGCAGTTTTTATTGTTGGACTTGCAGATTTACTTGTATCATTTATGGTTGTTGAAAAATTGGTTGAGCCAATATTTGGAGAATATTTAAAAATTAAATTAGTTGTTCCAAGTTTTAGAATTACTTATATTCATTTTCCAATCATATTATTTTCATTTGTAATTGGCTACTTTACCAGAACAGTAGGATTTATTTGGTTAGCTGTTTTAGTTGTTGGAAGTGAATTTTTCATAGTGATTTCAAGATTTATATTTGAATATGAACAAGCTTTTCAAGGAGATTTAGTTCGTTTTTGGTATTCAGCACTTTACCTTTTTGCTAGTGCCTATGCATTAATGCATGAAGGTCATGTAAGAGTAGATGTTCTATACACCGGTTTCAGCGAACGCAAAAAAGCTTGGACTAACTCAGTTGGATCTTTGTTATTAGGAATTCCATTATGTCTTATAGTTTTGTTTCTAGGAATGGGGGGCAAAGCTAGTATCATAAATGGTCCAGTTATTTCGTTCGAAATAACACAACAAGGTTCAAATGGATTATACTTACTTTATCTAATGGCCGTTTATTTAGCTGTTTTTGCCGTAAGTATGTTGATTCAATTTACAAGTTATTTTATGGGGAGTAGCTATAAACTTTTAAAAAATTAAATTATGGAACATTTATTTTTATCTTTACTTGTATTGATCATGATTGCAGCTTTGGCATCAGGTTTTCCAGTTGCTTTTGCATTGCCAGGTTCAGCAATAATATCAATAGGTCTTGCTGCCTTTTTTGGATATCTTTTTGATGGAAGTGCAAGTGCATATTTTGCAACTGATGGGCCACTAGAATGGTTAACAGCAGGGATTACAAATTTTAGAAGCAATTATTGGGATGTAGAAACCGACACATTAATTGCGATACCTTTATTTATTTTTATGGGAATAATGTTGCAAAAATCAAAAATTGCTGAAGATCTTTTAGTGACCATGGGTCAACTATTTGGCCCTATACCAGGGGGTCTTGGAATTTCAGTAATTTTTGTTGGGGCGTTACTGGCGGCTACAACAGGTATTGTTGGAGCAACTGTGATTGCAATGGGTCTAATTTCATTGCCCACTATGTTAAATAACAAGTATGATAGAAGTCTCGCAAGTGGAATAGTTTGTTCTTCTGGAACACTTGGACAAATAATTCCTCCATCAATTGTCTTAATTATAATCGCTGACCAGTTAGCAAGTGCTGCTGATGTAGCAAATACTATGAGGCAAGCAGATTACAAATTAATAACCGGAGAGTTTAATATGCCAGGTGAATTTAGAGTAGGATCAACAAGCGCTGGAGATATGTTTTTAGGAGCATTATTACCTGGTTTGGTATTAGTTGGTTTATATATGTTGTATGTATTTGTATATGCAAGATTAAATCCTAAAGCAGCTCCTCCTGTTCCTTTTAAGGGACAGTTTAATTTTAAATTTTGGATAAAAGTTATTATGGTAATAATTCCACCTCTTGCATTAATATTTGCAGTTCTTGGATCTATATTAATGGGTATAGCAACTGTAAACCAAGCCGGCTCTATAGGAGCAATAGGAGCAACTATAATGGCAGGTTATCGTCTTCATAAAGGTAAAAAAGATGCTTATTATCCATTATTGATAACAGTTGTAGCTTTAATCCCAATTTTTATAATTTCCAAAAATTACAACTTAAATATCAAAGCTATTGAAACTAGAAACTTAACTGCGATTTTAGTTACAGGTTTTTTTACTATATTTTTTTTAATAGGTATTATTTGGAGTTTTTGGAGATCATTTAAGGTCGACAATGTTTTAAAAGAAGTTGTTACTGAAACATGTGTAACTACTTCTATGGTTTTTATTATTCTTCTGGGAGCTGCTATGCTTACTTCAGGCTTTAGAGCTTTTGGAGGAGAAGAATTAGTAAGAGACTTTTTACAAGATTTGCCAGGTGGATTTTGGACACAGTTTATTGTTGTGATGGCGGTAATTTTCCTTTTAGGTTTTTTTCTTGATTTTATAGAAATCGCAGTTGTCGTTGTTCCTATTATTGCACCAATATTATTGGCAGAAACAGGTGCTAATGTTAGTGCAATTTGGTTAGGTGTAATGATTGGAGTAAATTTACAAACTTCCTTTTTAACACCACCATTTGGTTTTGCTCTATTTTATTTAAAAGGGGTTGCTCCAAAGTTTATTACAACACTTAACATCTGGAAAGGCGTAGTTCCTTTTATAATTTTACAATTAATCGGACTTGGAATTGTAGGTTTTTATCCAAGTTTAGTAAATTATTTACCTGCTAGAACATATTTAACATCCCATGTAGCTCCACCTCCTATGAATCCTAAGCTTCAACATTGTTTGCAAAAATATAAATTTGATATTTATAATAATGATGAGCAAAAACTTAGAGCTGCTATTACAAGTTTTCAAAAACAGGTTCCTTCTAACCTTCCAAATGATAAATTAGATATTTTTGAAGAGCATTTTGAAAATGCTCTCGGAACTTTTGCTTTAGTTAAAAAACTTCAGAAAACAGCAAAAGAGTATGAATTATTTGCTGAAGATTATAGAGACCTTCATTTTAGTGTTAGAAAAAAACAAAAAAAGATAAGAAAATTGGATGATAAAATTGCAAAATTAAAAGCAGAAATAAGAAACTTAGATAAAGATAATATTTCTCAGAAAAATAAAATTAAACTTAAGATTGAAGATATTAAATTAGAGATTGGTGAAATAGAAAAAGCAATACCTGAAAATTGGGTATCACAAAACAAAGAATTCGAAGTAATTAAAAAGGCTAAAAATACTCAAACAAAAAGATACAAAAAAAATGTTGATGAAGCATATGATAACCTTATTCAAATAAGTTTATTTATTAAAGATTATGAAAAATTAAATGAAATTTCTACAGATATTAAAAATTTAACAAATAATATTGAAAAAGAGGATTACAAAAACTCATCTAAAATTATTGATAGCCTTTTTGAAAAACTAAGTGAAATTTCTGGTACAGAAGTATTTGCTAATAGATTAGATGATTTATACTCTTTACTAGATAGTGAAGAAATAGAAGTAAATAAAATTAATGATACTAGTTTAGAAGTCCAAGGCATTTTTAACAAAGAAATTAAATGGAGAAAAGATGCAGCTAAAAATTTAATGCCAGAAATTGAGAAATATAATTTAGCTATAAATAATAATATAGGTTTAAGATTACAATCTCGTTTAACAAAGGAACAAGCTAAATTTGTTGCAAGTTGTAACTCTATACATCGTGATATATCTCTAAATTTTTAAAATAAATAATGGAAAAAAATATTTTACCGATCAAAAAGGCGGTTTTAATATTTTTTGTATTTGCTTCTGGATATTTTTTATCTTGTCTATTAAGAGCGATAACTGCAACTTTATCTCCTTTATTAACCGATGAATTTAATTTATTAGCAGGTGATCTGGGATTATTAGCCGGAGGATATTTTTTAGGATTTGCATCTATGCAAATACCACTTGGATATTTACTTGATAGACATGGTCCTAAAAAAATAGTTTCTTCATTTTTATTGATTGCAATAATTGGTACCACAGCATTTGCATTGGCTCAAAGTTTTGCCGGTTTGATTATATCAAGAATTTTAATTGGAGTTGGTGTTAGCGCATGTTTAATGGGTCCTTTAACAGGTTATAGAATTTGGTTTGCAGATGAGTACCAACAAAGAGGAAACTCTTGGATGTTAATGATAGCTTCTAGTGGGTTTGTTTTTTCAACATTACCTGTTCAAATTTTATTACCAATTTTTGGTTGGAGATGGATTTTTGGAGGAATATCTATTTTAATTTTTATTGTTATAATTTTGACATTACTTTTTATCCCTCCATGGAAAAAAGAAATAGATAATAATGATCAAAAAAATTCTGGATTATTATCAGATATTTGGAAAAATAAATTTTTTAGAAGCACTATTCCTCTTGGTTTATTTAACTATGGAGGAATCATGGCAGTTCAAACTCTGTGGGCTGGTCCGTGGATGGTTAGGGTTTCAGGCCATGATCCACTTGAGAGTGCAACGGGACTTTTTTGGATAAATGTAACAATGTTAATAGCATTTTTTGTTTGGGGTTACATTTTACCTAAAATTAATAAATTAGGAATGGATACTATGAAATTATTGAAATTTGGATTACCAATTAGCTATCTATCTTTATTTGTAATTATTATTTCAGGCGAAAATGTAGGAGCGATACATTTTATAATCTATATACTTACTTCAATTGTTTTATCTCTTACACAGCCCGCAGTAGCTATGCATTTTCCAACCAGTCTAGCAGGAAAATCACTTACATCTTTTAATTTACTCATTTTTTTAGGCACTTTTATAATGCAATGGGGAATTGGTTTAATTATCGATTTATCTAAATATTTAGGAAAAGGAGAAACTCAGAGTTTTCAAATTTCTTTTGCTGTTTATTTAATAATTTGTATTTTAAGTTATTCTTATTTTATTTTGAAAAATAAAAATGAATAAAAAAAGTATGTATAATTTATTTTTGGTAGGTTTAGTAGTTTTAGTATATTTAGTTGTAACTTTATTTTTATATGTTTACCAAAGAAATCTTCTATATCACCCTGTAGAAAATAATTATTTTGGAGATAAATTAATTGTAGAAATTGAAAAAATTCAGATAATAACTAAAGATAATATTAAACTTTTAGCCTGGTATCATGAAAAAAATATTAATAAAAATAAAACAATTCTTTATTTACATGGAAATGCTGGAGCATTAGAAAATAGAATACATAAAATTAATCATTTTAAAGATATGCAGGTCAATTTTTTATTACTTGCGTGGAGAGGATTTAGTGGAAATAAAGGTAAACCTACTGAGCAAGGTTTGTATGAAGATGCACGAAGCGCAATTAAATGGCTGATTGAAAAAGGAATTTTAGAAGAAAATATCATAATTTATGGAGAGTCACTTGGGACTGGAATTGCTACTGAAATTGCACAAAATAAAAAATATGCAGGAGTAATTTTAGAATCTCCTTTTACTTCTATGGTTGCAGCAGCAAAATCGAAATATCCAATTTTTCCGGTAAAATTATTGCTTAAAGATAAATACGAAAGTGATAAAAAAATTAAAAATATTAAATCTCCAATTTTAATTATGCACGGAGAAGTAGATAAAATAGTACCTTTTTGGATGGGAAAAAAAATGTTCGAACTTGCAAATAATCCCAAATATTCATATTTTCCTAAAAATGACGATCATATGTTAGAATACAACGATGACTTAATAAATTCGATCAAATCATTCTTAAAAAGTTTAAATTAGGTCACAATTTAAACAAAACCTCATCAGAATTTAAAAATAAAATTAAGATTGTGAAAAAAATTTTTGTCTTTTTAGTTTTATTTCTAATATCTCCATCAATATCTGCAGATAATAATTATATAACTGATGATTATTTTCATATTGGAAAAATGGATTCTTATAATAAAAAATTTACTTTATATTTCAAAACAAGGTATAAAGCTGTTCTGGCGAAAGGTGAAAATAATAATTATATCAACGATTTTCCTCAAGATCTTTATTTATATGATAATAAAACTAAAATTGATATACCTTTAATTTCTTATGATTGGTTTCCAAGCAAAGCAAAAAAGATTTTAAAAAATTATGACTTTCCTGTCTTCCCAGAGGATTTTGCTTATTATTTGTTAAATGACAATAATACATTAATAATGGTAAGTGCAATTAAAAATGTAAATAGAAATTTGCAATTTGATATCCAAAATAAAAAACTAAAAATATTTGATAAAAATGGAAAACTAGATTTTGTTATATCTACTTATGCAAAAAAATGTGGATTCAGAAGCTTAAATGATAAATTTAAGTGTAAAATTTATAAACCTCTTATTTCAAATAATTTGATTAATTAAATGAAATAAAAGCCTCTGCAAATTGCTCAGCACTGAAAATTCTTAAATCATCTTCTTTTTCACCTAATCCTAATGCAATAATTGGTAATTTATATTTTTTTGCAATAGCTATTAAAATTCCACCTTTTGCTGTTCCATCAAGCTTAGTCATTATTAATCCTGTAATTGGAATAATTTTATTAAACTCCTCGACTTGATTTATTACATTTTGTCCGGAAGTTGCATCTAAAACTAATAAAACTTCATGAGGAGCATTAGGATCAATTTTTTTTGTTACATTAGCAATTTTTTTGTACTCCTCCATTAGGTTTTTTTTATTTTGTAATCTTCCTGCTGTATCTATTAAAACATGCGTAAAATTTTTCTTTAAAGCTTCATCTACGGCTTTATAAGCAACTGAAGCAGGATCAGAGCCTTGTGAGGACTTTATTATCTCTACATTTATTTTTTTTGCCCAATTTTCCAGCTGTTCTATTGCTGCAGCTCTAAAAGTATCTGATGCTGAAAAAATAACTTTATTATTTTTGGATTTTAAAATTTTTCCTATTTTTCCTATAGTAGTGGTTTTACCAACTCCATTTACACCTGAGACCAATATTGCATTTAAATTACTTTTATTTTCAAAAAAATTTTTATTTTCAAGAGGTGACATTAAATCAATTATATAATTTTTTAGGATTAAATTTATCTCTTCTATTTTATTTTTGTTAGGATCAATTTTTTTTTCTGAAATTATATTCTTAATTTCCTCCGATGCTACAACACCAACATCAGATTGAATTAAAAAATTTTCAATTTCATTTAAAGTTTTATCGTCAATTTCTTTTTTTATAATTATTTCTTTTAGTCCAGATGTAAATGTGGAAGCACTTTTTTTTAAACCAATTTTAAATTTGTCAAAAATTCCCATTAAATTTTTATATTTATTTTTTTAATTTCTGATACGGGTCCACACATAGTAATTTTATTATTTTTATCTATTTGTATTGTTAGTATTCCTAGTTCAAATTGAATTTCTATTTTATGTTTTGCTTTTCCATTTATCATAGCAGCATAAGCAGTTGCGCAAGCTGCAGTTCCACATGCTTTTGTTAAACCAGCCCCTCTTTCCCAAACTTTAATTTTAATATGACCATCATTAATTACTTGTGCCAAAGTAACATTACACTTTTCTGGGAAAAGTTTATCATTTTCAATATTTGGTCCAATTTTTCCTAAATCAAAACTATCTATGTTATTCATAAAAAAAATAACATGTGGATTTCCAACATTAACGGCTGTACCACCGAAAAATTCTTTATTAGTTTTATCAATAATTTTATAATTTAATTTTTTTGTATCAATATTTTTAGATAAAGGAATTTCATTCCAATTAGTTTTTGGTAAACCTATAACTGTTTCAACTAATTTTTCCTCTAAAATATTTGATTCTAAATTTCCAGACTCAGTTTGGATGATAATTTTACTTTTATTTAATTCTTTTGATAGTAAGTAAGCTACACATCTAGTTCCATTTCCGCAGGCTCCAGAAGTGCTCCCATCAGAGTTATAGAATACTAAATCAGCGTCATTATTTTTACTTTTATAAATAAGTATAAGTTGATCGCAACCAAAAAAATTTCTATCGCAGATTTTTTTTATTTGGTTTTTGTCTAATTCTATTTGATGATTTCTTTGATCAATGATTATAAAATCATTACCCAAACCATCCATTTTATATGCTTTGAATTCCATATAATTATACTTAACTTATTTATTGACTTTTTGAACCTCTATTATAGTTTATCGCAGTTTCCGCAAAATTAGAAATTTGCGGTGTCTTTGGTAACAAAGAGATCGACACCAGTCTGCGAGGGTTCGCCCACTGGTGCGATAGCTGCTGGATGTAAATATGTTTGAAAATTTGACAAATAAATTTGAAGAAGTTTTTTCTTCTCTAAAAAAGGCACCATCTCTTGATGAAAAGCAAGTTGATGAGGGCCTCCAAGGTATTAGACAAGCACTTTTAGAAGCAGATGTTTCATTAGATGTTGCAAAACAATTTATAGAAAATGTTAAACCAAAAGCATTAGGCCAAGAAATTATTAGATCAACTTCACCAGGCCAAATGGTAGTTAAAATAGTTTTTGATGAGTTAGTTAAATTACTAGGTGAAAATAATGAGGATCTAAATTTAAATGCTGTACCACCAGTGCCTATGATGCTGGTTGGTCTCCAAGGCTCAGGAAAAACTACAACAACTGCAAAGCTAGCAAAATTTTTAGAAAAAAATAAAAAAAAGAAAATTATGATGGTTAGTCTTGACGTTTATAGACCTGCAGCTCAAGAACAGCTTAAAACTCTTGGTGAACAAAATAATATTTTAACATTACCAATTGTAGAAGGACAATTGCCAGAAGATATATGTAGAAGAGCAATTAGCGCAGCAAATCTTAATGGTTCAGAAATAATTTTATTTGATACTGCCGGTAGGACTCAAATTGATCTTCAAATGATGAGTGAGATTAAACAAATAGAAGAAATCGTTAAACCGACAGAAACATTTCTTGTTGCTGATTCCCTAACAGGTCAAGTAGCAGCAGAAGTAGCAAAAGAGTTTAAAAATACAGTAAATCTTACTGGAATAGTTTTAACAAGAGCGGATGGGGATGCTAGAGGTGGCGCAGCAGTAAGTATGAAGTATGTTTCAAAAGTACCTATCAAATTTTTAGGTATTGGAGAAAAAATTGAAAATCTAGAAGTTTTTCATCCTGATCGAATTGCTAACAGAATTTTAGGAATGGGAGATATTGTATCTCTTGTAGAAAAAGCATCCCAGGATTTAACTGAAGAAAATATAAAAAAAACTGAAGAGAATTTAAAAAAAGGTACTTTTACTATGGAGGACTATTTAACTCAGTTAAGACAAATGAAAAAAATGGGTGGAATAGAAGGTGTAATGTCATTTTTACCTGGAGTATCAAAAATTAAATCTCAAATGGAGCAGTCAGGAATTGATGAGAAAATTATCACACAAAATGAAGCAGTAATATTATCAATGACAAAAAAAGAGAGAGAAAATCCTAAAATTATAGATGGGTCTAGAAAAAAAAGAATTGCTAATGGCTCTGGTTTAGACATAGCCACTATCAATAAATTGTTAAAACAATTTAAAATGATGTCAGACATGATGAAGAAAATGTCCAAAGGAAACACGAAAGGTATGGCTGATAAAGGAATTCCGCCAGAACTTTTTAATCAACTAAAATAAAAAAGGAGAACGAATGCTAAAATTAAGATTATCAATGGGTGGAACAAAAAAAAGACCTGTTTATAAAATTGTGGTTGCAGACAGTAGATTTGCAAGAGATGGGAGGTTCATTGAAAAATTAGGATTTTTCAATCCTCTATTACCAAAGGAAAAGAAAGAAAGAGTAGGTTTGGAATCAGAGAGGATTAAATACTGGTTAAGCCAAGGAGCGCAACCAACAACTCGTGTTGCAAGAATCCTAGGTGAGAATCAAATAATTTCTATGCCTGCAAAAGGAAATAACCCTCAAAAAGCAATACCAAAAAAAGATAGAAAGAAAAAAGATGAAGGTGAAGCTCCTAAAGCAGAAGAAAAGAAAACAGAAGCTCCTAAAGCAGAAGAAAAGAAAACAGAAGCTCCTAAAGCAGAAGAAAAGAAAACAGAAGCTTCTAAAGCAGAAGAAAAGAAATAAATATGTTTGAAGCTAGAATATTTACTTTATATCCAGATTTATATCCGGGTCCTTTAGGTAAAGGATTATATGGAAAAGCGCTTGATGAAAAAAAATGGGATTTAGAAATTGTAAATATTAGAGACTCTGCAAAAGATAAACACAAAACCGTTGATGACTCTCCATATGGTGGCGGATCTGGTATGTTAATAAGGCCAGATATAATTGCAAATTCATTAGACCAAAAAATAAAGAGTGGTGAAAAAATCATATACTTAAGTCCCAAGGGTAAATTATTTAATCAAGATATTGCAAAAAAACTATCTAGGGAAAACAAGATAAATCTAATTTGTGGACATTTTGAAGGTATTGATCAAAGGGTGATTGAAACAAGAAATATAGAGGAATTAAGTATTGGGGATTTTATTTTATCAGGAGGAGAAACAGCAGCATTTGTAGTCTTAGATGCAATTTTAAGATTAATCCCAGGTATAATTGGAAACGAAAAATCAGTTATTGATGAAACATTTGAAAATGGACTGTTAGAATATCCACAATATACAAAACCTCAAATTTGGGAGGAAAAAAATGTCCCAGAAGTGCTATTATCTGGTGATCACAGTAAAATTAAACACTGGCGTTTATCTAAATCTGAGGCTATAACACGCGACCGAAGACCAGATTTGTGGCAAAAATATAAAAAGAATTAATTTGATAAATTTAAATATGAAAACAATTGAAGAAATTAATAACGCTAACGTTAAAAAAATAGCCTCTGAAAAAAAATTACCAGATTTTTTTCCTGGTGATATTATTAAGGTAGGTGTGAAAATTACTGAGGGCAAAAGAGATAGAATTCAATATTTTGAAGGAGTTTGTATTGCAAAGAAAAATAGAAGTTTGAATTCTTCTTTTACAGTAAGAAAAATTTCTTTTGGAGAAGGAGTTGAAAGAACTTTTGCTTTATATAGTTCAGTTGTAGATTCAATTAAAGTTATAAGATCAGGTAAAGTAAAAAGGGCAAAATTATATTATTTAAGCGAAAGAACTGGAAAATCAGCTAGAATTGCTGAAAAAATTAAAAAGAAAATTGGTATAGAGGTTGATACAAAACTTGAAGAAGTAAATGAAGAAAATGTAGCTCCTCCATCTCAGGAGAAATCTTCAGATGAAAACATAAGCTCAAACGAAGAACCAAAAAAAGAGCAAAAAAAAGAAAGCTCAGAACAGAAAAAATAAGTTTTTTCTAAATGTCTAAAACATTATATGATAAAATTTGGAGTGAACATCTAGTTCATGAACAAAAAGATGGAACATCCTTATTGTTTGTTGATAGACATTTAATTCATGAAGTAACAAGTCCCCAAGCTTTTGAAGGGTTAAGAAGTTCAAATAGAAAAGTTAGACAACCAAATCTTACTTTGGCTGTTGTAGATCATAATATTCCTACAACAGATAGATCAAAAGGTATTGATGATGAAGACTCAAGAATTCAAGTAGAAACACTTGAAAAAAATTGCAAAGACTTTGGCATAAAGTTGTTTGGTATGACGGATAAAAGACAAGGCATTGTTCATATTGTTGGACCTGAACAAGGTTTTACACAACCAGGTACGGTAATTGTATGCGGTGATAGTCATACAGCTACCCATGGAGCTTTTGGATCGTTAGCTTTTGGAATAGGTACATCTGAAGTTGAACATGTATTGGCTACACAAACCTTAGTACAAAAAAAAGCAAAAAATTTTAGAATTAATGTAAATGGGAAGTTATCTCTTGGAGTTACTTCAAAAGATGTAATTTTACAAATAATTGGAAAAATTGGAACAGCTGGGGGCACAGGATGTGTAATTGAATATGCAGGTACATTAATTTCAGATTTATCTGTAGAGCAGAGAATGACTATTTGTAATATGACAATCGAAGGTGGTGCTAGAGCTGGATTAATTCAACCAGATGAAAAAATTTTTAATTATCTAAAGGGAAAACCAATGTCACCAAAAAATGAAAATTGGGATAAAGCATTAAAATATTGGAATAATTTAAAAACTGATGAGGATGCTAAGTTTGATAAAGAAATAAATCTTGATGGAAAAGATATTTTACCTATGGTTACGTGGGGAACTTCACCTGAAGATGTTGTTTCTATTAACGGCAAAGTTCCAAATCCTGAAAATGAAAGTAATATAGATAAAAAAAACTCTATAACGAGATCACTTCAATACATGGGACTTAAACCGGGAACCCCAGTAAAAGATATTAAAATTGATAAAGTTTTTATAGGAAGTTGTACAAATGGAAGAATTGAGGATTTGAGAGAAGCAGCTAAAATTTTAAAAGAGAAGAAAAAAGCTTCTCATGTAGAAGCTATGGTAGTCCCAGGCTCAGGATTAGTTAAAGAGCAAGCTGAACAAGAAGGCTTAGACAAGATATTCATAAATTCTGGATTTGAGTGGAGAGAACCAGGATGTTCCATGTGTTTAGCAATGAACGCAGATAAGCTAAAACCAGAAGAGAGATGTGCTTCGACATCAAATAGAAATTTTGAAGGAAGACAAGGTAGGGGTGGAAGAACTCATTTAGTAAGTCCTGGAATGGCAGCAGCAGCAGCAATTTCTGGAAATCTTGATGATGTTAGAAAGTATAATAATTAATGAAAAAATTTATATCAGTTAAAAGTATTCCTGCATATTTGCCAATAGTAAATATTGATACAGACATGATTATCCCAAAGCAATTTCTTAAAACAATTAAAAGAACTGGCTTAGGAAAAAATTTATTTTATGAAATGAGATATGATGATAATGGAAAAATAATTGATAGTTTTATTCTTAATAAAAAACCATACAATACTTCAAAAATATTAATTGCTGGTAATAATTTTGGATGTGGATCTTCCAGAGAACATGCTCCATGGGCTCTTCTAGATTTTGGAATTAGTTGTGTGATAAGCACTAGTTACGCCGATATATTTTATAATAATTGTTTTAAAAACGGAATTTTACCAATAATTTTAGACAATGAAAAAATTAAGGAATTGTCCGAATACTCAAATCGCAAAGAAGAAATAAGTATAGATCTTGAGGAAGAAAAAATTACTTTTGGAAATAATGAAATAAGTTTTAAAATTGATCCATTTAAGAAAAAATGTTTAATGGAAGGATTAGATGACATTGCTCTTTCTTTAGAAAAATCATCCAAGATTAAAGAATACGAAGATAAATTAAGATCTACTAAGCCATGGATATTAAATGATTAAAGTAAAAAAAAGAAAAATTTTGCTATTGCCTGGCGACGGAATTGGACCAGAAGTTATTAGTGAAGTTAAAAAAATAATTAATTGGCTAAATTCAAATAAATCATTAGATTTTGAAATAGATGAAGACCTAGTTGGAGGAGCTGCGTATGATAAACATGGAACGCCAATAACTGACGAAGTTTTTTACAAAGCTTTAGAAAGTGAGGCAGTAATATTAGGTGCAGTCGGTGGACCGAAGTGGGATAATTTAGAGTTTTCAAAAAAACCTGAAAGAGCATTATTAAAATTGAGAAAAGAATTAAAATTATTTGCAAATTTAAGACCTGCAATTTGTTTTAAACAATTAGTAGATTCGTCGAGCCTAAAGCCTGAAGTAGTTTCAGGATTAGACATAATGATTGTAAGAGAGTTGACAGGAGGGATATATTTTGGAGAACCTAGAGGAATTAAACCAATAGATAATGGACAAAGAAAAGGAATTAATACTCATACTTATACTACAAGTGAAATAGAAAGAGTTGCTAGAGTTGCATTCGATTTGGCAAAAAAAAGAAATAACAAAGTTACCTCATGTGAAAAATCAAATGTGATGGAGGCCGGGCAACTTTGGAAAGAAGAAGTTCAAATAATTCATGATAAAGAATATCCAGATGTAGAATTGAAACATATGTTAGCTGATAATTGTGCAATGCAATTACTAAGAAATCCAAAACAATTTGATGTCATAGTCACAGATAATTTATTTGGAGATATACTTTCAGATGAAGCAGCAATGTTAACTGGGTCATTAGGCTTATTACCTTCAGCATCTTTAGGTGCAAAAGACAAAGATGGAAACATGAGATCTATGTACGAGCCAGTTCATGGTTCAGCACCAGATATTGCTGGAAAAGGGATTGCCAACCCTATTGCTACCATTTTAAGTTTTTCAATGGCACTTAGGTATTCTTTGAATCTGGAAAAAGAGGCTGATGCAATTGATAAAGCTGTTCAAAAAGTATTGGACGATGGTTTAAGAACCAAAGATATTGCCTCAAAAGGCACGAAAGAAGTGAATACTGAAGCAATGGGTAATGCGATTATTGCGTATTTGCAAAAATAAAAAATTTAAATTATTTTATCCTAACATTTATGACAACATATATAGCTCCAGTTGAAGATATGATGTTTCTTTATGAGAATTTAAGAAATAACCAAAATTATAATGAAATTGAAAAATATAAAGAAATTACACCTGATTTAGTAAAAAATATTTTAGAGGAAGCTGCAAAAATTAATCAAAATATAATTTTACCTTTAGCAAAAATAGGTGATGAAAATCCAACAGTACTTGAAAATGGAGTTGTTAGAACTCCTCCTGGATATAAAGAAGCTTATAAAAAATTTATAGAAGATGGCTGGACTTCATTATCTTGTGATCCAAAATATGGGGGACAAGGTATGCCAAAAACTGTCAGTGCTTTTTTTGATGAAATGTTATCCTCTGCCTCCCTTTCATTCAAACTTTATAGTGAATTAAGTATCGGAGCATATAACTGCATTAATCATCACGCTACAGAAGAGATAAAAAATAAGTTTTTACCAAAAATGGTTGAAGGAAAATGGAGTGGGACTATGTGTTTGACAGAGCCTGTTTGTGGAACTGACTTAGGTTTACTTAAAACAAAAGCGGTAGAGCAATCTGATGGAACATTTAAAATAACAGGACAAAAAATTTTTATAACTTCAGGTGATCACGATTTAACAGAAAATATTGTACACTTGGTAATTGCAAGAGCTTCAGACTCTCCTTCTGGAACTAAAGGAATAAGTTTATTCCTTGTTCCAAAATTTATAGTAAAAGATGATGGGTCTATAGGTTCTAGAAATGGTATATCCACTGGTTCAATAGAAAGTAAAATGGGAATAAAAGGTTCAGCAACTTGTGTATTAAATTTTGAAGATTCTATTGGATACATGATAGGACCAAAAAATAAAGGATTGAACTCAATGTTCACTATGATGAATTTAGAAAGAATAGTTGTTGGAGTGCAAGGATTAGGTCTATCTGAAATTGCTTATCAAAATTCTTTAATTTATGCGAAAGAGAGAAAGCAAGGAAAAAGTAATAGCAAAAGTTCTAATAATGTAGCAGATTTTATTATTCAACATGCAGATATAAGAAGAACATTACTTAATATGAAGTCAATCATTGAGGGAGAGAGAGCACTTTGTTTCTGGCTATCACAACAAACTGAAGTAAGTCTTTATCATAAAGATGAAAAAATTAGACAAAAAGCCTCTGACTTTGTTTCATTAATGACACCAGTGGTCAAATCTTTATTTACTGATATGGGTATGGAAATTACTAGTGATGCTATGCAAATATTTGGTGGATATGGATATACAAAAGATCAGGGAATAGAACAAATTTATAGAGATAATAGAATTACCCCGATTTACGAGGGAACAAATTCAGTTCAAGCAATTGATTTAGTTTTCAGAAAATTAGTAAATAAAAATGGAGATATAATAGATGAATATTTGAAAATGATAAAAAATGAAATTCAAATAAGTGATGAAAAAATTAAACCATATTCTCAAAAATTAGAAAAAAACATTAATATTTTAAATAATTTTACTTCTTGGATTAAAGATAAAATTATAAATTCAAAGGATGATGCTAATGCTGCTTGTAATGATTATTTGAAAGTACTTGGTTTAATTGCTATAGCTCATTCTTGGATTAAAGTATTAGAAGTAAGTTTTAAAGAATATACTAAAAATAAAGAATTTTATGATGAGAAAATTCAAACAGCAAATTTTTTCTTTGATAGAGTTCTCCCAAGAATAGAAAGTTATTATTTGACCGGAACAGCTGGAAGTAAGTATATTATGGATTTTAAATTTAATTAGCGATGAATCACTACGAAACAAATTTAGGAAAAAATGAGGCTAACTTTGTACCCTTAACACCTTTATCTTTTTTACAAAGAGCAAAGGATATTTATCCTAATTATGAGGCATTAGTTTACGAAGATAGAAAATATACTTGGTTAGAAATCTATAAAAGATGTATTAAATTTGCTAGTGCACTTGAAAAAATAGGTATTCGAAAAGGAGATACAGTTTCTTTTTTAGCTTTTAATACACCAGAAATATTTGAAGCCCACTATTCAGTTCCTATGACAGGTGGAGTGTTGAATACGATAAATATAAGATTAGATGCAAAAACGATTGCTTATATTTTAGAGCACAGTAGTGCTAAAGTACTAGTGGTAGATAGACAACTTCATAAAGAAGTTAAAAAAGCATTAAGTTCGATAAATAAAAAAATTATAGTAATAGACATTAACGATAAGCATGCCGATCAATCAAAATTAGAAAAGATTGGTGATCTAGAATATGAAGAATTTTTAAATACTGGTGATGAAAATTATCAATTTAAGTTTCCCGAAGATGAATGGCAGGCAATTTCATTAAGCTATACTTCTGGAACAACAGGAAATCCCAAAGGTGTAGTATACCATCACAGAGGATCTTATCTGATGTCTACAGGTAGTGCTACTGCTTGGAACATGCCTAATAGATTAAACTTCTTAACAGTCGTCCCCATGTTTCATTGCAATGGTTGGTGCTATCCTTGGACTGTTCCTATGTTAAATGGGAGAACTATTTGTCTTCGGAATGTTGATGTTAAAAAAATTTTTGAATTAATTGATAAATATAATGTAACTCATTTTGGAGGTGCACCGATAGTTCTTAATATGATTACTGGAGCATCTGAAACTGATCGTAAAAAATTAAAACAAAAAGTTTATGTACTAACCGCAGGGGCTCCTCCACCAAGTATTATTTTTAAAAAAATGAAGAGTCTAGGTTTTGAAGTAATGCATGTGTATGGTTTAACAGAGACTTATGGACATGTAACTCAGTGTGCATGGAATGATGAATGGAACAAATTTGAAGAAGAAAAACAAAATGAGATTAAGGCTAGACAAGGAGTGAGATATCCTAATACAGAAGGTGTAACAATTATGGATCCAGAGACCATGAAAGAAGTTCCAAAAGATGGAAAAACGATTGGAGAAATAATGATTAGAGGGAATGTAGTTATGAAAGGTTATTTTAAAGACAAGGACGCTACTGAAAAAGCAATGAAAGGTGGATGGTTTCATACCGGAGATTTGGCTGTGATGCACCCTGATGGCTATGTTAAAATTCAAGATAGATCAAAAGATATAATTATTTCTGGCGGTGAAAATATATCATCGATTGAAATAGAAAATACTTTATCAAAACACCCTTCTGTATCTATTGCAGCAGTTGTTGCAAAACCAGATGAAAAATGGGGAGAAGTACCTTGTGCATTTATTGAGTCTGTAAAAGATAAACCAGTTTCTGAAAAAGAGTTAATTGATTTTTGTAAAGAAACATTAGCAAATTTTAAAGTTCCAAAAAAAATTGAGTTTTGCGAACTTCCAAAAACATCAACAGGAAAAATACAGAAATTCGAATTAAGAAAAAAGGCCAAGGAGCTAAACTGAATTTAGACATCAACGAAAAGAACGTGTTTGTCTCAACTGGCGGCATGGAATTTGAAAAGGAAAAACCCACAATCTTGTTGATGCATGGTAGTGGCCTTACACATATTGTCTGGTCTTTTCATGAACAATTTTATTCTACACAAGGGTTTAATGTATTGTCCGTAGACTTACCAGGTCATGGAAACTCAGAGGGCCCTTCTTTAAAATCAATTGAAGAAATTTCTGACTGGATAAAGTCATTAATGGAAAAACTTAAAATCGAAAAAATTACAATTATAGGTCATTCTCAAGGAAGTTTAGTTGGAATTGATTTTGCAGCTAGATATCCAGAATTAATTTCAAGACTAGTTCTTGTAGCTGGATCATACAGGATGCCTGTAAATCAAGATCTTATTAATTATGCAGAAGCTGGTGATGAAAAAGCAGTTATGTTAATGATGAAATGGGGATATGAAGGATCGAGAGCATTTATTGGAGGGAATCCTGTAAAAAAAATTATAAATTCATCAAGAGATATTAGGGAAATTTTAGCAGTAGACTTAAATGCTTGTAACAATTACAAAGGCGGCAAAGAATCTTTAGGAAAAATTAATTGTCCAACATTATGTATATTTGGGGATTTAGACAAGATGGTTCCTTTAGAGGTAGGAAATAAAATGGCATCAATGATAAAAAATTCAGAAAAAAAAATAATTTCTAATTGCGGACATATGATAATTTTTGAAAAAGCATTAGAAATGAGAAAAATTGTAAGAGATTTTTTAAATAAATAAAAAATGAAAAACTATTTTATTGCAAAATCTAGACGAGTAAGAAGTACCTCTTATACATCTAGAATCGAAAACCAAGGTGTAACAGCATATACTGTTTATAATCACATGTTATTACCTGCTGCATTTGGATCACTAGAAGACTCATACCACCATTTAAAAGAGCATGTTCAGGTATGGGATGTTGCAGGTGAGAGACAAGTTGAAATTAAAGGTAAAGACGCAGCAAAATTAGTTCAATTAATGACATGCAGAGATCTTTCAAAATCTAAAATTGGTAGATGCTATTATTGTCCAATTATAGATGATAAGGCTGGGTTGATAAATGATCCAGTAGTTTTAAAACTTGAGGAAGATCGTTGGTGGATTTCAATAGCTGACTCAGATGTAATATTATTTGCAAAAGGTCTTGCCATAGGAAACAATTTTGATGTTAAAATATTTGAACCAAACGTAGATATAATAGCTGTTCAAGGACCTAAGTCATTTAAACTTATGGAAAAAATATTTGGAAAAAAAATAACAGAGATGAAGTTTTTTGGTTTTGGTTATTTTGAATTTGCTAATCATCAGCATTTAATAGCAAGATCAGGCTGGTCAAAACAAGGAGGTTTTGAAATTTATGTTGAGGATACAAAATCTGGAATAGCTTTATATGATAAATTATTTGAAGTTGGAAAAGAATTTAGTGTTAAACCAGGATGCCCTAATTTGATTGAGAGAATTGAAAGTGCTTTACTATCGTATGGTAATGATATGGATAATAATGATAATCCAATAGAATGTGGATTAGAAAAATATGTAAATTTAGACAATGATATTAACTTTCTTGGAAAAGAGAAATTAAAAGAAATAAGAAGCAAAGGTATTTCAAAAAAATTAATGGGTGTTGTTGTTGATGCAAAAGAGATAAGTGTTTCAAAATCTATTGATCTAGTTAATGATGAAAATTTTAAAATTGGTGAATTAAGGTCAGGAGTATATTCACCACATTTTAAAAAAGTAATAGGAATTGCAATGATTAATAAGCCTCACTATAAAATTGACCAAAAATTTAAAATATCAATAAATGATGAAGTTTTTGAGGGAAAAGTTTGCGATTTACCTTTCATTTAGTATAAATTAATTATCATGAATATAGCAATTGTTGGAGCAACCGGTAATGTTGGAAGAAAAATTATAGAAGTTTTAGAAAAAAAAAACTTTTCTATTCATAATTTATATTTATTAGCTTCATCTAAAAGTGCAGGATCAAAGTTAAAATTTAATAATAAAGAAATTGAGGTTGAAAATTTAGAAACTTTTGATTTTTCCAAAGCCAAAATAACATTCTTTTCAGCTGGTGGTAAAATTTCAGAAAAATACGTACCACATGCAGCAAAGCACTCAATTGTAATTGATAATTCAAGCTATTTTAGAATGGATCCCGAAGTACCTTTGATTGTTCCACAAGTTAATTCAAATAAGTTAAAAAATTTAAAAAAAAATATTATTGCTAATCCAAATTGTTCTACGGCTCAACTAGTAATAATTTTAAAACCATTACATGATTTATTTAATATTAAAAGAGTAGTAATTTCTACTTATCAATCAACATCTGGTGCAGGTAAAAAACCAATGGATGAGTTAGTTGAGCAAACTAAACTCTCTTTAGAAAACAAAAAAATTAATTCAAAAAACTTCACAAAACAAATTGCATTTAATGCAATTCCACACATAGATGAATTTGTTGATGATGGTTATACTAAAGAGGAAATCAAAATGATAAATGAAACAAAAAAAATTTTAGATGAAAAAATAGAACTAACAGCCACATGTGTTAGAATTCCAGTCATGGTTTCTCATGCAGAGTCTTTAAATATAGAATTTGAAAAATCTTTTACAGTAGAAAATATAATTGAAGTTTTAGATAACTCTGAAGGATGTAAAGTTGTGGATGAAAGAAAAGATGGCGGATATATAACTCCGATAGAAGCTGAGGGAAAAAATGAAACATTTATTTCTAGAATAAGAAAAGATAATAGCAAAAAGAATACTTTAAATCTTTGGTGTGTCTCTGATAATTTACTAAGAGGTGCAGCATTAAATGCAGTAGAGATTGCGGAGGCGTATTTAAAAAATAGATAATGAAAGAAAATAATCCTTTATCACCGCATATTCAAATTTATAGTTGGCATATTTCATCTTTAGTTTCAATTTGTCATAGAATAACTGGAATATTAAATATAATTATTTTAACCCTTATTTGTTTTTGGGTAGCAACTTTGCTTTTTCTAATTCCAAATTATTCATTAATACAAAATTTTTTTGGATCTTTTTTTGGTAAATTTATAGTTATAGGTACAGTTTGGTCTTTTTCTTTTCAAATTTTAAGTGAAATCAGACATTTGTTTTGGGATTTTGGAATAGGATTTGAACTAAGAACTGCAAATATAACTGGTCTTTTAGTTATCTTTGGGTCTTTTATTATGACTATAACTATTTTTATTTTAGGCAGAGGTTTAATTTAATGATTAATGCAACTAAAAAATGGATATTTCTAAAACTAAGCTCATTGGTATTATTACCTTTAATGTTGTGGTTTCTATTTAATTTAGTTTCCTTTTACGACAAATCTTATGAAGAATTATTATTGTTTTTTACAAGTCAGCCCACGAAATTACTATTTTCATTACTTATAATATTTGCTTATTTTTATTCAGCATTAAGCATTACCGAGGTATTTGAAGACTATATTGAGAGTGAAAAATTAAAAAATGTCGCAAACAAATCTCTCTTTTTATTTGCTATAATAATGCCCATATTAACACTACTTTTACTGTACAAATTAAGTTTATGAGTTCATATAAAATTATAGATCATGAATATGATGTTGTAGTTCTTGGAGCTGGAGGAGCAGGCTTAAGAGCTGCAGTTGGTCTTAGTGAAGCTGGATTAAAAACAGCTTGTATATCTAAGGTATTTCCAACTAGAAGTCATACGTCTGCCGCACAAGGAGGTATTTCAGCGGCTCTTGGAAATATGGGGGAAGATGATTGGAGATGGCACATGTATGACACAGTCAAAGGATCTGATTGGCTAGGTGACCAAGATTGTATTGAATATTTATGTAAAGAAGCTCCAAGAGCAGTTTTAGAGTTAGAGAGATATGGGGTTCCATTTAGTCGTACAGAAGATGGAAAGATATATCAAAGACCCTTTGGAGGAATGACAAAAAATTATGGAAATGAAACTGTGCAAAGAACTTGTGCTGCAGCAGACAGAACTGGCCATGCAATACTACATACCATGTATGGTCAAGCACTGAAGCATAATACTGAATTTTTTATTGAATATTTTGCATTAGACTTATTAATGAAAAATGGTGAGTGCAAAGGTTTGATAGCTTGGAATTTAAACGATGGAACTATACATAGATTTAGATCACACATCACAATTATCGCAACTGGAGGATATGGCAAAACTTACTATTCATCGACTTCAGCACATACTTGCACAGGTGATGGTAATGCTATGGTTTTAAGAGCTGGATTGCCTCTACAAGATATGGAGTTTGTTCAATTTCACCCAACTGGAATTTATGGACACGGAACCTTAATTTCTGAAGGTGTTAGAGGTGAAGGAGGTTATTTGCTAAACTCTAAAGGAGAAAGGTTCATGGAGCGTTACGCACCAAAAGCCAAAGATCTTGCATCTAGAGATGTTGTTAGCAGATCAATAGCAATAGAGATTAATGAGGGCAGAGGTGTTGGAAAAGAAAAAGACCATGTTCACCTACATTTGAATCACTTAGATCCTAAAGTAATTGAAAAAAGACTTCCAGGAATTTCAGAGTCATCAAAACTATTTGCAGATGTTGATGTAACTAAAGAACCAATTCCAGTTGTTCCAACAGTACATTACAATATGGGTGGCATACCTACAAATTATAAAGCAGAAGTTTTAACAGTAAATGGTTCTGAAAAAATAGTTCCAGGACTAATGGCAATTGGCGAAGCTGCATGTGTTTCAGTTCATGGAGCTAACAGATTAGGATCAAATTCATTAATTGATCTTGTAGTATTTGGAAGAGCTGCAGCGAAAAGAGCGGCAGAACTAGTAAAACCAGGTGCTCCCCATGAGGAAATTTCAAATTTGGAAACAGAAAAATGTTTAGAAAGATTCAATAAATTTAGAAATGGAAATGGTTCAAATAGAACTGCAGATCTAAGACTATCTATGCAAAAAACTATGCAATCAAAATGTGCAGTGTTCAGAACTGAAAAAACCTTAAAAGAAGGTGTAGAAGAAATTAGAAAACCTTTTAAAGGGATGGAGTCAATTTTGGTTAAAGATAAATCATTAATTTTTAACACAGATCTAGTAGAAACCCTAGAATTTGATAATTTAATTAGACAAGCTATTGTAACTTTAGATTCTGCCTATGAGAGAAAAGAAAGCAGAGGTGCTCACGCAAGAGAAGATCATCCTAAAAGAGATGATAATAATTTTATGAAACATACTCTATCTTGGTGTGATGGAAGCAAAACTAAAATTTCATATAGAGATGTGCATAGATCAACTCTTTCAAATGATGTACAATATTTTCCACCTCAAGAGAGAGTATATTAATGGTTCAAATCAATTTGCCTCAGAATTCAAAGATTCAAAAAGGTAAATATTTTAAAGATAAAACTGGTTCAAAAAATATCCGAAAAGTTAATATTTATAGATGGGACCCTTCTACAGGTGATAATCCTCGTATAGATACTTATGAGGTAGATATGGATAATTGTCCGTCAAAAGTATTAGACTTACTAAATAAAATAAAGAATGAAATTGACTCTTCATTAGCTTACAGAAGATCTTGTGCGCATGGTGTCTGCGGTTCTTGTGCAATGAATATGGATGGAAAAAATGGATTAGCTTGTACAAAATCACATAAAGAAATCAAAGGAGATATAAACATTTATCCTCTGCCTCATCTAAAAGTTCAAAAAGACTTAATTGGTGATTTGAGTACATTATATAATCAATATAAGTCAGTAGAACCCTGGCTTAAAAACTCAAATAAAGACCAAAATAAAGAAAATTTTCAATCTATAGAAGATAGATCTAAGTTAGATGGTTTATACGAATGTATAATGTGCGCATGCTGCTCAACTTCATGCCCAAGCTATTGGTGGAATGGAGATAAATATTTAGGACCAGCGGTGTTGTTACAAGCGTACAGGTGGATAATTGATAGCAGAGACGAAGAGAGAAAAGAAAGACTAAAAAAAGTAGCTGACGAATTAAAACTTTATAGATGTCATACTATTATGAATTGTACAAATGCATGTCCAAAAGGCTTAAACCCTGCAAAAGCAATAGCAGCTATAAAGAAAATGCTTGCAACAAGCTAATTACTTAATTAAAAAATTCATGAATGAATTTAATTCAACATTTTGTAAATGGAAAAATAGTTCCTGGAAAATCCGATAGAAAAGGAAAAGTATTCAATCCTGCTACAGGAGACCAGGAGTCTGAAGTAATATTGGGTTCAAAATCAGATTTAGATCAAGCTGTTGAAATTTCAAAAAAAGCTTTTGAAACCTGGTCATTAAAACCACCAATTCAAAGAGCTAGAATAATGTTTAAATTTAAAGAGTTAATAGAAAAGAATTCTGATCTACTTACAAAAATGATAGTTTCAGAACATGGAAAAGTATATGAAGATGCAAAAGGTTCATTAATAAGAGGTCTCGAAGTAGTTGAGTTTGCGTGTGGTATCCCTCAAGTTCTAAAAGGAGAATTTACAGAAAATGTAGGAACAGATATTGATAGTTGGTCAATTAGACAGCCATTAGGTGTTTGTGCAGGAATAACTCCATTTAATTTTCCAGCCATGGTTCCAATGTGGATGTTTCCAATGGCTATAGCTTGTGGAAATACTTTTATATTAAAACCATCAGAAAAAGATCCTTCAATATCAATAAAATTAGCAGAACTTTTTAAAGAAGCTGGATTACCAGATGGTGTATTTAATGTCATTAATGGAGATAAAGA
Organism: uncultured Pelagibacteraceae bacterium; assembly: GCA_902576565.1. Classification (GTDB taxonomy): domain Bacteria; phylum Pseudomonadota; class Alphaproteobacteria; order Pelagibacterales; family Pelagibacteraceae; genus Pelagibacter. The sequence goes on along the minus strand of CACGVK010000003.1, from coordinate 44,172 downwards.
AGTAGTTGATGCAATATTAATTAACAAAGATATTAAAGCTGTAAGCTTTGTTGGATCAACTCCTATAGCTAAATACATTTATGAAAACGCTGCAAAAAATGAAAAAAGAGTACAAGCTCTAGGTGGAGCAAAAAATCATTGTGTTGTAATGCCAGATTGTGATTTGGATCAAGCAGTAAATGGTTTAATGGGTGCAGCATATGGATCAGCAGGAGAAAGGTGCATGGCACAGTCAGTTGCAGTTGCAGTTGGAAATATAGCTGATGAATTAGTGGGTAAATTAACTAAAAAAGTTGAGGCTTTAAAGATTGGTCCAGGCATGGATAAATCATCTGAGATGGGACCCCTAGTAACAAAAGAACATCTAGAAAAAGTTAAAGGATATGTAGATTTAGGAGTCAAAGAAGGAGCAAAATTATTAGTTGATGGAAGAAATTTAAAATTACAAGGTTATGAAAATGGTTACTATATTGGTGGTTGTTTATTTGATCATGTAAAGAAAGATATGAGAATCTATAAAGAAGAGATTTTTGGACCAGTTCTTTCAGTTGTAAGAGCTAAAGATTTTGAAGAAGCAACCCAACTAATTAACGAACATGAATTTGGTAATGGAACTAGTATTTATACAAGGGATGGTGATGTTGGTAGAACTTTTGCAAGTAAAATTAAAATCGGAATGGTAGGAATAAATATTCCAATACCTGTTCCAGTTGCGTTTCATAGTTTTGGTGGCTGGAAAAGATCATTGTTTGGAGATCAACATATGCACGGTATTGAAGGTGTAAGATTTTATACAAAACTTAAAACTATAACTTCAAGATGGCCATCTGGACTAAGATCAAATCCAGAATTTATTATGCCAACTATGAAATAAAAAATATGTCAAAAATATCTTTAATTGGAGCTGGGCAAATAGGAGGAACATTAGCTCATTTAATCGGTCTAAAAGAATTGGTAAATGAAGTTGTGGTATTTGATATTGCAAGTGGTATCGCAAAAGGAAAAGCACTTGATATAGCTCAATCTTCGTCTGTAGATGGTTTTAATGTTAGATTTGAAGGCACAGATAATTATGAGGATATAAAAGATTCAGATGTAATAATTATAACAGCTGGCGTTCCAAGAAAACCTGGGATGAGCAGAGATGATTTATTAGGGATAAACTTAAAAATAATAAAGCAAGTTGCTGAAGGAATTAAAAAAAATTCACCAAATGCATTTATTATTTGTATTACTAATCCTTTAGATGTGATGGTAATGGCATTTCAAAAATATTCAGGATTACCGACTAATAAAGTTGTTGGAATGGCGGGAATTTTGGATAGCTCAAGATTTAAGTTATTTTTATCTAGAGAGTTAAAAGTACCTGTGAAAGAAATCAATGCAATGGTTATGGGTGGACATGGAGATACAATGGTTCCATTACCAAGGTTTACTAAAGTTTCAGGAAAACCATTATTAGATTTAGTCAAAGAGGGTAAATTATCTGAAGAAAAACTAGAAAGCATAAATCAAAGAACTAGAGATGGTGGTGCTGAAATTGTTAAATTATTAGAGAAAGGATCAGCTTATTATGCGCCAGCTGCTTCAGGCGTAGAGATGGCATCAGCATACTTAAATGATGAAAAAAAAATTTTACCTTGTGCTGCATATCTTAATGGTGAATATGGAACTTCTAATATTTATGCTGGTGTACCAGTTATAATTGGAAAAAATGGTGTAGAAAAAGTAGAAGAAATTAAACTTAATGATAAAGAAAAAAAAGAATTTATTAATTCCATAGATTCAGTAAAAAAGTTATGGGAAGCGGCTTCAGCAATAGATCCAAATTTATCTAAATAATGAACATTCACGAGCATCAAGCAAAACAAATTTTAAAAGAATTTGGAATTCAAGTTCCAAATGGTATTTTTGGCTTTTCGGTTGAAGAAATTGTAGAAAAAGCAAAAAAATTAAATACCAAGAAGTATGTACTTAAGGCTCAGATTCACGCAGGCGGGAGAGGCAAGGCCGGAGGCATCAAAATAGTTGATGATATTAATCAGCTAGCTGAATTTTCTAAAGAAATGCTTGGAAAAAGATTGATCACTCCACAAACAGGATCTGAAGGAAAAGAAGTTAAAAGATTATATGTTGAAGAACTATCTTCTATTGACAAAGAATTTTATCTTTCATGTTTAGTAGATAGAGCAAGTTCAAAAGTTGCTTTTATATCAAGCGATCAAGGAGGTATGAATATTGAGGAGGTTGCTAAAAATAAACCTGAAAAAATTAAAACAACAAAAATAAATCTTTCTGAAAACATTTCAGATAAAGAATGCGAGGACATAATTGATATATTTAATCTTAAAGAAGACTCTAAGTTATTGGCTATTTCTACTATTAAATCACTTTATAAAATGTTTTTAAGTTTAGATGCAAGTCTCATAGAAATTAATCCTTTAATTTTAACTAAAGAAAATAAAATAGTTTGTTTAGATGCAAAGATTAATTTTGATGATAACGCATTATATAGACAACCAGAAATATTGAAACTGAGGGATTTAAGTGAAGAGGATCCTAAAGAAATAGAAGCCAGTAAACATAATCTTTCTTATATAAAACTTGATGGAAATATTGGTTGTATGGTTAATGGGGCTGGACTTGCAATGGCTACAATGGATATAATAAAACTTTATGGTAAAGAACCTGCAAATTTTTTAGATGTTGGAGGTGGTGCATCTAAAGAAAAAGTATCAGCAGCTCTAAAGTTAATACTTTCTGATAAAAATGTAAAAGGAATTTTAATTAATATCTTTGGAGGAATAATGAGATGTGATGTTCTGGCTCAAGGTGTTGTGGATGCAGCTAAAGAGATACAAATTAATATACCTTTAGTAGTAAGATTAGCTGGTACAAATTTTAAAGAGGGAAAAAAAATTTTAGATAATTCGGGAGTTAAGTTAATTTCAGCTGAAAATTTAGATGATGCAGCAAAAAAAATTGTTGAGGCAATAAAATAATTTAAATGTCTATTTTAATAAATAAAAATACAAAAGTAATTTGTCAAGGTTTTACAGGCTCTCATGGAACGTTCCATTCGGAACAAGCTTTAAATTATGGTACTAATTTAGTTGGAGGAGTTACACCCAATAAAGGTGGACAAAAACATTTAAACAAACCTGTTTTTAACACAGTCAAAGAAGCAAAAAAAGAGACAGATGCTACAGCGACAATGATTTATGTTCCAGCAAAATTTGCTGCAAGTGCCATTATAGAAGCTATAGACTCTTCTATGGAATTAATAGTTTGTATTACTGAAGGAATTCCAGTGATTGATATGATTAAAGTTAAAAAAAAATTATATGGATCAAATAGTAGATTGATTGGACCAAACTGCCCAGGAGTTATAACTCCTGATGAATGCAAGATAGGTATAATGCCTGGAAATATTCATAAAAAAGGATCAGTAGGTATAGTTTCTAGATCAGGAACACTTACTTATGAAGCTGTTGCACAAACAACAGAAAATGGACTTGGGCAATCTACCTGCATTGGTATAGGAGGAGATCCAATTAATGGAACAAATTTTATTGATTGTTTAAATTTATTTTTAAAAGACGATGAAACAAAATCTATTTTAATGATTGGAGAGATTGGAGGCACTGCAGAGGAGGAAGCCTCAGAGTATTTAAAGAATCAAAAAATCAAAAAACCTGTTGTTGGATTTATTGCAGGATTAACAGCACCTAAAGGAAGAAGAATGGGTCATGCTGGGGCGATTATTTCAGGGGGCAAAGGAGGGGCAAAAGATAAAATAAAAAAAATGGAAGAATGTGGCATTACAATCGCACATTCTCCATCAGAAATAGGCAAAACTTTATTAAATAAATTGTCTAATTGAAAAAAATCTATCAAATATTATAGTGTTATAATTAATGTCTATTTCAAAAAATCTATATAGTAAAAAAACATCTTTTCTAAATAAATCTAATAGTGATTTCATAGAACAAATGTATTTAAAATTTATTAAAAATGATCCAGAACTGCCTCAAAGCTGGAAAGATTATTTTAAAGATTTAGGTGAGGATTCAAGTGTAATTATTAATGAGATTAATGGTCCATCTTGGCAAAAAAATAAAAAAATTAGCAAGCAAGATATTGTTCAAGAAAACATTCTAATTAAAAATAAAAATGAAAATAATGAAAATAGCGAAAAATTAAAAAAAGATTCAATTAGAGCTGTAACTTTAATACGAGCTTATAGAACACAAGGAAATCTGCTAGCAAACCTTGATCCTTTAGGTATTAAAAGTTCAGATTATATAGACGAACTTCATCCTGAGTACCACGGATTTAAAAAAGATGATTATGATCATAAAATATTTTTAGATGGCATTATGAATAGAGAGTACGCGACTGTAAGGGAGATACTAAGTTTTTTAAGAAAAACTTACTGTGGGCCGATAGGATATGAATTTATGCATATTTCAAATCCAAAGGAAAGAAAATGGTTTAGAGATCGAGTAGAAAAAGATCAGGATGCTCTTAAATTTACAAAAAATGGTAAACTTGCAATTTTAAATAGACTTATATATGCCGAAGGATTTGAAAAATTTTTACATAAAAAATATATAGGTACAAAACGTTTTGGGTTAGATGGAGGAGAAAGTTTAATACCAGCATTAGAGCAAATAATTAAAGTTGGTGGCCATAAAAAAATCAAAGAAGTAAAAATTGGAATGTCTCATAGAGGCAGATTAAATGTTTTGGCAAATCTATTACAAAAATCATATAAGAGAATTTTTAATGAATTTGCTGGTGAAATTCATAATTCTTCAAAAGAAGAAGATAGTGCTGGCGATGTTAAATATCATTTGGGGGCGTCATCTGATAGAGAATTTGATGGTAACACAGTTCATGTAAGTTTGACTGACAATCCTTCACACCTTGAAGCAGTAAATCCAGTGGTTTTAGGACAAACAAGAGCAAAGCAATTTTTTCACGAAGATTTAGAAAGAAATAAGGTAATACCAATTTTAATACATGGTGATGCAGCGTTTGCAGCACAAGGTATCGTAGCAGAGTGTTTTGCAATGTCAGGATTGCCTGGACATAATACAGGTGGAACAATTCATATTATTATTAATAATCAAATTGGATTTACTACAAGTCCGAGATTTGCAAGATCTTCACCTTATCCCTCAGATATAGCCAAGATGGTTGAGGCTCCAATTTTACATGTTAATGGCGACGATCCAGAGGCCACTGTTTATGCAGCAAGAATAGCAACTGAATTTAGATTAAAATTTAACAGAGATGTTGTTATTGATATTTTTTGTTATAGAAGATTTGGACATAATGAAGGAGATGAACCATCTTTTACACAACCTTTAATGTATAAAAAGATCAAATCACACCCAACAACATTAAATATTTATGGAGAAAAACTTATTGATGAAGGAACTATATCAAAAGAATATTTTAACGATAAAAATAATGAATTCAAAAAATTGCTTGATGAACAATACAAAACCTCAAAAGATTATAAACCAAAATTACAATGGTTTGAGGGCACGTGGAGTAGATATAAACCTGAAAAAGGAAAAGATAAGAGAGGAATAAGTGGTGTAAATGAAAAAAAATTATTAGAAATTTCTGAAAAAATTAATCTACTACCTGAAAATGCAAATGTACATAAAACAATACAAAGGATATTTGAAAATAGATATCTTTCAGTAAAAAATAAAAAAAATATAGACTGGTCAACTGCTGAATCTTTAGCTTTTGCATCTCTTGTTGAAGAAGGTTTTCCTGTGAGATTAGTTGGACAAGATTCGGGTAGAGGTACTTTTAGTCAAAGACATTCTGTTTTAAGAAATCAAATCAATAATTCTCGCTATATACCATTAAATAATATTTCAAAAAAACAAAAAAGATTTGAAGTTGTAGATAGTTTGCTATCTGAATTTGCTGTTTTAGGTTTTGAATATGGCTATTCTTTAGTCGAACCAAATACATTGACAATATGGGAGGCGCAATTTGGTGATTTTGCAAATGGAGCTCAAGTTATAATTGATCAATTTATTGCTTCTGGTGAAAGAAAATGGTCCAGAGCTTCTGGATTGGTAATGTTACTTCCTCATGGCTATGAAGGTCAAGGACCAGAACATTCATCTGGAAGATTAGAAAGATTTTTACAACTTTGTGCAAAAGAAAATTTGCAAGTTCTTAATTGTACCACCCCTGCAAATTATTTTCATGCTTTAAGACGTCAAATACATCGTGATTTTAGAAAACCATTAATAATTATGACTCCAAAATCTCTTCTTAGAAATAAACTTTGTGTATCAAATTTAGATGATTTTGGTAAAAAAAATTCTTTTCATAGAATTCTCTGGGATCATGCGTCTGAATCAAATAATGGGTTTATTAAATTAAAAAAAAATGAGGATATTAAAAAAGTTATATTATGTTCTGGAAAAGTATATTTTGATCTACTAAGTGCAAGAGAAAAGGTCAAAAAAAATGATGTTCTTTTATTAAGAATCGAACAACTTTATCCATTCCCTATTAAATCTTTAGTAAAAGAGATCAAACCATTTAAAAATAACGCTAAATTTTATTGGTGCCAAGAAGAGCCTAAAAATATGGGAGCATGGTTCTCGGTTAGAGATTATATTCAATGGACATTAAATTATATTAAAGCTAAAAATAAAGAAATCATGTATATTGGAAGAAATACAGCAGCTACACCAGCCACAGGTTATGCTAAAAGACATTTGACTCAACAAAAAGAAATAATTGATAAGGTATTTAAATAATGACAGAAAAAATTGTTGTACCAGCTTTAGGTGAAAGTATAACTGAGGCGACTATTACAAAATGGTTAAAAAGCAAAGGTGAAACTGTAAATTCAGACGAACCTGTAGTTGAATTAGAAACAGATAAAGTTAATGTTGAGGTTCCATCACCTGTAACAGGCGTTATAACTGAAATAAATTCAAAGGATGGAGAAACAGTTCAAGTTGGAGCTGTTCTAGGAACTATTTCTGAAACAGAAGAAAAAGATGTAATTCAAAAAATAGAAAAAATAAAGCCGAGAAAAAAACCCACTGAAGATGAAATTAGTCAAAAAGATGAAGAAAAAATTGAACCAAAAATATTTGATGTTCAAAAAAAAGAAAAACAAGAAATTGATGAATCACCATTGATATTAACAGAAGAGGTTAATAAAGATGAAAATATTAAAGAAATCAAAAAAGAAAATAATGTTCTATCCCCGGCTGTTAGAAGATTAGTTTCCGAAAAAAAAATAGATTTAGATAAAATAAAAGGTACTGGAAAGAAAGGAAGAATATTAAAAGAAGATATCATAAATCTAATGAACATCTCCCCAGAGCCAAATGAAAGAAAAATAAAATTTGGACCTGAGGAAAGAATAAAAATGACAAAACTGAGACAAACCATTGCAAAAAGATTAAAAGAAGCTCAGCAGACAGCAGCGATGTTAACCACATTTAATGAGGTTGATATGACAAATATAATGAATATGAGAAAAGAAAACCAAGAAGACTTCCAAAATAGATTTGGAATAAAGTTGGGATTTATGTCATTTTTCGTTAAATCATCTATTTTAGCACTTAAGCTATTTCCAGAAATAAATGCTGAGATTGAGGATCAAGAAATAGTTTATAAAAACTATTACAACATAAGTTTTGCTGTAGGAACTGAAAAAGGTTTAGTAGTGCCAGTAATTAAAAATGCAGATGAACTTTCATTTGCAGATATTGAAAAAAATATAAAACTTATGTCAGACAAAGCTAGAGAGGGAAAAATTACAATTGAAGATTTACAAGGGGGGACATTTACAATTAGTAATGGTGGAGTTTATGGATCAATGTTATCAACACCAATACTTAACCCTCCACAATCGGGTGTTCTTGGAATGCACAATATTGTTGAACGACCTATCGTAGTTAATGGTGAAATAAAAATAAGACCAGTAATGTATCTTGCTTTATCTTATGATCACAGAATAGTAGATGGAAAAGACTCAGTCTCATTTCTTAAAACTATAAAAGAAAACCTAGAAAACCCAGGAAGATTATTTTTAAATATTTAAATGTCGGAAAAATTTGATGTTACAGTAATTGGCGGAGGTCCTGGAGGATATGTTTGTGCAATTAGGCTATCTCAACTTGGACTTAAAACAGCTTGTGTAGAGTCAAGGGCATCTTTAGGAGGAACATGCTTAAACGTTGGCTGTATTCCATCAAAAAGTTTACTTAATTTGTCTGAAAAATTTCATAATGCTAAGAGCTTTGAAAAAATTGGAATTGAGACTGGAGAAATAAAACTTAATCTTGATAAAATGATGAAAAATAAAGATAAAGCAGTGGCAGATTTAACTAAAGGAGTTGAGTTTTTGTTTAAAAAAAACAAAGTCACTTATTATAAAGGAGAAGGTTCTTTTGAGAGCGAAAAAACAATAAAAATTGAAGGATCAGAAGGCACAAAAAAAATACAAACTAATAAAACAATTATTAGCACAGGATCAGAGCCAGTTTCTTTGCCTGGAATAGATTTTGACGAGAATAAGATTCTTTCTTCTACTGGGGCTCTATCAATATCTAAGCTTCCAAGTAAAATGATTGTTGTTGGAGGTGGATACATAGGATTAGAAATGGGATCTGTTTGGTCAAGACTTGGTACTGAGGTTACTGTTGTAGAATTTTTAGACCATATTACTCCAGGAATGGACAGAGATATTTCAAATGAATTTATGAAAATATTACAGAAACAAGGTTTAAAGTTTAATCTTAACACTAAAGTTGAAAAAATAACTAAAGAATCTGACGGAGTAACTGTCGAGACTTTGCAAAAGGATGGTAAAAAAAATAAACACGAAGTTGATGTTGTTTTAATATCTGTTGGAAGAAGACCTTATACTAAAAACCTAAATTTAGATAAAATAGGAGTGGCTTTAGATAAAAAAGGAAGAATAAAAGTAAATAAAAATTTCGAAACTAACATTAAAAATATTTATGCAATAGGCGATGTTATTGATGGACCGATGCTAGCTCATAAAGCAGAAGAAGAGGGAATAGCGGTTGCAGAACTAATCAGTGGTAAAGCTGGACATGTTAATTATGATATAATTCCTGGCGTAATATATACCTCACCAGAAGTTGCATCAGTTGGAAAAACTGAAGAAGACTTAAAAAAATTAAATATTAATTATAAAGTAGGCAAATTTCCGTTTGCAGCAAATTCTAGAGCAAAAGCTATAGACGAACCATCGGGATTTGTGAAAATGTTAGCTGATAGTAAAACAGATCGCGTTTTAGGAGTTCATATTATTGGCCCACATGCGGGAGAATTAATTGCTGAAATGACAATTGCTATGGAATTTGGTGCAAGTTCAGAGGATATAGCGAGAACTTGCCATGCTCATCCAACATTTTCTGAAGCAATAAAAGAATCTGCTTTATCTGTAGAAAAAAGACAAATTCACTCTTAATATAATTTCATAATATTTTTATGAAATTTCCTGTTCTTATTCCAAACATTATTAATCATGCATTCACATATCAATCAAAATTAAAATTGAAACCAGGGGATTATGTTAATGTTCCTTTCGGTAGATCAATTAAAACTGGAATTGTTTGGCATGAATTTGAAAAAGAGAGTAAGAGAAAATTTAAAATTAAAAATATTAAAAATAAATTAAATATTAACTCACTTAAAATAGAAACTATTAACTTTTTAAATTGGTTTGCAGAGTATAATTTAATTCCTAAGGGAATGGCTCTAAAAATGCACTTACTTAAAGGAACAGCAATTGAAAATTTAAAAGAAAAAGAATATGAAAAATATATAAAAAAAAATAATATTATAAAATACAAACTTAACGATGAACAATTTAATGCATTTAATGAAATGTCAAAAAAAAATAAGCAATTTAGAGTTCATTTACTTCAGGGTACAACCGGCTCAGGTAAAACTATTGTTTACTTCAAAACAATTAAAGAAAAAATTGATCAAGGTTTACAAGCTTTAATTTTACTCCCAGAAATTGGTCTAACATCTGAGTTTAAAAAAAAGTTTATAGATTATTTTGGCTTCAACCCCGCAATCTGGCATTCAGGCGTTACGCCTAAGCAAAAAAAAATAATTTGGAGTGGTCTTGCTTCAGGTAAAATAAAAGTAGTTATTGGAGCTCGTTCTTCTTTATTTCTTCCATTTTCAAAACTTGGAATCATAACAATAGATGAAGAGCATGATCAATCATTCAAACAGGATGAGGGGATAATTTATAATGCAAGGGATATGGCAATATCTCGTGCTAAGTTTGAAAATATTCCAATAAATTTAGTCACTGCTGTCCCATCTGTAGAAACTTATGAAAATATTAAAAAGAATAAGTTTTCATATTCCAGGTTAATAAATAGATTTAAAAATGCTGAATTGCCAAAACATGAAATAATAGATTTAAACAAATATAGATTAAAAAGTAATTCTTGGATTTCATCAAAAACTATCGAGAAAGTTATAGAACATTTAAACTTTGGTGACCAAGTTCTTTTTTTTATTAATCGAAGAGGATTTGCTCCAATTGCTTTATGTAAAAATTGTCTAAAAATTTATTCTTGTCCTAATTGCTCAATTAATCTTGTCTATCATAAAGATAAAAAAAATCTTCTTTGTCATTATTGTGGATTTAAATCAAAATTAAATAAAAAATGTGAAAAAAAAGATTTATGTGAGTTCATTTTTAGTGGCCCTGGAGTAGAAAGAATCGCAGAAGAGGTAAAAAAGTTATTTCCAAATTATAATTCTTTAATTTTTTCAAGTGATACTATGAATAAAAAGTCTTCAAATAAAATTATAGAAAAAATTATTAATAATGAAATAAAAATTCTTATAGGGACACAATTAATATCAAAAGGCTTTCATTTTCCAAATTTAAACTGTATTGTTGTAATTGATATTGATCTAACTTCACGAGGACATGATTTAAGAACTGCTGAAAAAAATTTACAACTTTATCATCAACTATCTGGTAGAGCTGGTAGAGCTGGAAAACCAGCAAAAGTATACTTTCAAGCCTATAATTTAAAACCAAATCTTATTAATCAGATTACAAATGAAGATCCATTTATTTTTTTAGATAATGAATTAAAATTAAGAAAAAAAAATAATCTTCCCCCATATGAGAGATTCATTTCGTTAATTTTAACATCAAAAAATGAAAAAATACTTGAAAAAGAATCTTATCTTTTAAAAGAGATATTGTTATCAAAACTAAATGGTAAAGTTTTAGGTCCAATAAATGCTCCAATATATAGAGTAAGAAAAAATTTTAGAAATAGACTTTTAATAAGGTCAAAGAAATCATTTAAAATACAAAATTCGTTATCTAAAATTCTTGAAAATCATAAACTTCCTACCGAAATAAAACTGACAGTTGATGTCGATCCAATAACCTTCAATTAATTGCAAAAAAAAGTGATTATTTGACAAACTGCTGCTTGAAGACGTTTAACTCATATGTTAACTAATCCGAAATTTATAAAATCTTAAATTAAGGAATAAAGTTGAGTACTAATAAAGAATTTTCAGATACATCGGCAGGAAGATACTCTCTAGCACTTTATGAGTTAGCAGAAGAATTAAACTGTGTAAATGAAGTTGAAATTCATTCAAATGCACTTATTAAATTAATATCTGAAAACAAAGATTTTAGCTCCTTAATAAAAGATCCAACGAATAATCAAAATGATCAATTAAAAGTAATATCAAAAGTTTCAGAAATTTTTAACTTAAATAATTTATTATTTAAATTTTTAAGTTTTTTAATTTCAAAAAGAAGATTCTTCTTCGTTGAAAAAATATTAAAGGATTTTATCGATACTTGTTCAAAAAAAAGAGGAGAAGTGAAAGCAGAACTAATCTCAGCTAAAAAGTTATCAGATAACGAAATAGATAATATTAAAAATGAATTATCAAAAAATTTTACTTCTAAAATTAAACTAAATTACAAACATGATGAAAGCTTAATTGGAGGTTTAATAGTAAAAATTGGAAGTATAATGGTAGACACATCAATTAAAAATAAATTACGACAGATTGAAAATAGAATGATAGAGGCATAAATGGAAATAAATCCTTCAGAAGTAACTAAAATATTAAAAGAACAAATTAGAAAATTTGGAGATAAAGCAGAAGTAACCGAAGTAGGTCAAGTATTATCAGTAGGCGATGGTATAGCTAGAATATATGGCTTAGATAATGTGCAAGCCGGTGAGATGGTTGAATTTTCAGATGGATCTAAAGGGATGGCTTTAAACTTAGAAAGCGAAAATGTTGGAGTAGTAATTTTTGGAGATGATAAAGCAGTTAAAGAAGGAGACACGGTAAAAAGAACTGGGGCCATTGTTGATACACCAGTGGGTAAAGAATTACTTGGAAGAGTTGTTGATGGATTGGGAAACCCAATTGACGGAAAAGGTGCTCTTGATAAAGGTATTAAAAGAACCAGGGTTGAAGTAAAAGCTCCTGGAATCATACCAAGAAAATCAGTTAGTGAACCGATGCAAACAGGACTAAAGTCTGTAGATAGTCTAGTACCAATTGGAAGAGGTCAAAGAGAATTAATAATTGGTGATAGACAAACAGGAAAGACAGCTGTTGCTATAGATACAATAATTAATCAGAAAAAAATAAATGAGTCTAATGATGAAAAATTAAAATTATATTGTGTTTATGTAGCAATCGGACAGAAAAGATCTACTGTAAGGCAGATTGAAAAAACGTTAGAAGAAGCAGGAGCTATGGAATATACAACAATAGTAGCTGCTACAGCTTCTGATGCTGCACCACTCCAATTTTTGGCACCATATACTGGCTGTGCTATGGGAGAGTATTTTAGAGATAACGGAATGCATGCTCTAATTATTTATGACGATTTATCAAAACAAGCTGTAGCTTACAGACAAATGTCTTTATTATTAAGAAGACCTCCCGGAAGAGAAGCATATCCTGGTGATGTATTTTATTTACATAGTAGATTGTTAGAAAGAGCTGCTAAACTTAGCGATGAACATGGAGGAGGATCTTTAACAGCCCTTCCAATAATAGAAACACAAGGTGGAGACGTATCTGCATTTATTCCAACAAATGTTATTTCAATTACTGATGGACAAATATTTCTTGAAACGAATTTATTTAACCAAGGTATTAGGCCCGCAATAAACGTAGGACTATCTGTGTCAAGAGTTGGTTCTTCAGCTCAAACTAAAGCGATGAAAAAAGTTTCTGGATCAATGAAGCTTGAGCTTGCTCAATATAGAGAAATGGCAGCTTTTGCTCAATTTGGTTCTGATTTAGATGCATCTACACAAAAATTATTAAATAGAGGTTCAAAATTAACTGAACTTTTAAAACAAAAACAATATACTCCGATGACTGTTGCTGAACAGGTAATATCTGTATTTTGTGGAGTTAGAGGTTATTTGGACGATATAGAACAAAAGAATATAGCAGATTTCGAAAATAAAATTTTACAAAAATGTAAAACCGAAAAACCTGAAATTATTGAGTCGATTTCTAGCTCAGGAAAACTAGAAGAAAACACCGAGAAATTATTAGTAGAAGTAATAACAAATTTGAAAAAAAACCTTAGTTCATAGTATATGCCAAGTTTAGATGATTTAAAAAAAAGGATATCGAGTGTGAAATCTACACAAAAAATAACTAAAGCGATGAAAATGGTTGCTGCCGCAAAATTAAGAAGAGCTCAAGAAAATGCTGAAAAAGGAAGACCATACTCTGAGAAAATGAATAATATAATACTTAATTTATCTAATGGAATCTCTGATAAAGAAAGTGCACCCAAATTACTTATAGGTAATGGTGAAGAAAAAGTTCATCTATGCGTAGTTTTAACATCTGACAGAGGACTTTGTGGTGGATTTAATACAAATATAATTAAAAAAGCTAAGCTTTATTTTCAAAAAATATTAAACGAGAATAAAACTTTAAAAATCATCACGGTTGGATCAAAGGGATATGATCAATTAAAACGAACTTATAAAGACAATATAATTGAAAATATTTCTTTCAAAGAATCTAAAAACATAAACTATTTCGATGCAGATAAAGTTGGTAAAATAATAATTGAAAAGTTCGAAAAAAATGAATTTGATGTATGTGCAATTTTTTATAATCAATTTAAAAATGTGATTACTCAAATACCCCAAGAACAACTAATAATACCTTTAAAAAATTCTGAAATAAATAAAGACGATTCAACTGATAACAGCAGTTATGAGTTTGAACCGGAAGAAGATGAAATTTTAAGTAACTTATTGCCTAAAAACATTTCTACTCAGATTTTTAAAGCAATGTTAGAAAATTCAGCTAGCGAACAAGGATCAAGAATGACAGCAATGGATAATGCAACAAGAAATGCTGGTGAAATGGTTGATAAACTTACTATTCAGTATAATAGAAGTCGCCAAGCAGCAATTACTAAAGAACTAATCGAAATTATATCAGGAGCAGAAAGTTTATAATTATGAAAAAAGGAAAAATTACACAAGTTATTGGAGCGGTAGTTGACGTAAAATTTGAGGAAAAATTACCAGAAATTTTAACAGCACTTGAGTGCAAAAATGGGGATAGCAGACTCATTTTAGAGGTAGCACAACACTTAGGAGAATCTAGCGTGAGAACAATTGCGATGGATGCAACTGAAGGGTTAAAAAGAGGAGATGAGGTAATAGATACTGGGGCTCCAATTAAAGTTCCAGTTGGACCAGAAACATTAGGAAGAATTATAAATGTTGTTGGTGAGCCTATAGATGAAAAAGGAGAAGTAAAAACAAAAGAAAGTTGGCCTATTCACAGAGCTGCACCAGAATTTAATGATCAATCAACTGAAACAGAAATATTAGTAACAGGAATAAAGGTGATAGATTTATTAGCTCCCTATGCAAAGGGAGGAAAAATTGGATTATTTGGTGGTGCTGGTGTTGGTAAAACAGTTATTATAATGGAGCTTATTAATAATATTGCAAAAGCGCATGGTGGATTTTCAGTTTTCGCTGGAGTTGGAGAAAGAACAAGAGAAGGTAATGATCTTTATCATGAAATGATTGAGTCAGGAGTTATAAAACCAGAAGGCTCTGGATCTAAAGCTGCATTAGTTTATGGACAAATGAATGAGCCGCCAGGAGCTAGAGCTAGAGTAGCTTTGACAGGATTAACTGTAGCCGAATATTTTAGAGATCAAGAAGGACAAGATGTATTATTCTTCGTAGATAATATATTTAGATTTACTCAGGCAGGCTCGGAAGTTTCTGCTTTGTTAGGAAGAATTCCTTCAGCCGTTGGATATCAACCCACTTTAGCAACTGACATGGGAAATTTACAGGAAAGAATCACAACGACAAATAAAGGATCAATTACATCTGTACAAGCTATCTATGTGCCTGCGGATGATTTAACCGATCCAGCTCCTGCAACATCATTTTCACACTTAGACGCTACAACAGTTCTATCTAGGCAAATTGCTGAGCTTGGAATTTATCCTGCTGTAGACCCACTGGACTCTACATCAAGAATATTAGATCCTCGAATTGTTGGAGATGAACATTATAGAGTTGCAAGAGAAGTTCAGAAAGTTCTTCAAACATATAAATCATTGCAAGATATTATAGCAATTTTAGGTATGGATGAGCTGTCTGAAGAGGATAAACTAACTGTTGCAAGAGCAAGAAAAATTCAGAGATTTTTATCTCAACCATTTTTTGTTGCTGAGGTATTCACAGGATCAGCTGGAAAACTTGTTGATTTAGAGTCTACAATTAAAGGCTTTGATGCAATTTGCAAAGGTGAGTATGATCACTTACCTGAAGCAGCTTTTTATATGGTGGGAACTATTGAAGAAGCAATCGAAAAAGCTGAAAAAATGGCAAAAGAAGCAGCAGCCTAATGAGTGAAGAATATAAATTGGAAATAATCAACCCTGAACAATCTTTTTTAGTAAAAGAAGATGTTGTAGAGGTTGTTGCTCCTGCTTTTGAAGGAGAAATGGGAATATTAAAAGATCATATTCCAATAATCTCTTTTTTGAAACCAGGTATATTAAAAGTAATTTCTAAATCTTCAGAGGAAAAATATTATTTAGAGGATGGTATTGTCGAATTTAAAGATAATAATTTATCAATATTGACAAGCTTTATTGTAAAAACGACAGAATTTGAAAAAGATAAATTGAATGATTTTATTCAAGAGGCAGAAAAAGAAATTGAAAATCCTAATCTAAATGATCAAAAAAAATATTTAATTGATCAGAAAATAGAAGCTCTTAAGTTACTCTCAATAAATTAAGATGTTTTTGTATTTTTTTATAAACATCTAATTTAAAATCAACTGCAACTTTTGTTAAATCGCTTATATTAATCCACTTCCAATCTAAAAATTCAGGTTTGTGAGTTCTTAAATTTATTTCTTTATCATTCCCATTAAACTTCATAATAAACCATTTTTGTTTTTGACCTCTATATTTTCCTTTCCAGATTATACCTAATAAATTTGGAGGAAGTTCATAAGTCAGTATTTCATCTATTTCTTTAATTAATTTTACATCTTTAATTCCTGTTTCCTCTTCAAGCTCTCTTAAAGCTGCAGATAAATAATCTTCTCCTGGATCAATACCACCTTGAGGCATTTGCCAGAAGTTTTTTGGATTATCTATTCTTTTACCAACAAATACTTTATTTGCCTGGTTTAACACTACTATTCCAACGCCATTTCTTAATGGTAAGTTGTATAATTTGTTTTTGTCCATTAACCGTTTAGTAACTTAATTGCATATTCTAGTTGATTATCAGTATCTGTATTTATTCTAAATTCTTCAGAACTCTCTGCAACAACTATATCAGGAGAAACCCCAACTTCTGAGATTGATTTTCCAGAAGGAAGATAATATTTTGAAACTGTTAATCTTATTGCACCTCTATTTTTTAAAGGAATAATTGACTGAACTGAACCTTTTCCATAACTGTTTTCACCGATAATTATAGCTCTTTTGTGATTTTTTAGA
Source organism: uncultured Pelagibacteraceae bacterium (assembly GCA_902576565.1). GTDB lineage: Bacteria > Pseudomonadota > Alphaproteobacteria > Pelagibacterales > Pelagibacteraceae > Pelagibacter. The sequence goes on along the minus strand of CACGVK010000003.1, from coordinate 27,080 downwards.
GCGCCCGCAACTATTTCAGCTGCAGATGCGGAACCATAATTAATTAATACTATAAGGGGGTTTCCATTTAAAATATCACCTTTTTTTGCAAACCACTTTCTATTTTCTCTTTCTTTCCTACTTTTTGTGGAAACTATTTCTCCATTATCAAGAAAAAAATCTGCAATTTTAACTGCTTGTGATAGAAGTCCACCAGGATTATTTCTTAGATCTAAGATAAAATATTTTACGTTTTTATTTTTATTTAACTTTGAAATTTTTTCTTTAATTTGATTGCTACTGTTTTCATTAAATGAAGTTAATCTAACATATCCCAAGTTTGTATCTATTATTTTTGATTTTACTGACTCTATTTTTATAATTTCTCTAGTAATGTTAAATATTAAAGATTTTTTAACGCCTCTTCTTCTTATAGTAATTTCTAAATCAGAACCAACTGGTCCCCTCATTAATTCTACTGCCTCGGTTAATGACTTACCTTGAACTTGTTCATTTCCAATTTTAACTATATAATCTCCAGCTTTAACCCCAACTCTATCAGCTGGAGAATTATCTATTGGAGATATAACCTTTACAACACCCGCTTCCATACCTACTTCGATACCAAGGCCACCAAACTCACCACTTGTTTCTGTTTGCATTTCATTAAACATTTCTGGGGACATATATGCCGAATAAGGATCTAAAGACTGAAGGACACCGTTTATTGCTGCATCCATTGCTTCACTTTGATTAACTTCATCAACATATTCTTTGTTAATTTTATCTAAAACTTCACTAAATAAATCAACTTTACTATAAATATCTTCTTTTTTATCTGCAAAAGATGAATTTACATTATTAAAAAATAAAAATGTTATTAAAATTAAATATAAATATTTTTTCATATCATAACTTTTTCTTTTGGAATTAATTCTGACCACATTTTTTCTAACTCATAGAATTTTCTTTTATCAGGGATAAAAATATGTACTATTAAATCCATCCCATCTACCAATTTCCATTCACTACTATCCTTTCCTTCTATCTTGCAATTTAAAATTCCATTTTTCTTAAATTCTTCTAAAACCTGCTCAGATAAAGCGTGTATATGTCTCGAGGATGTTCCGCTAGCAATAATCATAAAATCAGCAACTGATGATTTGCCTTCCAAATTTATAGAAACTATGTCTAAGGCTTTATTAGAATCTAGTATATTAATTATTTTATTTTTTAGACTGGAGATTTTTTCCATTGTTTAAACTAGATTATCAAATTTTTCTTAATTGAGAAGATGAAATATTTACTTTTTTAAATGATATAAAAAATAAACCTTTATTATTAAATTTTTTGAAGGCTAATGATTTCCTCGACTTAAGCTTGTATCCTTTTCTATCAAAAACTAAAATATTACAATTGTTCATAATATCTCTCCATTTATACCATTTATGAAAATTAATTAAATTATCAGCTCCCATAATAAAATAAATATTTTTGGTATTTTCTGATTTTTTAATAAAATTAATAAGATCGATAGTTTTTTTTGATTTTATTTTCTTTTCAAAAAAAACTACTTTTATAAATTTATTTTTTAAATTTATTTTTTTAGCGTAACGCATTCTTTCTAGTAAGTTTAATTTAGTTTTTTTTTTAAATGGATTCTTGTTTGTTATGGCCCAAATTATTTTATTAAGTTTAAATTTTTTTTTTGCAACTTTAGAAATTTTTATATGACCAATATGTGCTGGATCAAAAGTTCCACCTAAAATTCCAATTTTCTTATTTAAATTTTTTTTCAATTTATTTTCTTATTTGTCCGGTTCCAATTATTTCATATTTATAAGATACCAATTGGCTCAATCCAACTGGACCCCTTGGTGGCAATTTATTAGTTGAAATTCCTACTTCTCCTCCAAAACCAAATTCACCTCCATCTGCAAATTGTGTTGAAGAATTTAAAATTGCAATAGAACTTTTAATATTCTTTAAAAAAAAATTCGCTGTTCTTTTATTTTGAGTTATAATTGCATCAGTATGCATTGTTCCATATTTATTTATATGATTAACAGCATCCTGAACATTTTTTACAGATTTGGCAGATATTATTGGTAATAAATATTCTTTAGACCAATCTTTTTCCTTAGCCTTTTTAGATATTCCTTTAAAAATTTTTTTAATTTTTTTATCTGCAATAATAATACAATTATTTTTTTCCAATTTTTTTAAAACAGGATTTATAAATTTTTTGAGAGTTTTTTCATGAAATAAAACTGTTTCTGTTGCTCCACATATACTAGTATTTCTTAATTTAGCATTATATAAAATCTTTTCAGCAAGATTTAATTTTGCATCTTTATCTATATATGTATGGCAATTACCTTCCAAATGTCCGATAATTGGAACTCTGGAAAGTTTTTGAACTTTTGAAACTAAGTTTTTTCCACCCCTAGGAATTATTACATCAATAAATTTTTCCATTTTTGATAAAAGTAAATCTACTACTTTTCTATTTTTATTTTTTATAAATTGTACGTAATTTTCATCTACTTTGTTTTCTTTCAAAGCTTTTCTGAATAGATTTGATATTATTAGATTTGAAAAATATGCTTCGGAACCTCCCCTCAAAATAACACTATTCCCAGATTTAAAACACAGACTTGATACATCTGATGTTACATTCGGTCTACTTTCATAAATTATACCAATTACACCTATAGGAATTGTAACTCTTTTTATTATTAATCCATTTGGCCTTTTCCATTTACTTAAAGTTATATCTGTAGGATCTTTTAACTTTGCAATATTATTAATTGATTTTATTATTTGATAAATTTTAGATTTATCAAGCATTAATCTATCGATTAAATTTTTTTTATAACCTTTTTTAATTGCAAAACTTATATCTTTTTTATTTTCTTTAATTATTTTATACTTATTTTCTTTAATAAGTTTTCCAAATCTATGTAAAACTTTATTTTTTAATTTCTGGTTAATTTTTGAATTTAATGCCTTGTTGGCTTTTTTGCCGATATTAATTAAATTTTTATTCATTATATTTCTACCATATCATCTTTGTGAACAACTTCAGATTTTGTAATATAACCTAATAAATCATTTATTTTATTTGAATGTTGACCTTTAATTTTTGATATTTCATCTGAGGAAAAAGAACTTAGGCCTCTTGCATATTCATTCATATTCTTATCGAGAATTTTTATGTGATCACCTTTATTAAACTTTCCATTGACGTTTTTTATACCAGCCGCAAGTAAACTTTTACCTTTCGAAAGTGCTTTGATCGCTCCATCATCTATGATTAGTTCTCCTTTAGGAGAAACTGAACTAATTATCCATTTTTTTCTAGCATGTAATTTTGAAACCTTTGGCAAAAACCAGGTACATGAATTTGTATCTAAAATTTTTCTAATTGGATTTAATGTTAATCCATTTGCAATCGCCATTGTGCAGCCTGAAAGTTGACATATTTTTGCAGCATCAATTTTAGTTTTCATTCCACCTGTTCCATGTTCTCCTACGCTTTTAGTTGCAACTTTTTCTATTTCTAAATCAATATTATTTATCTCTTTAATTATTTTTGCATCTTTATATATTTTTGGATTTTTTGTGTAGAGACCATCAACATCTGAAAGTAAAATAAGACAATCTGCACCTGAAATTTGCGCTACACGTGAAGCTAGTCTATCGTTATCGCCATATTTTATTTCAGATGTAGCTATACTGTCATTTTCATTTACAACTGGCACGAATTCAAGCTTAAACAAATTTTCGAATGTTCTTTTAGCGTTGATAGCTCTTCTTCTTTGTTCAGTATCTTCTAAAGTTAGCAAGATCTGAGATAAATTAATTTTTCTTAAATTGAATGTTTTTTTAAATAAATTCATTAACTCTATCTGTCCGATAGATGCCACAGCTTGGCTTTTATCTAATTTAAGATTTTTTTTATTTAATTCTAATTTTTTACATCCCAAAGCTATAGCACCAGAACTAACAATAATAATATTTTTTTTTTGATTTAATAGTTCTTTTATATCCCTTGCAAATTCTGACAGCCATTTCTTTCTTACAATTTTTCTATCATTGATTATTAATGATGATCCTATTTTTATTACAATAGTTTTTGAATTTTTAAGATGCATAATTAATTAGTTTTGATTTAATTTCGGCAATATATTTTTTTTTCATGGTTGACAGTAATAAAACCTTTTTTTTTATATCTTTATTAAATTTTTTTATTTTTTTTTTTAATTCTTTTTCGTTTACCAAATCAATTTTATTAAAAACAATTAACTCATTTTTTTTTAACAATTCCTTGCTATATTTTCCTAACTCATCTCTTATTTGTTTATAAGAAACTATTAAATCTTCTTCAGTTACGTCAATTAAGTGTAGTAAAGTTTTACATCTTTCTATATGTTTCAGAAACTTAATACCAAGTCCAGTTCCAGAATGAGCACCTTCAATAATTCCAGGAATATCTGCCAAAATTATCTCTTTATCATCATATATTGCAACACCCAAATTTGGATTTAAGGTTGTAAACTTATAATTTGCAATTTTTGGAGTAGCTTTAGTAATAGATGCTAATAAACTTGATTTACCTGCGTTGGGTAGTCCAATTATACCAATATCTGCGATTGTTTTTAATTGCAACCAAATCCAAAACTCTTCACCTTTGATACCTTTTGTAATTCTTTTTGGAGCTCTATTTGTAGATGACTTAAATCTTGTATTTCCAAGACCACCTTTCCCTCCTAATGCAACTACAAATTCATCTTTTTCTTTTTTAAAATCAAAAATTAAAGTTTTATTATCTTCCTCAAAAACTTGTGTACCAACTGGCACTTTTAAATATAAATTTTCACCGCCTTTACCAGTTTGATTTTTACCTTTTCCATCTTCACCACGTTTAGCTTTAAAATGTTGCTGGTATCTAAAATCTATTAAAGTATTCAAGTTTCTTTCTGATTTTAATATAATCGATCCACCCTTTCCACCATCACCACCATCAGGTCCACCAAATTCAATAAATTTTTCTCTTCTGAAACTAGGAGATCCGGAGCCGCCATCTCCTGCTTTAATAAATATCTTAACTTGATCTAGAAATTTCATTATACAACCAGTTTTTAGAGTTGTATGGGTTAGTTGGGTTTTACAGAAACAAAAGTTCTATCAGATTTTGTTTTTTTATATTCTACTCTTCCTTTTATCAAAGAGAATATGGAATGATCTTTTCCCATTTTAACACTTTCTCCAGGGAATATTTTAGTCCCTCGTTGTCTAACAATTATATTTCCCGGATTAACAATTTGGCCACCATATTTTTTTACACCAAGTCTACGACCCGCACTATCTCTTCCGTTACGTGATGATCCACCAGCTTTTTTTGTTGCCATAATTTACTCTTTTATTTCTTTCTTAATTTTATTTTCCTTACTATCATCTTTTTTGGCTTCGGCAAATACACCTCCATCTTTGGAGAATATTTTTTTAATTTTTATAAGAGAATATTGTTGTCTATGACCATTTTTTCTTCTTGAATTTTTTCTTCTTCTTTTTTTAAAAATTAGAATTGTTCTATTTTTGGCATTTTTGATTAACTCGGCCTCTACTTTTGCTCCATCAACAATTGGAGATCCAATCTCCACTACTTTTTCATTTCCATATGCTAAAACTTTATCAAATTCAATCTTACCAGATTTATCATTATCTAATTTTTCGATTTTGATTATATCACTAGTTTTCACTTTATATTGTTTTCCACCAGTTTTTATTATAGCAAATGACATATTTTCCTTTGTATTTGTGAGCAATATAGAGCTAGTCTCTATTTAGTCAAGCTGAATAAATTAAAAATTATCCTTTAAATCTCTTAATTTTGAAAAGGTTTTTAGTGCAGTTGGATTATTTAAATTTATATTTCTTTGAATATTTTTTTTATCTGATCTAAGAAAAATATTCATATCAAGCTCTTCTTTTAAAGTTGTAGGAATTGTTGGAAGTCCATCTTTTATTTTCTGTTTATTTTGATTTATTTTTTTTTTTAATTTTTCATTGTCTGGATCATATACCAAACAAAATTCTGAATTTTTGTGAGTATATTCATGACCACAATAAATTTTTGTCTCTTTTGGAAATGATTTAATTAAATTTAATGAATTAAACATTTCCTCATAAGTACCTTCAAAAATTCTTCCACATCCTAATGAAAATAAAGTATCACCAGTAAACAATAATTTTTCATTAAAAAAGTTAAAACATATATGCCCCGATGTATGTCCGGGTATATGATAAATTTTTGCCTCGAAATTTCCATATTTCCAAATTTCTTTATCTTTTAAAAAAATATCTATTTCAGGAATCCTTTTTTTATCATGCAAGAACCCAATAACTTTTGTATTATATTTTTTTTTTAAATCTTTATTGCCACCAATATGGTCATAGTGATGATGTGTATTTAAAATAAATTTCAAGCTAATATTATTTTTTTCTATAAAACTAATTATCGGTTCAGACTCACCCGGATCAACAACACATGCCAATCCAGATTTTTCATCAATAATTAAATAAGAATAATTATCTTGAAGACATTTAATTATTTCTATTCTCATTTCTTTTCTACTAAAAAAATTCCCAATTCTGAGAAAAAATTTTTAAAACTTAAATTTTTCTTATTTATTTCAGACACGTTTTCTTCATGTAAAGCAATTGATCTAAATAAGTTAATATTTTTTCTTGAACAGAAATCAAAAAAATCTTTTATAGTGCACATATGTAAATTTGGAGTATTATACCACTCATTTGGTAGATGTTTGTTGACTGGCATTGTACCTTTTAGAAGTAAATGTATTCTAACTTTCCAATAACCAAAATTAGGTATAGTTATTATTGCTCTTTTCGAAACTCTTAGTAGGTCATCTAGTACTTTTTCTGGATTATAAAATGCTTGAAGTGTTTGACCCAAAATTGCATATTCAAAAGATAAATCAGGAAATTGTTTTAAATCAGTTTCTGCATCACCTTCAATTACAGACAAACCCTTTGAAATACATATCTGAACATTTTTCTTCGAAATTTCCAAGCCTCTACTATCAACTTTTTTATTTTCTTTTAAATGTTTCATTAATATTCCATCTCCACATCCTACATCTAAAACTCTTGTATTATTTTTTATCAAATCGGAAATTATTTGAAATTCTTTCTTCATAAAATTTTGTAGTTTGCGTCTAAGAAATTTTTTATTGATTTTAAAAACTCAGGTACATCTAGTAGAAATGAGTCATGACCTTTATCACTGTTAATTTCTATAAATCCTACATTTGCTCCTGCAGCATTTAAAGCTATGACAATCTCTTTGTTTTCTGAAGTTGGATATAACCAATCAGATGTGAATGAAATAATTAAAAATTTTGCTTTACTATCTTTAAAAGCATTTGAGAGATTTCCATTATATTGTTTTGTTAAATCAAAATAGTCCATTGCTCTAGTTATATAAAGATAGCTATTAGCATCAAAACGATCAACAAAAACTGAACCTTGATGTCTCAAATAACTTTCAATTTGAAAATCAGCATCAAAACTAAACTTTAAATCATCTCTTTCTTGTAATTTTCTTCCAAATTTTTCCTGCAAACCTTTTTTTGATAGATAAGTAATATGTGCAGCCATCCTAGCAACAGATAAACCCTTGTCTGGAGAGCCTTCTGAATTAAGATAATCTCCTTTTTTCCAATTAGTATCAGCCATAATTGCCTGTCTTCCCAATTCGTTTAAAGCTATATTCTGTGCTGAGTGACTAGCGGTACAAGCAATTGGAATAGCAGTTTTGGCTCTGTTAGGAAAATTTGCAACAAATTGCAATACTTGCATCCCACCCATAGAGCCGCCCATCACACTAAATAATTTATCTATTTTAAAAAAATCTAACAAATGAATTTGCGCATTAACCATGTCATTAATTGTGATTACCGGAAAATCAGTTGCTAATTTTTTTTTTGTTACAGGATCTAAAGTGTTTGGTCCATATGAACCAATACAGCCTCCTATGACATTTGCACATATAACAAAAAATTTGTTTGTGTCGACTGCTTTACCAGGCCCAACTAAATAGGACCACCAACCATTTTTTTTTGTTACTGGGTTTATACCTGCAACAAATTGATCTCCTGTCAAAGCGTGAAAGGCTAAAATTGCGTTATCTTTTTTTTCATTTAATTTTCCATATGTTTCATATGCTAATGGAAATTTTGAAATAGTTTTACCACAGTCTAACTTAAGTGGTTTTTCTATTATAATTGTTTTTACCTTATCTAATTTATTCATAGTTTGCTTCTTTTGTGAATTGTGAGGTAAAAAAACTATTTTAGCGGTTTTTTTAAAGCGCTCGCAATTCAGTTTAAATCAGCGCAATAAATATTTACAGGATACATTTGTATATGTCAATTTGAATTAAAATAATAAATATTTTATATAAATAAGTAAATTTTTATCTATAAAGATACAAAATAATAAAAATTATGAATTCTCTTAATTTTAAAAAAATAAATATACAACCTTATAAACCAGGAAGGTCTATATTAAAAAAAAGAAAAAATGTTATAAAGTTGTCAGCAAATGAATCAGCGCTAGGAGCGAGTCCAAAAGTTCTGAAAATTTTGAGAAGTAGAAACTATAAGATTTTTAAATATCCTGATAGTACAGCAAAAGATTTAAGAAAAATAATTTCATTAAAATTTAAATGTAAATTAAATAAGATTATTTGTGGCTCAGGTTCAGACGAAGTAATTCAAATGATATGCCAGCTTTTTATCAAGCCTGGAGATGAGGTGATTGTGCCTCAATATAGCTTTTTAATGTATAGAGTTTATTCATCAATTGTTGGAGCAAAAGTAGTTTTTTCTAAAGAGAATAATTTTAAAGTTTCTGTTGATAGTATAATTAAAAAAGTTAGCAAAAAAACAAAAATAGTTTTTATTGCAAATCCAAATAATCCTACTGGAACATATTTAGAAAAAAAAGAATTAATTAATCTTAGAAAAAGATTAAATAAAAAAATTTTATTAGTTGTAGATGATGCATATGATGAATATATGAATGATAAAAAATACTCATCAGGTTTAAAAACATTTAAAAATAAAAAGAATGTATTTATTTTAAGAACTTTTTCTAAAATATATGGTCTTGCCTCTTTAAGGATTGGCTGGGGATATGGCGATAAAAAAATAGTAGATGCATTAAATATTATTAAACCACCTTTTAATGTTAACAAAATTGCTCAAGCTTGTGCTATAGAGTCGTTGAAAGATAAAAAATTTATTACAAAATCTATAAAACACAATTTATTTTGGAGTAAAAAAATTAAAAACGATCTTGAGAGATTTAAAATTTTTTGTAATAAAATAAGTGCAAATTTTCTCTTACTTAATTTTAATAAATGTAAGTTATCTGCAAATACTGTTGAAAAAAAATTGTTGAAAAAAGGTATAATATTAAGAGAAACTAAAACATATGGAATTAAAAATTGTTTAAGGTTAACGATAGGAAATAATCTAGAAAATAAATTATTTTTAAAAAGTATGGCGCAGATATTTTAAAATGTTTAATAAAGTATTAATAATTGGATGTGGTCTAATAGGATCGTCTATACTTAGAGCTATTAAAAATAGAAAATTAGCAAGAAATATTTATATCTTTGAAAAGTCAAAAAAACATATTTCTTTAATTAAGAAGATAAATAAAAAAATTATTTTTTTAAAAAAATTGGATCAAAATATATCTGATGTGGATTTAGTAGTATTAAGTACTCCAATGAGTAGCTATGAAAAAATAATTCCAAATCTAAATAAATTTTTAAATAAAAAATCAATTATAACAGACGTAGGTTCAACTAAAGAAAATGTTTATAATTTGAAAGAAAAAAAACTTAAAAAATACTTAACTTGGATTTTAAGTCATCCTATTTCGGGTTCAGAAGTTAGTGGTCCTCAACATGGTAAGAAAAATTTATTCGAAAATAAATGGTGTGTAATTGTTAAAGATAAAAATAAAACTAAGTTAAATAAAGTTATAAACTTTTGGAAAAAAATTGGTTCAAATGTTATTTTAATGAGTTCAAAAGAACATGACAAAATTTTTGCTATTACCAGTCATTTACCTCATTTAATTGCTTATAATTTAATTAAGACTGCTCAAGATTTTCAAAAGATGAATAAAAGGAATGTTATTCAATTTAGCGCTGGAGGTTTAAGAGATTTTTCAAGAATTGCAGCATCTAACGAAATAATGTGGAGAGATGTTTTTTTTAATAATAAAAAAAATATGATTTCAGTAATAAATATGTTCACAAAAAATCTTAATTCATTCAAAAAAAATATTGAAAATTTAGATGATAAGCATTTAAGAAGAAAATTATTTAATTCAAAAAAGGTTCGAAAACAGATTGTTCAATTAAAACAAGATATTGCCAAACCAGACTTCGGAAGAGAATAAATTATACTTTAAAAATTTTAGTTACTTTAAGGTTTGCAGTTTTTTCAATAATTTCTATAGTTTTTTTAATTGGCATTATTAATACTTTTTTTTTTGGTCCATATGCATGAATTAATTGTTTTGAATTTATGCAAATAGCAACATGACCTTTCCAATAAATTATATCTCCTTTTTTAAATATTTTTTTATATTTAAAACCTTTTTTATATTTTACTTGATCTTTTGTATCTCTTGGAAAAAATTTGTTATTGAATTTATAAAATATCTGAAGTAAAGCTGAGCAGTCAATCCCATCAAAATTTCCACCTCCCCATCTATATTTGCAATTTAAATATAATTTAAAAATTCTATTAAAATTTTTTTCTTTTTTATTTATATGGCATAAATCTTTTCTATTAACCCAACGATTTTTTTCAAACATCACATAATTATTTTTTCTTTTTAAAATTTGAATTTTACTTGAAAAAGGCAAATAATTATTTGATTTATATATTTTAGTTTTTAGTTTTTTTACTTTGTGCGTAGGTTTAAAATCTTTTTTATATTGTCTATCAAGAATATAACCACAGTAATTGTCATAAGAAGTTTTTATTTTTAAATATTTTTTTATTTTTTTTAAAACTATAAATTTTTCTCCATACAAAAGTTGTGAGCTTATTTTTTTATTTTTTTTTGTACTATCGTATAAGTTGATGTAGGGACTTTTACAAAAAAAACTATTTTTCACCGATTTTTATCTTATTTTTTATAAGCCACAAACAAATTAAAGAAGGAATTACCATAATTGCTGTTAATACAAAGAATGTTCCCCAATCGCCATTTAGCCAATCGACCAATGCTCCAGAAGATGATGCCAGAGTTGTTCTACCAGCAGTTCCAATTGATGCAAGCAAAGCGTATTGTGTTGCAGTATAAGTTCTATCAACTAGTAAAGAAATAAATGCAACAAAGGCCACCGTTGCAAACGCAGCTGAAATATCGTCAGCTATCACAGCGACTGCAAATAGTAATTCTGATTTACCAACCCAAGCCAAAACTGCAAATAATAAATTTGTTAGTGCCATCATTATTCCCGCAACAAACATTGTTTTTATACTTCCAAATCGCATAGCGAATATTCCTCCAAGTAAGGTAAAAACAACAGTTGTTATCCACCCTAGTGTTTTTGAATAAATTGCGATTTGTCCTTTAGAAAAACCTATTTCTTTATAAAAAACAATCGACATACGTCCAAGAAATGCTTCACCAATTTTAAATAAAAAAACAAAACCTAAAATTCCCATAGCAATCGCAAAACCATTTTTTTTAAAGAAACTAATTATAGGTCCTCCAATTGTTCCAGTTATCCATGCTATTAAATTGGTAACTAAATTATTTGATCCTAATTTGTTTTGTATTAATTTATCAGTCTGATTTTGTTTAAAATATCTATCACTTTCAATTGGTTCGTGAACAAACATTAGTCCAATATTCATTAAAATTATTAATATACCAAGGATTAAAAATGTAGTTTGCCAATAATTTATAACTCCAGCATTTTCGAAGTACTCAGCGGCAAATAAAGCAATAACTCCACCTAATTTATAGCCAGTCCACCATCCAACTACAGCCATAGCAGCCCCTGCTGCCATAGACTTACTTTCGTTAACATTTATCTGTTCAATTCTCAAAGCGTCAACAGTTATATCTTGAGTTGCAGAGGCAATTGCAATTATTAGTCCAACAGATATTAATAATGCAAGATTTTGTGTTGGACTAATATAACTCCAAATGACTAAACTTAATAAAATTGTAATTTGCATTAAAACTATCCATGCTCTTCGATGACCTAATTTTTTTGTTAGTAATGGAATTTGAATTCTATCAACTATAGGTGCCCATAAATAATTGAAAGCATATACCCCGAATATTAGTCCTGCCCAACCTATTGTAGATCTACTTAAACCCTCTTCTTTTAACCACAAACTCAAACTGCTACCAATTAAAACCCATGGAAAACCACTTATAGCTCCTAGAAGTAATATTCTTAGCATTCTTACATCTTTATAAATCGATATATTTTTAATTAATTTCATAAACTATTCTTTCTAAAACTTTCTCCAAAAAGAAGGTATAAACAAAACTAATATAGCAAAGAGTTCAAGTCTACCCAATATCATACCTAAGCTTAATGCCCATTTAGATGCATTAGATAATGACGAAAAATTACCATTTGGTCCAATTATATCACCTAAACCAGGACCAACATTGGATATAGAAGTTGCTGCGCCTGAAATTGAAGTCACAAAATCTAAACCAGTTAATGATAATATTGAAGTTAATATAAAAAATATAACTATATATAAAAAGATAAAAGAAATAACTGATGACATGAATTTATCATCTATATTGTTTTTTCCATATTTAATTACAAATATACCTCTAGGATAAATTAATCTTTTTAATTGATTAATTACAAATAAATATAGAATTTGAATTCTAAAAATTTTTATTCCACAAGTAGTAGATCCGGCACAACCACCAATAAACATTAAAATAAGAAAAAAGATTAGTGAAAAATTTCCCCATTGATCAAAATCATGAGTTACATATCCCGTTCCAGTTAAGATTGAAATAACATTAAATGATATTGCTCTAATGTTTGTATTAAAGATATTGTCTTGTTTTATAGCTAAATAAAAAAATAATATTAAAATAGAAATAAAAATTAATTTAAAAAAAGATTTAATTTGGGTATCTGTAAAAAAAACCTTTTTATCCCCGTTTACAAATTTTATATAACTTATAAACGGAATACTACCAAGAAGTATAAATATCATAGAGGTGATCTCGATCTTTGCACTATTAAAAAAACCAATTGACTCATTGTAGTTAGAAAAACCACCAGTGGCAATTGTAGTCATGGAATGTGTTAAGCTATCAAAAAATTTCATTCCAAAAATTTTATAAAATAACGCACATATAGATGTTAATAATACATATATTACTATTAATCTTATTGTTATCTCTTTAGATTTGGGTAAAATTTTTTCACCAGAATACTGATCAGAAATTTTAAATAGTTGCATCCCTCCAACATTCATTATCGGCATTAATGTTATTGCCATAACTATAATTCCTATACCCCCCAGCCACTGCAACATTGCTCTCCAAAGTAAAATTGACTTAGGTGCGTCATCTAAATTTATAATTACAGTCGATCCAGTGGTAGTTATTCCTGACATACTCTCAAAAAAAGAGTCAGTTACACTTAAATCTAAACTTGAAAATATAAATGGCAAAGAGCCAAAAATTGCAATGCTTATCCAAGAAAGCGCTGTTAGCAAGAATGCCTGTGGTAAGCTAATTTTTTTATCGTGATCTAAATTAGTTATAAAAAATAGTACACCAAAAATTATTGAAATAATTCCTGAGCTTATAAAAGAAGAATCTAGTTCAGAAAAAATAATTTGGGTAAAAATGGGCACAACCATTGATAGGCCAAGTATTATTTGTAGTACACCCAGTGTAAAAAAAACTGTTTTATAATTGGACATTTTGAATGGACATTATTTTATGGTAAATAAATTTCAACTCTATAAGAATTATTAAAAACGCTAATTTTATAAGTTATTTTGTAAGAAAATTGTGATTGATAAAGCAAACATAGAAAAAACCAATGCATGGCCTTTTGTCGAGGCTAAAAAAATTCTTAGAGAAAGAAAAATTGATATTGAAAAAAAGGGTAAAATAATTTTACAAACTGGATATGGACCGAGTGGTCTTCCCCACATTGGCACTTTTGGAGAAGTTGCAAGAACTTCAATGGTTGTTAATGCTTTAAATCAATTAACAGATACTCCAAAAGAGATAATAACTTTTTCTGATGATATGGATGGTTTAAGAAAAGTTCCGGATAATGTTCCTAATCAAAATTTACTAAATAAGAATTTACATAAACCATTAACAGATATTCCAGATCCATTTAATAAATATCGGAGTTATGGTGAACATAATAATGAAATGTTAAAAAAATTTTTAAATCAGTTTAATTTTAAATATACATTTAAAAGTTCGACAGAATTATATAAATCTGGAAAATTTAACAATTCACTCAAAATAATTTTAAAAAAATATAATGAAATAATGAATATAATAATTCCAACACTAGGAAAAGAAAGACAAAAAACTTATTCTCCTTTTCTACCTATTTGTCCTGAAACAGGAATAGTTTTAGAAATACCGATAGTTGAAATTGATGAAAAAAATTCAAAAATCATTTTTGATAATAAAGGAAAAAAAATTGAAAAAAGTATTTTAGATGGAAATTGTAAACTCCAGTGGAAAGTCGATTGGGCTATGAGATGGTACGCTTTAGATGTAGATTTCGAAATGTATGGAAAAGACTTAATTGAGAGTGCAATATTATCTACGAAAATTATAAAATTGCTGGATAAATCCAACCCTTCAGGATTTGCATATGAATTATTTCTTGACGAAAAAGGTGAAAAAATTTCTAAATCAAAAGGAAATGGAATCACAATTGATCAATGGTTAAAATATGCATCCCCTGAAAGTTTATCACTATTTATGTACCAAAATCCAAAAAGGGCGAAAAAACTTTATAAAGAAATAGTACCTAAGGCCGTAGACGAATATTTAGACTTTATAGAAAAAGGCATCAATCAAAATGAATTACAAACTTTATTAAATCCAGTTTGGCATGTTCACAATGGGGTTATGCCAAAAGAAAAAATGATTATGACTTTTTCAATGCTTTTAAATCTTGTGGAAACGAGTAATGCTAACTCAAAAGAATTATTATGGAAATTTGTTAAAAAATATAAACAAAATATTTTAGAAAAAGATCATCCAATTTTTGATAAACTAATAGAATATGCAATAAAATATTTTAATGATGTTATTAAAATTAATAAAAAATATAAAAAACCAAATGAAAAAGAAAAATCTGCCCTTAAAGAATTAATAAAAACATTAGATCAATGCACGGATGAAATGTCTCCAGAGGATATTCAAACGAAAATTTATACAGTGGGGAAAGAAAATGGTTATAAAGAAAATTTAAGAGATTGGTTTAAATTAATATATGAGGTTGTATTTGGCGAAGAAAATGGTCCAAGAATGGGTTTTTTTATAAGTTTTTTTGGAGTTAAAGAAACTAAGGAATTAATAAAAGAAAAAATAAGCTAATGTTTTCAAAAATAAGATCTTTAATATTTAAACTAGATCCTGAATTAGCTCATTCATTAGCAATTAAAGCATTAAAAATTAATTCTTTTCCAATAAAAAGTATTAAAAAAAGTGAATCGTTAAAAACTTTAATTTTTGGCAAAGAATTAATTAATCCAATTGGAATAGCAGCAGGCTTTGATAAAAATGCAGAAGTATATAATTCATTATTTAAATTAGGTTTCGGATTTGTAGAGGTTGGCACTGTAACACCCAAAAGCCAATATGGAAATGATAAACCAAGAGTATTTAGATTAGAAGAAGACGAGGCATTAATTAATAGGTTAGGATTTAACAACCAAGGATCAGAAAAAATTTATTCAAGAATTTCTCTAAACAAGCCTAAAGGACTCTTGGGTATTAATATTGGACCAAATAAAAATAGTAAAAATAGATTAGAGGATTATATTTTGTGTTTTAAAAAATTTCATATTATTGCAGATTATTTAACTATAAATATTTCTTCTCCAAATACTGAAAATTTACGAGATTTTCATGATCAAAATCAATTGAATGAGCTTTTATCAGCTATAGTTAATGAAAAAAATAATTTAAATTCTAAAACCCCGATAGCTGTAAAAGTATCTCCTGATATTGATGATAACAACATAGATAAGATTGTGGAGACACTAATTAAATATCAAATTGAATTAGTTATAGTTTCTAATACAACTGATAGAAATAGAAAAAATTTAATTAACATAAACAAGTTAGAGAAGGGTGGTTTATCTGGAAAACCAATAGAAGACTTATCAAATTTATTAATAAATAAATTCTATAAAAAATTGAATAACAAAGTTAAAATAATTGGAGTAGGAGGAATAGACTCTGGGAAAAGTGCTTACGACAAAATTATTAATGGTGCCTCGTTAATTCAACTATATACCGGAATGGTTTACCAAGGTCCAAATATAGTTAATAAAATCACTAATGAATTAATTGATATATTGAATAATAATGGATTTAAAAATATATCAGACGCAATTGGTTCAAAAAATTGAACTTGACTGGGCAGAACTGAAAGCCTATACAGTCATAATTTTTTATGTCTAAAAAATGTGAATTAACTGGAAAGATACCACTTAAAGGTCATAAAGTGAGTCATGCAAATAATAAAACTAAAAGAAGATTCTTACCTAATTTAAAAAAAGTAAAATTTAAAAGTGAAATCTTAAACAAAAGCCTTAAATTAACTGTATCAAACTCAGGTGTAAGATGTGTTGATAAAAAAGGAAGTTTTGATCAGTTCATTAAAACAGCTAAATCGAAAGACTTGTCTTTAAGGTTAAAGAAACTAAAAAAAACTTTAATCACTAAATCAGCATAATGAATAAGTTTTATTTAACACTCTCATTATTAATGGGAGCGGTTGTTTTAATATCTAATTATCTAGTCCAATTCCCAATAAGATATTATGGATTAGATAAAATTTTAACTTATGGGGCGTTTAGTTATCCAGTCGCTTTTTTAATAACTGATCTGACAAATAGATCATTTGGAAAATATGTAGCTAGAAAAATTGTCTATTTAGGTTTTATAATTGGAATTTGTTTTACTTTATTTTTTTCAACAAATTTTTCTGATCTAATATCGATAAGAATTGCAATAGGCTCAGGTACAGCATTTTTAGTTGCTCAATTAATAGATGTGCAAGTTTTCGACCAATTAAGAAAAAAAAAATGGTTTATAGCACCACTAGTCTCATCTTTTATTGGATCAACAATTGATACACTATTATTTTTTTCTATATCATTTTATGGAACAAATGTACCATGGATTACTCTCTCTCTTGGAGACTTATCAGTCAAAATTTTCGTTGCACTAATAATGTTGATACCGTTTAGAATTTTACTAAATACATTTAAACCTGCTTAATTAAAAATTTATATGCTAAAATTTTATAAACAAGTTTAGCAACTAAGAAATTATATGAATTAAAATTTTTAATTGGCGCAAGCTCATTAATATCCGCTCCAACTATATTTGAATTTTTAGCAGCAATTTTTATTATATCTAAAGTTTCTTCCCAAAATAGGCCTCCTGGTTCAGGAGTACCAGTTGCAGGCATTATACTTGAGTCTAATCCATCAACATCAAAAGTTAAATAGACATCTTTTTTTTTAATTAAACTTTTGAATTTTTTTAAACTCCATTTTTTTTTATCTTTTGCCCAAAAAATATCTATTCTTTTTGAATTTTTTTTCAAAAAAGGAATTTCACTTTTTGATATATTTCTTATTCCAAATGAAATTAAAGAAACATTTTTATAGTCTAGACATCTTCTAATTGCTGATGCATGTGAATATCTTTCACCATTATAACTTTCTCTAAGATCGGCATGAGCATCAAAATGTAATAAACATAATTTTTTATATTTTTTTACAAAAGGCTTTATACATCCCGGAGTAATTGAATGCTCTCCACCGAGCGTAATTGGAAAAAGTTTTTTATCAATAATTTTCTCATTTATATCTGATATTTTTTGTAAAGCTTTTTTAATATTCTTATCAATTTTAAAAGGAGCAAGAGTTTTAATTCCAATTTTTTTATATGGCTCACAGTGCAACTCCTCATCATAAAGTTCAACTTGATGAGAAGCTTTTATAATCTCTTTTGGTCCATTTTTAGTTCCTGAGCCATAACTTACGGTCTTTTCTAAACCAAACGGTACAACAACAACCCTTTCCTTAAAATTGAATTTATTATCAATCCCTAAAAAACCATTTTTATTTAATAGATATTTCAATTTATTACTCGAATATTTTTGAAAAGTTTTTTTTGGTTCTATTCTTCCAAGCTCCTTTATGATACACGTCACTAGCAATCAGTGGCAAAACCGTTGTAGCTTCAGCAAAAACCATTTGTTCTTTTGTTGTATCTACTTTTCCCCATGAACTTGCTTCTTTAAGTGTGGAACTGCTACACGCTCCATCTCTAGAGTCAGCAACTGTAATTTGTACAGCATACTTATGCATCTCTACATTTTTTCCAAGCAATTCAGCACATATTACAGTATCTTGGATAAAATTTTTTGGAACTCCTCCGCCTATCATAAATAATCCAGAATTTTTTGATCTTATTTTAATTTCAGTAAGTTCTCTAAACTCTCTAATTGAGTCAATTGTTATGTGTTTTTTTGGATTATTTTCTTGGTGCATTACCAGTCCAAATCCTGCACTTGAGTCGGTAAAGGCTGGACAAAATATTGGTACATTATTGTCATAAGCTGTTTCTAATAAAGAATCTTTCTTTTTTGCATTTGATTTTAAATACTTTCCAATTTCACTAATAAATTCTCTTGAGGTATAGCTTCTTGGTTCTAATTTATCTGCTATTTCGCATATTGTTTTATCACACATTTGTAACTCTTCTTCATCTATATAAGTATCATAAATTCTATCTATATAGTTGTCTCTTAATTCTGTGTCATTCTTAAATTGTGATCCCTGGTAGTGTTTAAAACCAAGTGCTTCAAAAAAATCCATATCAATAATTGATGCGCCTGTTGCAACAATAGCATCTACCATATTGTACTTAATCATATCTCTATAAATATTCATGCAGCCTGCTGCTGATGTGGAACCGGCTAAAGTAAGAAATACCGTGCAATCATTATCTTTTATCATATCATTAAGTATATTTGCTGCATTTGCAGTTTCTCTAGAAACGAAAGACATTTTTTCCATAGAAGAAATTATTTTTCTTGCATCGAAAGAAGTTATATCAATGTGTTCTACTGGATGTTTTAAAAGATCACTTTTGCTATTGTGACCTAATTTTTTTTTTTCAGACATTTAGGCAACGAGGAACTCTTTTGACAATTTTTTGTCATACATAGACATAATGGGGTTATCCTCTACCTCATAAATTTCATCAGAATAAAAACCATTAAATTCTGTTCTGAATGTAAGACCATACGCTCCTAGCTGACCTAATTCTATATAATCATTTTCTTTTATATTATTTGGCAATATAAAAGGACCTTTCATATAATCAATACTATCACAAGTTGGTCCATAAAAATCAAACGATGTTAATTTTTTTGACGACAATCTTCCAGTCGTAATTTTTTTAGTTGGATAAACTATATTTGGAACTCCAGCATCAAACAAAGTCCCATAAGTACCATCATTAATAAATAATTTTTGCTTTTTTCTTAAAATAACTTTAACTATAGTTGAACCACTTTCTGCTACAATTGCTCTTCCTGGTTCACAAATTATTTCAGGAGTTTTAGTTAAATTGAGGTTTTTTAAACTCTTATTTATTTCATCAAAATAATTATCAAGTGATTGTGGAATAAGATCAGGATAGATAGTTGGAAAACCACCTCCAATATTTATACAATCAGGTATTATTTTTGTTTTTTTAATTATTTTACCTATTTCTGAAATTCCTTTTGCATATGATATTGGATGCATACATTGTGAACCAACATGAAAACTAAGACCAATTTTTTTTGAATATTGTTTTGTAAGCCTAAAAAGCCCAACAGCTTCAGATACAGAAGCTCCAAATTTTTTCGATAAATCTATTTCCGCATGTTCATTAGATACTGCAATACGAACAAATAATTCTAAATCTTTTGCATTTTTTGTACTCTCTATTATTTTGATTAATTCGTCTTTAGTGTCTAGTGAAAATGTTTTAATACCATATTTAAAATAAGCTTCTTCAATACTTTCTCTGCTTTTAACAGTATGCATATAAGAACAGTTAGCGTTAGGGTCTAAATTCTTAATAGCTTTTATCTCGTTAATTGATGCTACATCAAAATTTTTAATCCCACTGTGTAAAACCGTTTTTAACACTTCTGGATGAGGATTTGTTTTAACTGCGTATAATATTTTTCCTGGGAATTTTCTCTGAAAGAATTTAGAAGCAACATTAATAGTATGCTTTCTAATGCAATACACCGGTTTATTTGGCTTCAGTTGATTAATTAATTCTTCAACTGATTTAAATTTTTTCATTTAAGCTCCAAAAAAAACTTAATAAAAAAAATTTGCATAACATTTATGCAAATTTCGTATAATTTCGACTTTTAGTGAATTATCCTTTAATGTAAAGCAAATAATGACATGTTTATAAACAAGTTAAAGGTTGTAATATTAATTATAATTACCATATAACTCCTCATGATTTCGACAGAAAATGTTAAAAAAATTACTGATTTTTCAGATAAATCTTTATTAATCGTTGATGACGATAATCCTTTTAGAGAGAGACTTGCTAGAGCAATGGAAAAAAAGGGCTTTGAGGTTTCACAAGCTGAAGGTGTAAAAGTAGGAATTGAGGTGGTTAAATCAAAAAAACCTGCTTTTGCTGTAGTTGACCTAAGACTAGATGATGGAAATGGATTAGAAGTTGTAAAACAAATTCAAACTACGAATCCTGATAGTAGAATAATTATGTTAACTGGATACGGAAATATTTCAACTGCAGTTGCAGCCATAAAAGAGGGAGCGATTGACTATCTAGCAAAACCTGCCGATGCAGATGATGTAGAAAAAGCTCTTTTAGCAAATCCTAATAAAAAACCAGCACCTCCTGAAAACCCTATGTCAGCTGATAGAGTTAAATGGGAACACATTCATAGAGTCTTTGAGCTTTGTAATAGAAATGTATCCGAAACTGCAAGAAGATTAAAAATGCATAGGAGAACTCTACAAAGAATACTTTCTAAAAGATCTCCTAAATAAAAGATCTTAATTTTATAATTTTTTTTGTTAATAGAGTTAAAATTAATATTTTTAAGAATTCTGCTGGCAAGAATGGAATAGCACCTAGTTGAAAAATTGGTTTATCCCAACCAATTAAAACACCTAGCCAAATTAAACCTAAAAAATAAATTGTAGAAACAGATAAAATTAATTTAAAAAATATGATAAATATATTTTTTTTTAGGTCCAAATATCCTGCTAAAAAAACTGCAAATAAAAATCCTAAAAGATATCCCATTGTGGGTCCTGTAAAATAAGTTATCCCCACTCCTCTTTCAGGCGAATTAGAAAATACTGGTAACCCAATAATACCTTCAACTAAATATAATCCAACTATAGATAAACCAATTTTATATCCAAAAGCTATACCAAAAAATAAAACCATAAATGTTTGCATAGTCATTGGTACTGGATAAAATGGTATTTTGAATTTGGCTGAAACTGTCAGTAAAGCAGTACCTAAAATTATAACAACTAAAGATTTTATATATTTTTGATTTTGAAGTGTTTTAATATTTTCCATATACAAAATTTACTATTAATTTATATAAATTACTAGGCATTTGTAAGTCTTATAAAAACGTCTTCTAACTTACCATCATCGGTGGAAATATCTAAGATAGCAGCTTTTTGCATATTAATAAAAGATATAATTTCATTAATATTTGTTTTATTTTTTTCATAAGAAATCGTTAGTATATTATCGTCATATTTAATTAATTTTAAAGACACCACTGATTCATTTTTAATTTCAATTTTTTTATTTAAAGTAAATTTTACTATTTTGGTCTTGATTCTTTTCAACAAATTTTCAGTACTGTCTAAAGCTACCAAACTCCCCTTATTTATTATTGCAATTCGATCACACATTTCTTCTGCTTCGTATAAATAATGAGTGGTTAAAATTATTGTTACTCCTTGTTTATTCAATAATTTTACATTTTGCCAAAGTTTGTTTCTAAGTTCTACATCGACACCTGCTGTTGGCTCATCAAGAATAATGATAGGTGGTTGGTGGACAAGGGCTTTAGCAACCAAAAGTCTTCTTTTCATACCTCCTGATAAACTTCTAGAATAACTTTTTGCTTGTGTTTCTAAAGAAACTAATTTTAAAATTGTGTCAGTTATTCTCTCTTTTTTTTTTACACCATATAAACCTGCTTGTAACTCAAGAAGCTGTTTTGGAGTGAAAAATGGATCAATATTTACTTCTTGTGGTACTATACCAATTGATGCTTTTACTTGTCTTGGATTTTTATCTAAGTCAAAACCCCAAACTATTACATTACCAGATGTTTTAAATATCGATCCACCAAGTATATTTATAAAAGTACTTTTGCCAGCTCCATTGGGTCCTAATAAGCCAAAAATTTCTCCTTGTTTCACTTCTAAGTTTAAATCTTTTAAGGCATGTATAGATTCAACCGTGGAAGATCTTTTTTTTGAATAAATTTTGTTTAAGTTTTTTATATTTAATACATTTTCTTTATTCATATAGATTGATACCTTTACAACATTCACCCAAATTAGGATAACATTATTTATATGGATAAAATAAAAAAAACTGATCATTTTTATCTTATAGACGGCTCAGGTTATATATTCAGAGCTTACTATGCCTTACCTCCACTAAGTAGAAAAAGTGATGGAATGCCAACAGGTGCGGTTAGTGGTTTTTGCAACATGTTGTTTAAGCTACTAGAAGACTCAAAGTCTAATGAAAATAAAGATAGACCCACACATTTTGCAGTTATCTTTGACTCTGCAAGAAAAAATTTTAGAAATGAAATTTATTCAGAATATAAAGCTAATAGATCCGATGCACCTGACGATTTAATTCCTCAGTTTGAATTTATACGTAAATCAGTAGAGGCATTTAACCTGCCATCTATAGAAATGATTAATTATGAAGCAGATGATTTAATTGCTACTTACGTTGAACAAATTTTGAAAATTGGTGCGAAAGTAACTATTGTTTCATCTGATAAAGATTTAATGCAACTTTATAAAAATAGTGTTCGAATTTATGATCCAATGAAAAATAAGTTTATAAATAAAGATGACATCGATAAAAAATTTGGAGTTATTCCAGAAAAGATTATAGATGTACAAGCATTAGCTGGTGATACAAGCGATAATGTGCCTGGCGTACCCGGAATAGGAGTAAAAACTGCTGCAGAACTTATAAATAAGTACGATAATCTTGAAAACTTACTAAATAATGCAGAAGAAATAAAACAAAATAAAAGAAGAGAAACTCTAATTGAAAATAAAGATAAGGCAATACTAAGTAAAAAACTTGTTACTTTAAAAAAGGATGTTCCAGTAAAAAATAAAATAGAAGAATTTAAACTTAGGGAAATTGATAAAAATAAACTTTATTCTTTCATGCGAGAGATGGAATTTAACAGACTATTAAGTTCAGTAATTTCCTTTTATGGAGATATTGGCTTTTCAGAGGATAAAAAAAATATTAAATTAATTGATAAATTTTCTCAAATAAGTAACAAAAATTATATATTAATTAACAATCATGAAGAAATAAATAGCTGGTTAAAAGAAGCTGAAGAACAAGGAGAAATTGCAATTGATACTGAAACTACATCATTGGATCCACACCAGGCTGGATTGGTAGGTATCTCTCTTTCTACAGCAATTGGTAAATCTTGCTATATTCCTTTAAATCATAAATCAGGAAAAAACTTAAACGAAAAAACTGTAATTAAAAAACTTAAACCAATTTTAGAGGACCAAAGTATTAAAAAAATTGGACAAAATATAAAATTTGATTTTATTGTTTTATTTCATAGAGGCATAAACATGAGTTCAATGGAGGATACTATGCTGATGTCATACGTATTGGATGCAGGTAAAAATAGACATAATATGGATACTCTTTCTGAGATACATTTAAATCATAAAACAATTTCTTTTAAAGAGTTAGTTGGAAGTGGAAAAAAACAAATTAATTTTAGCGAAGTAGATTTAAATAGTGCAAAAAATTATGCAGCTGAAGATGCAGATATTACATACAGACTGTATAAAATTTTTACTCAAAATCTCAAAAATGAAAAACTTAACTCAATTTATGAAATATTTGAAAAACCATTAATTAAAATATTAGCACTTATGGAAATAAAAGGGATAAAAGTAAACAAAGATTTTTTAAGATCTTTATCAATAAAATTTGATAAAAAAATTCAGCTATTAGAAAAAGAAATTTTTAAAATTTCAAAAAAAGAATTTAAAATTGGATCAACAAAACAGCTGGGAGAAATTATGTATAATGACATGAAGATTTCATCTTTAAAAAAAACTAAAAAAGGTAGTTTTGCAACTAGCGCGTCAGTTTTAGAAGATCTGGCATTTAAAGGACATAAATTGCCAAAATTTGTTTTAGATTGGCGCCAGGTTACCAAGCTTAAAAATACTTACTCAGACTCTTTGCAAGAGCATGTTAATCCAAATACTAATAGAGTTCATACTTCTTTTTTGTTGGCTGCTACTACTACTGGAAGATTGGCATCAAGTGACCCAAATTTACAAAATATTCCAATTAAAACTGACGAAGGTAGAGAAATCAGAAGAGCTTTTATAGCCGAAACGAATTCAAGCTTAATATCAGCTGACTATAATCAGATTGAGATGAGAATATTAGCTGATCTTGCAGATGTTGGTGAATTAAAAAAAGCCTTTAAAAATAAAGAGGACATTCATTCATTAACAGCAAGCCAAGTATTTAATAAAAATATTAAAAATATAGATAAGGATATGAGAAGAAAAGCAAAAGCAATTAATTTTGGAATAATTTATGGAATTTCTCAATATGGATTAGCAAAACAAATAAATGTTTCAAATGTAGAAGCTGAAGATTTTCTAAAATCTTACTTCATTAAGTTTCCAGAAATTAAAAATTATATGGAACAGACAATTAAATCTTGCAGAAAAAATGGATTTGTAAAAAATATTTTTGGAAGAAAAACACACATTACAGGTATTAATGATAAAAATTATAACATTAGGAATTTTCAAGAGAGAGCTGCCATAAATGCACCAATTCAAGGTTCAGCGTCAGAATTAATGAGATTAGCAATGATTAGAATAAGTAAAAAATTTAAGGAATTAAAAAAAGAAAATTGTAATATTCTTCTACAGATTCATGATGAGTTAATATTTGAGTCGAAAAAAGATTCAGTCGAAAAATATATAAAAATTATAAAAGATGAAATGACCAGTGTAAAAGATAGTGAGCTTCATTCTTTTTCTATACCTTTATTAGTTGATATAAATATAGGTAAAAATTGGGGCGACCTACATTAATACAAGTTGTTATTGCCCAAATTCGAACAATTTAGTATTTTTAATATTATATATGAAACAAACCATAGCTTTAATTGATGACGACAGAAACATTTTAACTAGCCTAAGTATTGCCCTGGAAAAGGAAGGTTATAAAGTTCAAACTTATTTAGATGGTGAAAGTGCTTTGATTGGACTCACCAGAACTCCTCCAGATTTAGCAGTCGTAGATATAAAAATGCCAAAAATGGATGGAGAAGAATTACTTAAAAAAACTTAGAAAAAAAACTTCACTGCCAGTTATATTTTTAACATCGAAAGATGATGAAGTAGACGAGCTACTTGGCTTAAAATTAGGTGCAGATGATTTTGTAAAAAAATCTGGTGGATTTTCAATTAAAGTTTTAATTGAAAGAATAAGAGTTCAATTAAGAAAAAAAGATAATTCTAATATCGAAGACTCCAAAAATATTATTTCTCATGGAAAACTCAGATTAGATCCTTCGCAATTAGAGTGTGAGTGGAATGGAGAGCAACTGCCTGATAAATTGACAACAACAGAATTTTTGATTGTACAAGAATTGGCAAAAAGACCAGGTATCATAAAAGAAAGGTCTCAACTTATGGATATTGCTTATAGAGAGGATACAGATATAGAAGATAGGACAATTGATAGCCATGTAAAAAGAATACGAAAAAAATTTAAAAAGGTTGATAATAATTTCTCGGCAATAGAAACTAGATATGGAAGTGGATATAGATGGAATACTAATTGATGCTTAGGGACTTTATAAAAAATTTATCTATTTTAAAAAAATTTTTGTTTATTAACTTTATAATTTTTACAATTATAATGGGTTTCACTTTTGTTTATTTAAATACCATTCAACCAAATTTAATAAATAAAAAAGTTCAAAATCATATAAAAATTATTAATAATACGACTGATCATTTTCAACGATTAAATATAAATTTTAATGAGAAAGATATTAGAAAATTTTTATTTTCAACTAGATTTCTTTTTCAAAATATCGAAAGAGTTTTGATATTTGATGATAATTTAAATTTGATTGGAGATACAGATACACTAGATTTAGATCCGAGATCTTTTTCTCAAAGATTAGAAATTATTGAAACTGAAAGTATTGAAGCCAAAAAAGAAGTCGAAAAAAAAAAGGAAAATATAAAAAACGAAAAAAAAATATCTATTAATGATATTTTGTTAAATTATACGAAATCTTCTGAGTTAGGAAATCCATATACATTTACTCAAGATAACTATGATCAGTTTCTTTTAACTACAATTCAAAATGTTGTATACGTTGAAAAAAATGTTGGTTACAT
>CACGVK010000002.1:0-89100 GCA_902576565.1 uncultured Pelagibacteraceae bacterium | reverse complement strand
AATAATAATATTAAATATTCATTTAATAATATAGATCAAGAAGATAATAGTATTTCTGAAACTTTTATTCTATCTTCAGGTTCAAATTTTTTAAAAAATGAAATTAATTGTAATTTAAATGGAAAACACTCTTCTGCTTTTGTGAATGGCATTTTTTTGCTTAATGAAAAAAAACATCATGAAATAAAAACAAATATTAATCATCTCATAGAAAATACTAAAAGCTATCAATTGATTAAAAGTGTATTAGAAAAAGATACAAAAGCTGTTTATCAAGGAAAGATATTTGTAAATTCCAAAGCTCAAAAAACGGATGGCTATCAACTAAGCAAATCAATATTATTATCTGAAACGGCGGAATTTAATGCTAAACCAGAGTTAGAAATATACGCAGATGATGTCAAATGTTCGCACGGATCTGCTTCTGGGAGTTTAAACGAAGATTCAATATTTTACTTAATGTCTCGAGGTCTTAATTATAAAGAAGCAAAGGAATTATTAATAAATGGTTTTTTATTAGATGTTGTAGAAAAAATTACTGACAATGAAATTAAAAATTTAATTAAAACTATGATTGGACTAAAAGAATGAATATAGACAATATAAAAAAGGAATTCCCAATATTTAATAATAAAGTACATAATAATGATCTTGTTTATTTGGATAGTGCCAACTCATCTCAAAAACCTTTAGTTGTTGTCGATAGAATTTACGATTTTTATACGAAGGAATTTTCAAATGTAGGAAGAAGCGTTCATTATCTAGCTGTTGCAGCAACAAATTTGTATGAGAATACAAGAAACTCTGTTCAAAAATATATTAATGCAAAAGATAGGAATGAAATTGTTTTTACTAAAGGTGCTACAGAAGCGATTAACCTTGTAGCTAATACTTTTGGTCAAAAATATTTAAAAGAAGGAGATGAAGTTTTACTTACTGAGCTAGAACATCATTCTAACTATGTACCATGGCATTATTTAAGAAAATCAAAAGGTGTAAAAATAGAATTTGCTGATGTAAACGATAACGGTGAGGTAACAATTGAAAGTATAGAAAAAAAAATTACTCCCAAAACTAAAATCATTGCTGTTACGCATCTTTCTAATGTAACTGGAGCAATTTTACCAATTAAAGAAATAACTCAACTAGCCCATTCAAAAAATATTCCGGTTCTAGTTGATGGTTGTCAAGGAGCTCCACATTTAAGATTAGATATGCAAGATCTAGACTGTGATTTTTATGCAATCTCATGTCATAAAATGTATGGACCAACAGGTCTTGGTATTCTTTATGCAAAAAAAAAATGGCTTGAGGAGTTACCACCTTACCAAGGAGGGGGAGGAATGATTGGTGAAGTTAAGAAAGACAGTATTACTTATGGTGATTTACCAAATAAATACGAGGCAGGAACAATGCAAACAGCGCAAGTAATCGCGTTTGATGAGTCAATAAAATTTCTTAGTAAAATTGGAATAGATAATATTATGAAGCATGAAAATGAATTAATAAATTATGCAAACGAAATTTTAAGAAAAAATAATTCAGTAAAAGTTATTGGTAATCCAAGAAAAAAAGGTGGTGTTATATCGTTTACGATTGATGGTATCCATCCCCACGATATAGCGACAATATTAGATGAAGATGGAGTTGCAATAAGAGCTGGCCATCATTGTTGTCAAATATTACATGATAAATTAGGTTTACCAGCTACGGCAAGAGCATCATTGGGAGTCTACAATACCAAAGATGATATTGATCAGTTAAATTCATCAATAAATAAATGTAAAAAAATATTTGAATAAATGAACTTAAAAGAACTTTACCAAGAAATAATCTTAGATCATGGAAAAAATCCTAGAAATCTAAGAAAAACTGATAATTTTAATAAAGATGCAAAAGGATATAATCCACTTTGTGGTGATAAAGTTCATGTCTATTTAAAGTTAAATGAAAGCAAAAAGGTTGAAGATATATCTTTTGAAGGCCAAGGTTGTGCTATTTCGATGGCATCAGCATCTATTATGACAGATCTAGTAAGAGGAAAAGAAGAAAGAGAAGTTAAAGAAATTGTAAATGATTTTTTAGAAATGATTAAAGAAAAAGATAAATTAAATAATAAAATTTTAGAAGATGATGAAAAAACTAAACTAATGTGTTTATCGGGAGTTAAAAATTATCCAATGAGAGTTAAATGTGCGACTTTATCTTGGCACACCTTAACTTCTGCTATAAATAATTCACAAGCGGAAATTAATTCGGAGAATGATTAATATGGAATTAAAAGAAAAAATAATTGAAGAGATTAAAAAAATTTATGATCCAGAAATTCCAGTAAATATTTATGAACTTGGATTAATTTATGAAGTTATAGTCAAAGAAAAAAATGTTTCAGTTAAAATGACTTTGACAACACCTAATTGCCCAGTTGCTGAAAGTTTGCCGAAAGAAGTAAAAGATAGTATTATGAATATAGATGGTGTTGAGAAAGTTGATCTTGATTTAGTTTGGGATCCACCTTGGGATAAATCTATGATGTCAGAGGCAGCAAAATTAGAATTAAATTTATGAACAAACAAATAATTTCTTTAAGTGATAAAGCAGCAAACAGAATTAAAGAGATAATGTCTAACGCTAAAGATAATTCAGTCGGTGTAAGAATAGGTGTTAAATCAGGAGGTTGTGCTGGAATGTCTTATGTTATGGAGTATGCAAAAGAAATTAATCCAAAT
Source organism: uncultured Pelagibacteraceae bacterium (assembly GCA_902576565.1). GTDB lineage: Bacteria > Pseudomonadota > Alphaproteobacteria > Pelagibacterales > Pelagibacteraceae > Pelagibacter. Next base: position 86,371 of record CACGVK010000002.1, on the reverse strand, counting down.
GATGAAATTATTGAAGATAAGGGAGTAAAAGTATTTATTGATCCTGGAGCAATCATGTACCTACTTGGTACAGAAATGGATTATAAGAAAGAACAATTTTCATCATCGTTTGTATTCAATAATCCAAATGAAACAGAGAGATGTGGTTGCGGAGAGTCATTTAAAGTTTAAAATTCTTGTTAAATGATTGATATAAATTCCGCTAGAGAAAAAAATACAAAAAGATTTGTTGATTTATTAATTCAAAGAGAAGCCTATATAGACAAAAGAATTTTGTTAACCCATATTTCTGAAGATAATTTTGGATTTATTTCTAAAGAAGAAATTGATCCAAAAAAAAAAATTATTTTAATTCCAAATAAACTTTTAATTCCAAAAAAAAATATAAAAAGTTTCTTAATAAATGATAAGACGATATCTTATGATGAAGAATTAATTAATTCATATTTTTCTTTACTCCCTAAATATGAATTTTTTAAGCAAAATAATTTTTTATTTTTGAATGATACTGATATTAAAAAGTGCTTAAATTTTTTTAAAAGTGAATCACCAATAAAAAAAAGTATTGAAACTTTATTTAAAACATTTAATGAATTAGAAAGTGATATTGATAAATATGTTCATTTACTCTATCGAACAAGAAGTTTTAATGTCAAAAATCAATCTTATTTAGCTCCCTTATTAGATTTTATAAATTTTAATTTCAATACAAGAGGATATTTTGTTGAGAATAATAGTGTATTTTTTAATTCCGAAAAAAAGTTAAAAAAAACGATGAAATTTTTCAAAGCTATAATCTAAATGTGGATCCTATTAAGTTTTATTTAAATTATAGTTTTTATCCTGAAAACTACTCAAATTTAACATTTTACGAAAATCAAATAATTTTAAATGTTTCTAAAGACGTGGCCTCAAAAATTGATACTAAGTATTGGAATGTAAAAAATGATCAAACCATATCTAATAAAAATCCTGTATCATTTTATAATTGTGAAGTTCCATTAATTATTAGTCTCATGTTTGATTCATTATTTAAAAATGAAAATTTAAAATTTAAAGCTATTTCCAATTTTATAATGCTTGTTAAAAATCAGTTTAATTACAATGATGTTAAATTATTTTTAGAAAATAAATCTGGAAATAAAATTTTAATCGATTTTGCTAAATCAATTAATCTTTACATTTCAAATTTAGATAAGATTTTAGATAATCTTCAAAAATAGTTATTATAAATTTATTGATATAATAATAACGCATGTCAGTATTGCAAAAAATGCATATTTATGCTAAAATTGGGAATCATGAGAGATATTAAACACTTAAAATCTAACTCAGAAAAATTAGCTCAAAATTCAAAAGAAAAGTCTCTTTTTAGAGTTCAACGAAAAGCAGTTAATGCTGGGGCAAATGGAACTTTAGAATACACTATAAAAGAAGGTGTGAATAAAACAAAGATAGCAGATAGCAGATTAATCAAAAATAAAAAATAATTTCAGTAGTTAGGAACTGTAATACATGTCAAATTCAATTGGATGTGGCGTATGTTCCAAATTATAAATTTCCTCGAATTTTAATGCAATGTAAGCGTCGATCTGATCATCTGTAAAAACGCCTCCTTGTTTAAGGAATTTTCTGTCTCTATCCAAACTTTCCATTGCTTCTCTTAATGATCCACAAACAGTTGGAATATTCTCAATTTCTTCCTCTGATAAAGTATACAAATCTTTATCAAATGATTTTCCTGGATTTATTTTATTTTTGATACCATCTAAACCAGCCATTAACATTGCTGCAAATGTTAAATATGGGTTTCCAGCAGCATCTGGAAATCTAATTTCACATCTTGCACCTTTTTTACTTAATGTAATAGGTATTCTACATGATGCTGATCGATTTCTTGCTGAGTAAGCCAATAGGACTGGAGCTTCAAATCCTGGAATTAATCTTTTATAACTATTTGTAGTAGCATTAGAAAATGCATTTATGGCTTTAGCATGTTTTAATATACCGCCAATATAGTAAAGAGCAGTTTGAGATAATCCTGAATATTTATCACCCGAAAATAAAGGAGTATTTCCTTTCCAAATTGATTGATGGATATGCATACCGGATCCATTATCACCTTTTACTGGTTTTGGCATAAAGGTTGCTGTTTTTCCAAAAGAATGTGAAACCATTTGAACTACATATTTATAAAGTTGAACGTTATCAGCCTGAGTTACAAGGGTGTTAAACAACATTCCCAACTCGTGTTGGCTTGGTGCTACTTCATGATGGTGTTTTTCAACAGTTATACCAACATCTCTTAAACCTTTTAAGTATTCTCCTCTTATATCTTGAGCGCTATCAACAGGAGGAACAGGGAAATATCCACCTTTGACTCCAGGTCTATGTCCCATATTACCATTTTCATATTTTCTTCCTGAGTTATAAGGACCTTCTGAACTATCTATTTTAAATCCAGTTTCATTCATTTCATTTTTAATTCTTACATCATCGAAAACAAAAAATTCAGGTTCTGGACCAAAATAAGCCTTATCACCAATACCAGAGGACTTTAAATAACTCTCAGCTTTTTTTGCAATTCCTCTAGGATCTCTTTCATATGGATCTTTTTTCACAGCATCCAAAATATCACAAAACAAAATTAAGGTGTTGTGAGAGGTAAAAGGATCTACAATTTTTCTGGATAGATCTGGTTTTAAAATCATGTCCGATTCATTTATCGCTTTCCAACCAGAAATAGATGATCCATCGAAAAAAACACCCTCATTTAACATATTTTCATCAACTGCAGTTGCATCCATAGTTAAATGTTGAAGTTTTCCTCTTGGATCAGTAAATCGAAGATCAAGAAATTCGATTTCCTTTTCTTTCATTGTTTTTAATACTTTGCTTGAGCTCATTTTTAAATTTTAGTTAGTGTTTAATATCAAAAAAATGTAGATTAATATTGTTTATTATTAAGATATCACCTATGCATTTCTTACATATATAAATGGTTATTAATATGGATTTATCAATTCACAATTTATTACAATTATCGGTTGAATGGAAAAATTGATTGAAAAAGAATCGGTAAAAAGAGTCGTGAAATCTTTGAAGGATTTTGACAAATCTTTAGAAGTTAGAGTGTTAGATAGTTCAGCAAGAACAGCAACTGATGCCGCCTCATCTTTAAACTGTGAAGTTGGAGCAATTGTAAAAAGTTTATTATTAAGAACGGACGATGATTTTGTTTTATGTTTAGTTTCTGGTGATAAAAGGTGTTCGTTAAATAAAGTAAAAAAAATGATAGGTAAAAAAGATGTATCAATGGCAAACGCAGATCAGGTAAAAGACCAAACTGGCTTTTCAATAGGTGGAGTATCTCCCATTGCACATCTAAAAAAATCAAGAGTATTTATAGATAAATCATTATCAAGGTTTGAAAATGTTTATGCTGCGGCCGGTCACCCTAATTCAATTTTCAAAATTACCTATAAAAATTTAATTAAAATTACCGAGGGAGTAGAAGAGGATATTGTTTAATGAGAGAACCAAAATTTATAGATTATGTTTTACTTACTGTTTTAGCATTAATTTGGGCTTCTGCTTTTTTTAACATTAAAATAGCAACTTACTCTTATGGACCTGTTACAATTGCTTTTTTGAGAATTTTATTTGGCTCAATTCCTGTAGTTCTTTTATGTTTATATAAAAAAATAAAAATAGAAGCATTTTCAAAAGATTGGTATTGGTTTGCAGCAATTGGATTAATTAATTTGGTAATTCCATTTTTTCTTATTGCCTATGGAGTTCAATCAGTACAAAGTAATCTAGCTGCAATTTTGATGGCTAGCACTCCTTTAAGCGCCACGGTATTAGCACATATATTTACTGAAAATGAAAAAATTAATTTAACTAAAGTTATTGGAGTACTTGTAGGTTTTTCTGGAATAGTATTTTTATTTTCTGATAATATTTTAATTAATGAGAGTAATTTTTTGTCTGCTATTTTAATTTTAATAGGCTCTACTTTTTATGTAATAGGTGGTCTTTTAACAATTAAAATTAGTAATAAAAAAAATGAAAATGTTACTGCTTCTATACTGATTTGGGCTACTATTTTTTTAATTCCAATTACAGCTTATACTGAGCAACCCTGGAATTTAAATCCAAGTTTAAATTCTACAATATCAGTTATTTATCTTGGAATTTTTGCCACCGGCTTAGCATGGTTATTAAGATTTAAGATACTCATAAACAATGGTTTGGTTTTTCAATCGCAAGTAGCTTATTTAATTCCTATATTTGGAATAATTCTAGGATATATATTTTTAAAAGAATTAATTACTCCAAAAGTTTTGATAGCTGTAGTAGCTGTTATAATAGGGATTTATTTAGTAAAAAAATCAAATACAAAAAAAATTACTTCAATTTAGAAATTTCTTTTATATGTAAATAGTTAGTTTCGCAGCAACCTCCCAATATTGTTGCTCCAGAATTTATAATTTTTTTAGCAAAGTCACAAAAAATTTTACCGTTTATATCTTCTCTTTTTCCAAGTGCAATATTTGGATTCTTTCCAATTTCATTAAATTCAGCATTATTAAACCTATGAACTGGCAAAGGTTCTTCAACGCCCCATAAATTTGCTTTAAAGCCAAATGGTAAATTTAATTTTCTAAATTCTTGAGATGTTGACTCTATAATTTCTAGCGAAACACATGCAGCGATAACACCTAACCATTTGTTATTTTTGTATTTATTAACTACTTCTGAAATAGTTTCTCCAGAGTCTAATTTATTATTTTTTTTTATATGCAGACCTACTAAAACAGGTTTATTAAATTTATCTAATACACTTAATGCAATTTCAACTTCTCTTCCACTTGAGATTACATCTAAATAAAAAAAATCAACATACGGATTAATTATTTTTGCTTGATCATGAAAATCTTTCTCGATTATATTTCTTTCTCTTTTATCTGTCTGGTACGTATCATTTTGTGCAGGAAGGCTTCCAGCTATTAATATATTCTTTTTTGAAGTATTTTTTGCTTTGATTGCAAGTTCACAAGCTCTTTGGTTTGCAAAGGTAAATTTATCAATTACCTGATTTTGTTCCATTCTTACTCTCCTTGTAGTGAAAGTATTTGTTAAAATTACTTCAGCTCCAGCATCAATAGATGCTAAATGTGTATCAACTACTAATTGATTATAGGTTTCATTTATTAAAGAAGTAGCTGACCAAAGTGTTCCTTTGGTAATAAGGCCTCTAGCAAGAAGTTCCTGACCCATGCCAGAATCTAAAATTCTTATTTTTTTAAAAAAATTTAAATCCATATTAAATAAATAGTTTTACTCCCATTCTTAAAGCAACAAATATTACTAATAAAGATGTAACTAAGGCTAAAATTCTAGCAGGAAATATTTTTAGGTTTAAAAAATTTCCTATTTGGCCACCAATAATTACAGCTAAAAATAAATACCAATAATTTGAAATATCGCTAAATACTACACTTTTCGTTAATTGTCCGGCAACTCCAAAAATTGAATTTATCAAAATAAATAAAGATGCAGTGGTTACAATATGGTTGGCTTTGCCTGCTTTTAATAAGAAAAGTATAGGACTTAAAAAAATTCCTCCTCCGATTCCAACAACACCTGAAACAAAACCTAAAAAACATCCAATCAAAATTGAGAAAAAATAAGGTATATTTTTATAAGTTTTATCTTCGTTATCATAAGATTTAAAATTAAATAAAAGCATCAAACCCGCAAATAATAAAACTATAAATAATAATATTTCGAATATATTTTTCTCTATGGGTAAAGAGCCACCAATAAAAGCAAAAGGTATAGATCCAATTAAATAAGGATATAATAGCTTAGAATTAAAATATCCTGCTTTTATATAGTTAAAACTATTTCCTGAGACTACAAAAATATTGCATACCAATGCAATTACGGGAAAAATATAATAAGGTATTTCCCATATTAATAATAAAGCTAGATAAGTTGATCCACCACCAAAACCTACACTTGAGTATAATATTGCAGTTACAAAAAATAAAATTGATAATATAATCATAAGAATTTTATGAAAGTTAATATAGCACTTCTTACAGTAACAGACACAAGAACTTTTGATAATGACAAATCAGGAGGAATACTTGTTAAAAAAATTAAAAAAGCTAATCATAATCTTATAGATAGAAAAATCTGCAAAGATAGCAAAATAGCAATTAAAAAAATTCTTAAAGAATGGATTAAGAAAAAAAAAATTGATGTAATAATTACAACTGGAGGAACTGGTTTAACAGGAAGGGATATTACACCAGAAGCGTTAGATGAAGTCGCCGACAAACATATACCTGGATTTGGAGAGATTTTTAGAACAATAAGTTTAAAAACAGTTGGTACATCTTCTATTCAATCCAGAGCTTGTGCAGTATTAGCTAATGGAAAATACATATTTGCTCTTCCCGGATCTTCAGGAGGAGTTACTGATGCTTGGGATAAAATATTAAAGCATCAATTAAATATAAATCATAAACCCTGTAATTTTGTAGAATTATTTCCTAGATTAAAAGAAAAATAATCACTTGGTTTTTGTAGCAATATATACACCAACACTTGTAATAAAAAATCCTAAAAGATCATAAATATTTAATTTTTCACTCAGAAAAACAAAAGCCATTAATGCTGTTGTAGGTGGCACTAAAAAGAAAAGAGTTACAGTTTTGCTTGCAGAATTTCTTTTAATCATAAACATTAAAATTGTAAAAGCACCAAATGAGATTAAAATAATTTGGTGACCCATTGCAATCATAAAGGTTAGTGAAAAATCAATATAAAGATTTCCAATAGTAAAAATTAATAATATATTAAATAAACATCCACCAATTGCTTGGTACATGTTGCTTATACTCAGCGGCAAGTTATTGCTTAATTTTTTTTGCCAAATAGTTGCAGATGTAACAGAAATAAGTGCAACAAAAGCACTTATTACACCAATTTTAGTCAAATCCGTTCCAACATCAAAACCTAAAACTAAAAATGCTCCGGAAAATCCAAGTATAACACCAATCCATTGTTTAGAAGTTATTTTTTCATTTAATAAAGGAGATGCTAAAATATTTGTTAAAATAGGTTGAAGAGTCACAATTAAAGCTACAATACCTGTGGGCAATCCTTTTGATACTGAAAAAAAAACACCCCCAAGGTAGATACCGTGAAAAAGGATACCTGAAATTAAAGCTTGAAGAGCGAATTTTTTTTTAATTAAGATCTTTTCTCTTTTGTAAATACTGTAAATTAAAAATCCTAGAGCAACTATTAAAAATCTAAATGCTAAAGCTGAAAATGGATCACTATAGTCAGTTATTGGCTTTGTTGTTATAAATGCAGATGACCAAAGAATAACAAATATTATTGGAAAAAATTTGATCATTTAAAGAAAAATATTTATTTTTGATATTTTTCTTTCCATTCAGAGTAAGGCATTCCATAAACATGCTCTCTTGCATCTGGATCAGAAATTTCTATACCTTTCTTTGATCCTTCTTCTCTATACCATTTAGATAGACAGTTCCTGCAAAAACCAGCAAGGTTCATCAGATCGATATTTTGAACGTCTTTTCTTTCTCTTAAATGGTTAATTAATCTTTCAAATGCCGCTGACTGTAATTCTTTTTTTGTATTATCATCCATATTCATTTATGTTAAAATTTAATTTTTATGAAATTATCAGGATCCTATCAAATTAATTTAGAAAAACAAAAAGTTTGGGAAGCTTTAAATGACCCAGAAATTCTTAAAAAATCTATACCTGGATGTGAGGAATTTACAAAAGAGTCAGACACAGAATTTAGTGCAACAGCCACTAATAAAATAGGTCCTTTTAATGCAAGTTTTTCGGGCACTATTGAATTAAAAAATATTAATGCACCAGACAGTTACACAATTACAGGATCAGGAAATTCCCCTGTAGGTTTTGCTTCTGGAGAAGCTGAAGTAAGGCTTGAAAGTTCCAATGATGGTACAAAATTAATTTATACAGTAGAAGCAAACGTTGGAGGAAAGATAGCTCAGGTAGGCTCTAGATTAATTGATATGACTGCAAAAAAAATGGCAGATATTTTTTTTGGAAAATTTTCAGATTTAATTACTGAAAAAAATATTCCACGTGAAACATCAGATCAACCTTTGATAGAGGACAATAAACAAAAATCTAAAAATATTTTTTCTAATAAAAAAAACTTTATTTACATTATTTCAGGGATAATATTGCTTGGTATTGCTTATTATTTTATTTAATTCACTTTATACTAGAAAAATACATTTTAACTTGAGTACCAAAAGAGAAAAATGTAACATATTAATTACATAACTTAGTGGGACAGTTTATGATTAAGGTGGGACTTGAAGTAAACGGAAAAAAAATTCAAAAAGAAGTACCAGAACATACTTTACTTTCAACATTTTTAAGAGAGCATTTAAATTTAACAGGAACGCATGTAGGGTGTGACACTAGTCAATGTGGAGCGTGTGTAGTTCATGTAGATGGTAAGTCTATAAAAAGTTGTACTGCATTAGCGGCAGATTTAAATGGTTCAAAGGTTAAAACAATCGAAGGTTTAGTTAAAAATGGTAAAATGCATCCAATGCAAGAAGCTTTCAAAAAACTCCACGGATTACAATGTGGTTTTTGTACTCCTGGAATGGTAATGAGTGCAATAGATTTATTAGAGCATAATAGTAATCCATCCGATAAAGAAATTAGAGATTGGCTGGAAGGAAATATATGCAGATGTACAGGATATCAAAATATAGTTGCTGCAGTTAAAGAAGCAGCGACGAAAATGTAGTTTTTTTAAAAGGAGGTTAAAATGGCAAGTTTGGTTGGTTCGAGAGTTGAAAGAAAAGAAGACAAAAAACTTTTAACAGGAAGAGGTAAATATACAGCAGATGTTACGTTTGCACACCAAACATATGCATATTTTGTTAGATCTCCACATGCGAGAGCTGAAATTAAGAAAGTAGACTTTTCTAAAGCCATTAAGGCACCAGGCGTGGTTTCAGTGCTTACAGGAAAAGATATTGTCGATGATAAAATTGGAGGTTTGATTGCTGGTTGGAGAATAAAGAGTGAAGATGGTTCAGATATGAAAGTGCCACCACACCCACCTCTAGCAAGCGAAACAGTAAATTATGTAGGAGACCATGTTGCTGTAGTTATTGCTGAAAGTTTAGATGAAGCGAGAAACGCAGCGGATCTTGTTAAAGTAGATTATAAAGTTTTAAAAGCAGTTGTAGATACATCAGATGCAATGAAATCTGATCAAATTTATAAAGATATTCCAAAAAATTTATGTTTTGATTGGTTGCTTGGGGATAGAGCAAAGGTTAAAGAAGCTTTTGATAAAGCAGATAAAGTTATTAAAATTGATTTAATCAATAACAGATTAGTTCCAAACGCTATGGAACCAAGAGCTGCTAATGCTGATTATAATCCCTCAACTGAAGAAATAACATTATATACAACTAGTCAAAATCCACATTTAGCTAGAATTATTATTTCAGCATTCAATGGGGTTGCTCCTGAAAATAAATTAAGAGTTATTGCTCCAGATGTTGGAGGAGGATTTGGATCAAAAATCTATCCATATGCAGAAGAAGTTGTTTGTAGTTGGGCGGCAAAAAAAATTGAAAGACCAGTAAAATGGGTTGCGGATAGAACAGAGTCATTTCTATCAGATTGCCACGGAAGAGATCATGTAACGCATGCAGAGTTAGCGGTTAAAAATGATGGAACTTTTTTAGGTTTTAAAAACGAGACAGTAGCAAATCTTGGCGCCTATGCATCTGTGTTTGGAACAGTTACACCTACGTATTTATTTGGGCCATGTGCAACTGGAGTTTATAAAATGCCTGCAGCTTATACCAATGTAAAAGCTGTTTATACCAATACTGCGCCAGTTGATGCTTATAGAGGTGCAGGAAGACCTGAAGCAACATACACAATTGAAACTCTTGTAGATAAAGCTGCAAGAGAATTAGGTATAGATCCAGTAGAGATAAGAATGAAAAACTTTCCAACTCAATTTCCATTTCAACAAACTTTAGTTCACTCCGTTGATTCAGGTGATTATATAGCTGGATTAAAAAAAGCAGTTGAAGCATCTGATTACAAAGGATTTGAAAAAAGAAAAAGGGAGTCAGAGTCTAAAGGAAAGTTAAGAGGAATAGGAGTTTGTACTTATTTTGAAGCATGTGGAATTGCACCATCTCCTGTTGTGATGATGTTAGGTTGTGGAATTGGATTATGGGAATCAGCAGAAGTAAGATTTAATCCAACGGGCAATGTAACTGTTTTTACAGGTTCACATAGTCACGGACAAGGTCATGATACAACTTTTGCTCAAATTGCAGCTGACCAACTAGGAGTTCCAATGGAAAATATTGAGATATCCCATGGTGACACTGACAAAGGTCCATTTGGATATGGAACATATGGCTCAAGATCTTTAACAGTTGGGGGTACAGCAATTGTAAAAGCATGTGAAAAAATTATTGCAAAGGGAAAAAGAGTTGCAGCTAAAATGTTAGAAGCTAGCGAAGACGATGTTGAATTTAGTAATGGTGAATTTGTTGTAGCAAAATCAAATAAGAAAAAAACAATTGGAGAAGTAGCATTTGCATGTTACTTGCCTGGTACTTATGGTGAAGTTAAATCGCCACTTCCAGAAGGAGAAGAGCCAGGGCTTAAAGAAACTTCATTTTTTGATCCAGCTAATTTTTCATTTCCAGCAGGCTCACATATTTGTGAAGTTGAGGTAGATCCTGAAACTGGAGAAACTGAGGTAGTTAAATATACTGCAATTGATGATTTTGGAACGATAATAAATCCATTAGTAGTAGAGGGACAGGTTCATGGAGGATTAGTACAAGGAATTGGTCAAGCGCTATATGAAAATTGTCACTATGATAAATCTGGTCAATTAGTTACTGCTTCATATATGGATTATACGATGCCTCGTGCAGATAATTTTCCAGAGTTTAATTTAGGATTTACATGTACACCTGCAACATCAAATCCATTAGGTACTAAAGGATGTGGGGAAGCAGGAGCTATTGCAGCTCCACCAACTGTGATGAATGCAGTTATGAATGCTATAGGAACTGAAATTTCAATGCCCGCTACCGCTGAAAAAGTTTGGAAAGCTTGCAAAGAAAATAAAAAAACTAATTCTAAAGCAGCATAGGGAGGTTTTTATGAAAACATTTAACTATCATTCAGCAAAAGATGTAAAAGAAGCTTCAAAATTATCATCATCAAATTCTGCTTTTTTAGCAGGAGGTATGACAACATTACCTTCTATGAAACTAGGTTTAGCTTCTTACAAAGATCTAATAAATTTAAAAAATATAAAAGGTCTTTCGGGAATAAAAGTAAGTGGAAAAACTGTAAAGATAGGATCAACAACTAAACATGTAGAAGTTGCTCAATCAAAAGAAGTTAAAAAGGCAATTCCTTCTCTTGCTGCCCTAGCAGATGGAATTGGAGATCCGCAAGTAAGAAACAGAGGAACAATAGGTGGTTCAGTAGCAAACAATGATCCTGCAGCAGATTACCCTTCAGCTTGCATTGCTCTTAACGCAGTCATACACACCAATAGTAGAAAAATTGAGGCTGAGAAATTTTTTAAAGGAATGTTTGAAACAGCTTTAAAATCAGGAGAAATTATTGAAGCAATTGAATTTGAAATTCCAAAAAAGTCTAGTTATCAAAAATATCCTAACCCAGCATCAAGATATGCCATAGTTGGAGTATATGTTGCAGAGTGTAAATCAGGAGTAAATGTTGCAATCACTGGAGCAAAATCTTGTGTATATAATGATAAAAATTTATCTTCAACATTATCAAAAAATTTTTCTTCTTCAGCTATAGATGGTGTTCAAATTTCATCTTCAGGTATGAACTCAGATATACATGCATCTGCAGATTATAGAGCAAACATGATTAAAGTTTTTGCAAAAAAAGCTGTAGAAGCTTGCTAATTTAATCCAAGAGTATTAACTTAATTTCAAATGAAAAATTCATTTGATGAAAAAATTCTAGAAGAAGCTAATGACTGGATAAATTCCAATCAAAAAGTAGTTCTCGCTACAGTCATACAGACGTGGGGTTCTTCACCAAGACAAGTTGGAAGTAGAATGATAGTTAACGAAAAGGGAGATTTTTCTGGTTCAGTATCGGGCGGATGCGTAGAATCTGCAGTAGTAAGAGAATGTATAGGATTAATTAAAGATAATAAGCCTTTCAAAAAAATAGAATTTAAGGTTTCAAATGAAAGTGCTTGGGAAGTAGGCCTAGCTTGTGGCGGTGAAATTGCAGTATATCTAGAGCAGGTGAATTGATGCAAAAAAGTCTTCTTAAGGAAATAATAAAAAAAAAAGCAATAAAAACTGAATTTGCAATCATAACAAATTTAAATACTGGTGAAAGTGAATTATTTGAACACGGTAAAAAATTAAGTAAAAAATTTGAAAATTATAAAAATCAAATAGAAGATAAATTTAAATCACAAAAAAATGGAGTAATTGAAAATACAGATATTTTTATCGAAATATATATTAGACCCATTAAAGTTGTTATAGTTGGAGCAGTTCATATTGCACAATACCTGGTAGATTTTGCAAAAAGCTTAAATTTTGAAATATCAATAATTGATCCTAGAGGGTACTTTGCATCCGAACAAAGGTTTCCAGATATAAAAATAATAAATAAATGGCCGGAAGATGCATTTAAAGATTTAGAAACAAACGAAAATACTGCATTAATTGCTCTTACTCATGATCCAAAAATAGATGATCCAGCGCTTCAACATGCTTTAAAAAATAAATTTTATTATATTGGTGCTTTAGGAAGTAAAAAAACTCATGAAAACAGATGTACTAGATTAAAGGATGCTGGATTTAATGACGAACAAATTAATTCCATACACGGACCCATCGGTATAAAATTAGGAGGAAAATCCGCTCCAGAAATAGCATTATCAATTATTGCACAATTAGTTTCTGAAACCTATAGTAAATAATGAAAAAAATATTTTTGATAATTATATTTTTGTTAAATTCACAAATTTTATTCGCAGAGTCTTTAAATTATAAAGGTTTAGAAAAATTATCTAAAAATAATACCTTTTTTGATGATATTGGAAAAAACTATTCGATTGATGAAATATTAGATAAAAAAAATTCAATTTTAATAATTTATAATCATGGAAGCGGTGCAGACACGAGTCAAGATCAATGCAAAGCAAAACCCAAGAAAGGTTATATATGGGAGGGAGCAGTAGTGCCCGCTCTTTTAAAATTACATAATAAAGAAATAAAAGGACTTAAAGTAAAAATATATCGACTATGTTCAGGAGTTAAAGGAATGACTTCAAAAAATCAGAAAAAGTATAGAAAACAATTTAAATCAAAAGGAAAAATTGAATTAGTAGAAGAGTTTAAAAATTTAAAAAGACAAAATATAATTTTAAATGAAGTAGAAAAACTTAAAAGTTTAGGGTTTGAAAATATTGTTCTTGCAGGATATTCAGCTGGAGCTTGGGCTTCTTTAAATATTAAATCAAGATTTCCAGAAAAAATTAAAGGTGTTATAGCGTTTAACCCAGCTTTTGCAGGTCCAAAAAATGAATGGCAGAAAAAATATCCTGAGTGGGGAGCTTTTAGAGAACATCAAGTAAATATATTAAATCAAACCGATACTCTTAATGCTATACTTTTTGCTCATGATAAAGACATTTTTGAAGATATAGAGACACTATCTTTTTTTAAAAAGTTTAAAGGTTTAGAATTTATAGATTATACGGATTTAAAACCTAACAAGTGTAACTGGGCTAATGTTGATAAAAAAATGGAATCAAATAAGGGTCATAATATTCCACAATCAATATGTTTTACTAAATATATTGATAAAAATGATTATCTTACAAATTATTTAGAAAAAATATTTTAATTAAAATTTTTATTATGGTTTCAGCAATTTTATTGGCAGCAGGTGAGTCAAAAAGACTCAAAGGAGAAAATAAATTAATTAAAATTCTAAACAAAAAACATTTAATCAATCATTCTATTAAAGCTTTAGTAAGAAGTAAGGTTGATAAAATTATTGTTGTACTTGGATATCAATCAAACAAAGTAAAAAAATTAGTAAAAAAAAATAAAAAAATAAGTTTTATATTAAATAAAAATTACAAAAATGGAATGTCAACGTCTATAAAATCAGGTTTAAAAAAATTAGTAAAAAAAGAGATAGGTTTTATTATTGTACACTCAGATATGCCATATATAAAATCTTCAGATATTAATAAAATTTATAATTCAATTAAAAAAAGAAAAAAACTAGTACATGTTTTAAAATATAAAAATAAAGTTGGAAATCCAATTGGTTTTGATATTTCGCTTATAAATAAATTTAAAAATATAAAAGGTCAATTTGGTGCTAAATTTATGGTTAAAAGACTTAAAAATGAAACAAATTTTATTAAAGTATCTTCCATGAAAATTTTTAAAGATTTTGATTTAAAAAAAGATTTTAATTAGTTTGAATTGGATTTCCTTTTAACCACTCGCTTTCACTATCTTTATAATGTTCTTTTTTCCAAATCGGAGATCTTTTTTTTATTTCTTCAATAATAAATCTTGATAACTCATATGCCTCTGATCTATGAGGACATGCCACGGCAATAATTATACTTATCTCACCAAGCCCTACGTAACCTTTAACATGTTCAATAAAAACAGATTTATCTGCTACATTAAATTTTTTTTCTATTTCATTATAAATTTCTTTAAAACTTTTTATCACCAGTTCGTCATGACTATCATATGTAATACCTGTAACTTTTTTATTTTCGTTATCTTCTCTTACAGTTCCATAAAATATAATTGAGGCACCATATTTTGAAGATGAAATAAATTCTTCAGCGTTTTCAGGTCGAATTTTTTCTTTTGAAAGATCTATTATTTTTGTGTGAAGCATCAACCACCTCCAATTGGCGGAATTATTCCAATTTTTTGATCCTTTGTAATTTTATAGTTATCCGAAATTATATTATTATCTTCTGAGCAAAATGCTGAGCTCAGAATTAATTTTTTAAAGTTTTGATTTCCTTTAAATTTTTCATCGACATAGTTAATGATTTCATTTCTGAGATCTTTTAATGAACTATTTCCTTTAATATCTAATTCTAAGAATTCTTTTTCACTTAAATCTCTACTTGCACCAAATAGTTCAAGTTTAATTTTCATATTAAAAAATATTTTCTAAAAATTTTGGTAAACCGTCTGGATTAGTCCATAGTCCACTTTTTCCACCCTCTTTAATTAACAATTTAACATTATCAATTTTAAGATGTGGATTAACTATTTTGCTTAAGTCATAGATAGTAATTAAAGCAGCGTTGACACCCATTATTGCTTCCATTTCAACTCCAGTTTTTGCAATTGCAGATACAACACAATAAACTTCTAAAGAGTTATCTATTTCATTCATAATAACTTTTGTGGCTGTATGATCTATTGGTAAAGGATGACAAAGAGGTATCAATTCACTAGTTTTTTTTACACCCAAAACAGCTGATACTTCTGCTAGAGCTACAGGATCACCTTTTGGCATTTTATTATTTTTAATCAGATTAAAAACTTCTTTACCAACAAAGATCTTTCCAGATGCAAGCGCTCTTCTAAAAGTTTCTTTTTTTTTTGAAACATCTACCATATTAAAAGAGTTCTTTTTAAATATTTCTTTCGCCCAATCTTTTAGTTCACTTTGGTTTACTACTTTAAATTTATTCAACTATCCTCCTGTTTTTGATAAATTTTTAGTTGAACCTGTTTCTCCAAGTTCTAAATAATGAGATTCTTTTTTAAATTGCATTTGCTTTAGAATAAGATCTTTTAACTCTGAAAGTTGATCATCTTTTTGCAGTAAATGTCTAACACTTATTCCAGTATTTCCAAATAAACAAAGTCTCAAATCTCCTCTAGATGTAATTCTTAAACGATTACAACTCTTACAAAAATCTTTTGAATAAGGTGCAATTATTCCAAATTTCCCTTTATATTCCGGGTTTATATAATTTATTGAAGGACCAGCATCTTTTCCCATTGTTTGGTATATCCATTTGTTTTTATTCAAATATGATTTAAAAAAGTTTGACGATATATGATATTTTTTAAAATAATCTAAGTTATCACCGGTTTGCATTAATTCTATATATCTAAAATCAACTTTATTATTTTGAATAAATTTTGACCAATTATCAAAATCTTTCTCAGATGCGTTAATTCCGTTTAATAGAACAGCATTAATTTTAATATTGTTAAACTGCAGATCTTGCAAATTTTTTATTCCTTTTAAAATTTCTGGCAATCTATCATGACCTGTAATATTCTTAAAAATTTCACGATCAAGACTATCTATACTAATATTTATTCCACTCAATCCAGAATCTACTAACAGCTTTGCTTTTTTATCCAGATGATAACCGTTTGTTGTAATTACAACTTTATTAATACCAGCATCGAATTTTAATATTTTTATTATGTCAAAAAAATCTTTTCTTACAGTTGGCTCTCCCCCAGTAATTCTTATTTTTAGAACACCTAATTGAGAAAAACATTTTGCAAGACGTTTAATTTCATCCAAGTGTAAAAATTTTCTATTATCACTTTTGTCAACTTGATAGCCATTTGGTAAACAATAACCACATTTAAAATTACAAACATCTGTAATAGACATTCTTATGTAAGGAAATTTTCTTCCGAAGCTGTCCTGCAATTGTTGCATAATATAAACTTATACTAGAAAGATTATTTTATAAATTCTAAAATTATAAATAAATTCCAGGTACTTATAAATTACAACTTTTAATTGTAAAATTTATACTAGAAACTATTTTTTTTTATGTATTTTTTGATACCCGTTTTTTTGGTATAATTAATAATGTCATTGACTGTAACGGAGGATAAATATGAAAAAAATAAAAAAAAATATTAATCTTAAAAGAAGAAACTTTTTAGCTGGAACAGCTTCAATAGCAGGACTAGCTGCAACTGCTTCAGTAATACCTATTAATATCGCAAATTCAAACCATTCCGAAGGTTCGAAAGGTTTGCCAGAATTTATAAGTTGGAAAGATAGAGACGCGCTTATTGTTCATTCAGACAAAGGTATTGAAACTCATAGAAGTGCCATTGGAGAAAGTCTTATAACTCCAAACAGGAATGTGTATATAAGAAACAACATGCCAACAATGACTGACGCACAAATTGGAAACAGAGATAATTGGAAAGTTTCTATTCAAGGCGTAAAAAATCCCAAAACTTTTACTTTGGCACAATTAAAAAAATTAGGTCACACAACAATAGCAACAATTCTTCAGTGTTCAGGAAATGGAAGAGGTTTTTTTGAGCATAAAGTTAGAGGATCTCAATGGGAAACTGGAGCCGCAGCATGTGTTCTTTGGACTGGCGTGCCGTTAATGGCAGTTGTTGATGCGTGTGGAGGAATTGAAAAAGACGCAGTTTTTATGACATCTGCTGGTGTTGATCACGAGCCTACTGGATTAGATCCAAAAAAAGCTATGGTTGAAAGATCTGTTCCAAAAAAAGTTTACAAAGATGCAATGTTAGCTTGGGAGATGAATGGAGTTCCGTTGCCTAATGCACACGGGGGACCTTTAAGAATGGTTACTCCTGGATATTTTGGAATTAATAATGTTAAGCATCTTGGAAAAGTTGCTTTTACTACAAAAGAGTCATCAGTAAAATATATGAAATCTAGTTACAGGATTTCACCAATAGGAAAAAAGGGATCTCAATATCCTTCTTGTTGGGAAATGCCAGTAAAATCATGGATAACAAGACCAACCGATGAAACAGGAACTGTTAAAGCTGGAAAAGTTCAGATAGTTGGTGTTGCAATGGGCGGAACAAGAAAAGTAAGAAGTGTTAAAGTATCTGTTGATGGTGGAAAAAGCTGGAAGAGAGCAAAATTTGTAGGTCCAGACCTAGGTAAATATGCTTGGAGACAGTTTGTTTTAGAAACATCTTTAACTTCAGGAACTTATAATATTGCCAGCTTAGCATCTAATGGTCGAGCAAAACAACCAGAGTTAAGAATGGAAAATAGAAGAGGATATGCTCATAATGGTTGGAAAGACCATAGTGTAAATATTACTGTAGTATAAAACTAAAAAAAGTTTTAAAATATATTGATGAAAATTGCGAAATTTTTATTAATAATCTTCTGTATACTTAACTTTAATTTTCAAAGTTTATTAGCCGATGAAGAGAAAATGGCAAAAGGTCTTGAAATTTTTAATGAGACAGCAGGCTGTGCTGCATGTCATGCTTTAAAAGCAGCAGGCTCTGATGCTAACATCGGACCAAATTTAGACACTGTAAGTTTAACAGAAGAGCTAGTGAAAGAAATGGTCACTCATGGACTTGGAGTAATGCCTGCTTATGGAGAAGGTATCTTAACGGAAGAAGAAATAGATATCGTATCTTTTTATGTAGCAAACTCTGCAGGTAAATGAAAAATATTTTAAGTAAAGATGAAATAAATACCTTTCAAAAAGATGGAGCAATATTTTTAAAAGGAAAATTTGATATTAGTTGGATTAAAAAACTTCAAACAGGAATTGATAAAGATATTAAAAATCCAAGTCCAAGATTTAAATCTCATACTGTTAAAAAAGGTATTCCTGCATATTTAGAAGACTATTGGACTTGGCATTTGGTCCCAGAATTTAAGGATTTTGTATTCAATTCTCCTTATGCAAAAATAGCCTCGGAGTTAATGTCTGCAAAAAAAATAAATCTTGTAATGGATAATTGGTTTTTAAGAGAAAGTGGATCAGAATCTAAAACTCCCTTTCATCATGATGTAAGTTATTTTGATATGGAAGGAACAATGTGTGTTCTTTGGCTACCACTTCAACCAAGCAAAAAAGATGAAGGTGTTGCATGGGTTAAAGGATCTCATTTATGGAATAAATTATTTTTAAGAGTTCTTTTTAAAGACGGACATAAGATTGAAGGAAATGAATGTGTAATAAATGGAAAAAAATATGAAACGCCTCCTGATATACTAGGAAATAAAGAAAAGTATGAATTTTTAAATTGGGATTGTGATTTAGGAGATTGTGTAATTTTTGATATGAGAACACTCCATGGAGCTCTTAGTCCAAATATACCAGACAAAACATTAAGCCGTTATACTTTAAGAGTTGCAAAAGAAGATGCAAAAATAAGTTATATTGGTGATTGGACTAGTTATAATTATAGAAAAGCTATGCAAGAAGCTGGATATAAAAATGGAGATCCGCTAGGTGGTGAAATGTTTCCAACTTTATATGAAGCCATCTAACTTCCAGTTTAAAAAAACTGGAAGTTAAATATCTATTTTTTATTTACCAGGCTCTTTATATCCTGAAGCCATTTTCTTAGCAGTCTCAGCAATTTTATTCAGATCTACATCTTCTAAAATTGTAAAATCAGAAACAGCTCCACTTCCTACAGCAGTCATTGCAGCAGCAGCACACTGTTCAAAAGTACCTTCTATTTCTGCCATAAAATCATACTTACCTCTTAGTCCAGCATAACGAGTCACTTTTGCTCCAACTGAAGCAGCTAAAGCAGATGTAGCTGCTTTTCTATCTGTACCTGGATTGCTTATAAATCCAGCTAGACCTTTTGCAGTGTAACATCCTAATGTTATAAATTTAGCCATATCAACCTCCTATATAAAATGAATTATAACAAAGGAAGCTGTTGTTAGATATGTTTTTTAATTATTTCAGTTATGAATTTTTCGTTACATTAATTCTTAGAAATTCTATCCATTTCTTTTAATTCAACTTCAAGTTTATCTAATTCTTCTCCACCTGCCATCATACTTAAAAGTTTTTCCCTGGATAAATCTTTTTTTGAATAAGTTCCTAAACTTTTACCTCTATTTAAAACTGTAAAACTATTTCCAACAGGATAAGCATGATGAACATTGTGAGTAATTAGAATAACAGCGAGGCCTTGGGATGCTGCTTTTACTATGTATTTTAAAACGACTGAAGCTTGATGAACACCTAATGCAGATGTTGGTTCATCTAATATTAAAACTTTAGCACCAAAATATATTGCTCTAGATATTGCAAGACATTGTCTTTCTCCTCCCGACATTGTTCCTACTGCTTGAGATGGATCTCTAACATCTATACCAATTTGACCCATTCTATCGGCTGCAATTTCATTTGCTTTTTTAATATCAAATGTTTTAAAGAAAGGGATACCTTTCTGAGGCTCTCTACCCATAAAAAAATTTCTAGTGACACTCATTAAAGGAACTAATGCTAAATCTTGGTAAACAGTAGCTATGCCAATATCTAAAGCATCTTTTGGTGAGTCAAATATTATTTTTTGTCCTTCAACAATTATTTCTCCTTCGTCAGGTTTGTGAACTCCAGATAAAGTTTTAATTAAAGTAGATTTTCCAGCTCCATTATCTCCAAGAAGACACATTATTTCTCCCTTTTTAACTTTCATTGTCACATCTTTAAGTGCAATAACTTTACCAAAAAATTTACTTATTCCATTAAATTCAATAAGATTTTCAGACATTATTTGCTCTCAGTTACTTTTCTTCTAATATAATTATTGAAAACTACAGCTATAAGCATCATGGCTCCTAAAAAAACTTTAAACCAATCAGTGTCTACATCTGTATAAAAAATTCCCATTGATACAGTACCAAAAATCAATGCTCCAAATGCAGCTCCTATAGCGGATCCATATCCTCCAGTTAGTAAACAACCTCCTACTACCGCTGCAGCAATTGCTTCTAATTCTTTTAAAGTTCCTCTCATTGTGTCTGCAGAACCAGCGTCAAGTACTTGTATACATGCAAATAATGTAGCTGCACATGCTGTTCCTATAAATAAACTTATTTTAACTCTTCCAACAGGCACTCCAACATTTGTTGCTCCTACTTTGTCACCACCAGAAGCAAAAATCCAATTACCATATCTAGTTTTCATTAGAATCCATGTTGCAAAAATTGTTAGTGCAACAAACCAAATTACAGACGGAGGTATACCTGTTGCTAAAGGGGTTCCATCTGTTCTTAATTCAATTAATTTCATTGATCCCAACCAAGTAAATAACCATTTAAAAGTATCTGTAGCAAATAGCCAGGCTATGGGATCGTCTTCTATTAATACCCTTAATCCCGGAACTTGTGTTCGTCCAGTAATAAGTCTTGTAATTGCTAAAGTTGCGCCTCTTAAAATAAACAACATAGCTAAAGTTACTATAAAAGATGGAAGGCCAGTTCTAACTACTAAAATACCATTAAAATATCCAACCAAAACTGCCATAGCAAATGCAAAAAGTATACTCATCCATAAAGGCCACCCCCAATAAATTGCAGGTATTGCAATACAAATTCCTGCGAATCCGATCATCGATCCAATAGATAGATCAAACTCTCCTCCAATCATTAACATAGCTGCTGCTATTGCAATTATTCCAAGATTAGCTGATACATCTAAAAAGTTAAGAGCACCATAAGCACTGAACATTCCAGTATCTCCAGCAACTATTCCAAAAAATATAAATACAAGTATTGAACCGCCTAACGCACCTAACTCTGGTCTATTTAGTAAAACTTTTAAATTAGAAACTTTTTTAAGCCTCTCATCATTCGTTGATTGTTTCTTAGCAGATATACTTTTAGATTTTTCAGACATTTAAAATTTAATAAAAAAAAGGCCTGACTAAAATATAGTCAGGCCTATATAATGTTATTTTATCTATAACCTTGTGCTGCCCACTTAATAACTTTGCTAGCATTGTCAGGTGTTACAAAACCAGGTCCAGTCATAACTACACCAGCTGGCATTGTTCCCCATCTCATATACTGAGCAAAAATAGCTATTGGTAGGTAACCTTGAAGGTATTGTTGTTGGTCAATTAAAAACTCCACTTTTCCTGCAGCAGCAGCTTTTAACATGTTAGGAGACATATCAAATGTACCTAATTTTACTTTACCAACTTTTCCAGCAGCTTCTAAAGCTTTTAATGCTGCTTCACCAGATAAACCAGCTCCTAAAGTAAGGATAGTATCATATCCACCACCTAATTTTGCAGCAACAGCTTTTTGAATTTCTGTTGGGTCATTAGAAGTACCTAAAATATCAACACTTCCACCAAAACCTTTTTTGAAACCCGCACATCTTCTGTCTAATGCTACGTTTCCAACTTCATGGTTAACACATAATGCTTTTTTTCCGCCAGCAGCTTTCATTTTTTGTCCACCACCTACTCCAGCTTCAAACTCAGTTTGTCCAACGTGAGCACTAATTCCTAGAGAAGCATAGTCATCTGAACCAGAGTTCATTGAGATTACCGGTATACCAGCAGCTATTGCAGCTTTAACTGATTTTCCTAAAGCAGCAGCGTCTGGCAAAGTAATCACAATACCTTTTGGTTTTTGTGATACAGCGTTATCAATTAGTTTTGCCATCTCAACCATGTCAAAAGTTCCTGGAGCTGTATACTTGCAAGATATTCCCATATCTTTACATGCAGAATCAACACCATTTTTTGCTACTGACCAGAAAGGGTCATTAGCTTGACCGTGCGAAACAACAATTACATCTGTAGCTAATGCTGATACAGACATGAATGCCCAAGCAGCAATTGCTAGTATAAAGTTTTTTAATGTTTTCATTAAATTTCCCTCTTTGTTTATATAAAGTTAACTTTTTAAAAATGAATTTTAGTAATTTTGAAATTATTTGTAAAGTTGTCTAATTAATTTTCAACTTTTAGTTGATTTAAAATTTAATATTTATACTTTTTTTATTTTTTATGGATGAATAGGCTGCATTTGCAATAATTAGAGCTCTTCTTCCATCTTCAAAATTTGATAATGGTTTTTTATTTTTTTTAATCATCATAAAGAAATCATTTAATTGAAGTTTGTAGGCTTCTTTATATCTATCTATGAAAAAATTTAATAACGGCTTTTGCTGGTTTGTACTATTTTTTGTATACAATTCAGCCTCGTTTTCTTTTTTATTTCCTGAGATCAGCATTCCTTTAGAACCAAATAATTCAACTCTTTGGTCATAACCAAAACTACAATGTCTGGAATTGGTAATAATGCACTGAACACCATTATTAGATTTTATTAAGCATGAAGCTAATTCATAATCTTTAATTTTATTAAAACTTTTATCGGAAATATTACTTGCAGTTGCAAAAATTGATTTAACATCATCTTTTACTAAATAAAATCTTAATAAATCAAAATCATGTATTGTCATATCTCTAAAAATTCCACCTGATTGTTTTAGATATTTTTTTGACGGTGGTGCTGGGTCTCTACTAGTTATTATTATTTTTTCCAATTTTCCAATTTTTCCACTTAATAGTTGTTTTCTTAAAAATGCATGCCCAGGGTCATATCTTCTATTAAATCCCAATTGAATTCTTGGATTAAACTTTAATATTTTCTTTTTACAATCGTTTATTTTATTTATATTTAAATCTAAAGGTTTTTCACAAAATATTTTTTTTTTATTTTTTACTGCTTCAGTAATAAATTTAATATGCGTTGAGGTTGAAGATGAGATAAAAATCGCTTTTACAGATTTATCTACATAAGCAAATGAAGGATTATTTATAGAGCTTGATTTTAATTTTTTTGCTATTTTTTTTGATAGAATTTGATCTTTATCGTAAACATACTTTAAATTGAAATTTCTATTTCTCATAAGGTTTTTTCCATGCATTAAACCAATTCTACCAAGACCAAATAAAGCAATATCAATCATTTTTTATTTGAATTAAAATTTCAATTTTATATCTTAACTAAGATTATTAATTATGTCAGTAAAATTAGGAGTAGCACCTATAGCTTGGAGTAATGACGATATGCCAGAACTCGGTGGAGACACAACTTTGGAACAATGTTTATCCGAAGCCAGTCAAGCTGGATATATAGGTATAGAATCTGGAGGAAAATTTCCAAAAAAATCAAATGAATTAATTCCAAAATTAGAACAATTTAACCTAGATCTATGTTCAGGGTGGTATGGTGCAAACTTAAGAAAAAATTCTGTGAAAGATGAAAAAATTGCAATACAAGAACAACTTAACTTATTTAAAGATTGTAAAGCACCTTGCATTGTATTAGCTGAAGTTTCAGGTTCAATTCAAGGTGATCCAAAAAAAAAATTATCAACAAGACCACAAATGGATGAAGATGAATGGAAAAATTTTTGTATAAAAATATCTGAGTTGGGAAAATATTTAGAAGATGAAGAAATGCCTATAGCTTATCATCACCATATGGGAACTGTTATTGAAACACAGAAAGATACTGAGAGATTGTTAGATAATACGCACGATAGTGTAAAACTCACTTTAGATACAGGGCATATGTTATTTGCCAAAGGTGACTCAAAAAAAATTTTAAACGATTATAATGAAAGATTACTTCATGTTCATTGCAAAGATATTAGAAAAAATGTTCTTGAAAGTTCTTTAAATCAAGATTTAAGTTTCAGAGATGCTTTTTTGAGCGGAGCATTTACAGTTCCTGGAGATGGTTGTATAGATTACAAACCTTTATTCGAAGTTTTAAAAAAAAAAAATTATTCTGGATGGTTAGTAGTTGAAGCTGAACAAGATCCTAACAAAGCTAACCCACTAGAATATGCAATAAAAGGACATAAGTATTTAACTAAAACTTTATCTGATACAAATATTGAAATTTTAAATAGATAACTATCTATAAATTGAAGTTAATTCGTTATTTCCAGCAGCAACACACGGTGATTTAAAACAAGTCCCTACAATCCATTCAGAGCCAGGGTCTGGAAGAAAGTTTGAAGACATTACAAAAACTACTCCCATTTCTGTTGATTGCCCAGCTTTTCCTTCAGCTTTTATTCTAGGGTCTGGATCAGTTTTAACTTTGGCATCTTCTGAAAATGGATTTTTAATTTTAAGATTGTTATTTATATAATTTACAACTTTTTCAGCAATCCATTCTCCGTTGCATGGATCGCCCCAAACAGTAACTGAATTTTCATCTGCTGAACTACATAAGTTTACTTCGTTGTTTATAAAATCTACAACTTTTTTATGATTTTCTTTTACTAAATTAGCTTTTGCTTCTACTTCTGGTCTTGTGCTAACTGTCCATAATAACATTCCAACAACGTAAATTATAGAAAAGATAACCAACCCTTCTAACAATCCAAAATTTTTTAAGCTCAATCTCATATTTTATATTTTTACAATTTTTGATTTGTCTAATTTATTATCAAAAAAATCAATAATATTTTGTATTGTCTCTTTGGCCATTCTTTGCATACATTCTTCTGTAAATGCTGAAGTGTGAGGACTTAAAAAAACTTTATCATTTTTTAATAGAGGATTATTTTCATCAGGAGGTTCTTTTGAAAATACATCTAATCCTGCCCCATAAATTAAACCATCATTAAGAGCCAAGTTAAGATCATTTTCGTTAACAATACCACCTCTAGCAGCATTAATTAAAATACAATTTTTTTTCATTGTCTTTAATAAACTGATATTAATTAAGTTTTTTGTTTTATCATTTAATGGTACATGAAGAGATATTGCATCCATAGTTTGTACTGCTTCCACAAGATTATCAACTTTTTTACCCCCTAATGATATTATTTTTTCACTATCAACAAATGGGTCATAAACGAATACATTCATTTCAAAACCAAGACATCTTTTAATTAAACATTGACCTATTCTTCCAAAGCCTACAATCAAAATATTTTTGTTCCATAATTCAATCGTTTTTGGTAATTTATTTCTATCAGCAAACCTTCCAGATTTTACTGAATTATCATACATATTTTTACCTTTGCTAATACTTAAGAGCATAAACATTACATGTTCAGCTACAGCTATGGCATTTGCTTTTGCTGTAATTGCAAGAGTAATATTATTTTTTTTTGTAGTATTTAAATCGATATTGTCATAACCAACCCCGTGTCTAGAGATTATTTTAAGTTTTTTTGCATATTCAATTACTTCTCCAGGCAATTTTTCAGTCCTTATCGATATTGCATCACAATCAACAACCTTTTTTTTAAATAAATTTATATCTATTTGTTCAACCATTTCTTCAACATCAATAATTTCGAATTCGTATTTAGGATTGCTTATAATTAGTTTCATCCCAGCTTCATGAATTTTTTGAACTACTAGAATTTTTTTTTTATTTGACACTTTATTAATATGTCTTAGAGGTTTCTTTTTGGTTTATTTTTTTAATTTTAGATAATTCAGATTGTGCACCTGATGTCAAAGCTTTTTGATCTGATCCTATGGTAACTAAGTTAAAACCTAAATCTAACATTTTTTTTGCATATTCAGCCGATGCATTATGAATCCCTGCAGCAATTTTATTTTTTTTGGCATGCTTTAATATCTCAACAATTTTTTTATATTGAGGTGTTCTTTCTGGATTGTCAAAACTTGGCTTTTCTCCAATCGCTAAACTTAAATCTGCTGGTCCTATATAAATTCCGTCTAAACCCGGAGTGCTCATAATTTCATCTAATTTTTGTAAAGCTTCACTTGTTTCTATCATTGCTAATTTAAGAATTTCTTCATTAGCATGATCTGCGTAGTCACTCCCTCCATATATTAGTCCTCTTATTGGACCGAAACTTCTATATCCTTTTGGTGGATACAAACATGCTTGAACAAACTTTTCTGCTTGTTCCCTGTTACTAACCATTGGACAAATAATTCCATAAACACCTGCATCAAGTATTTTCATTATTTGACCTGGTTCATTCCAATTTACTCTAGCCATTGGAACTACATCTGTTGTTGAAATTCCTTGAAGCATTTGAAGAGCATTTGGATAATCTATTACTCCATGCTGCATATCTATGGTTAATGAATCCCAACCTTGATTAGCCATAACTTCGGCAGAAAATGAATTAGGAATTTGTAACCATCCGTTAATTATAGGTTTGCCTGAGTTTAATAATTCTTTGAGTTTATTTTTTTTCACTTGATCTAACCTTTTATACCTAAGTGTGTATATTTAACATTTAAATAATCTTTGATTGCGTTTGATCCTCCTTCTCTACCGTATCCAGTTTGTTTAATACCTCCAAAAGGAGCTTCTGCTATAGCAACAACCGGAGTATTTACTGCAACAACACCTGTTTCCATTAATTCCGACGCTTTATGAGATTGTTCCATTGAATTAGTACAAATATAACTACATAGTCCTAAATCATTTTTATTAGATCTTTCTATTACTTCATCAAAATCTTTAAATGATAACATTGGAACAAGAGGACCAAAAGGTTCTTCTTTCATTATTGTAAAGTCATCTTGAACTTGATCAAACACAGTAGGCTCATAATAAAATCCTTTATTAAAACCTGCTGGTCTTTTTCCTCCCAATAAAACTTTTGCTCCTTCTTTTTTTGTTATATCAACTAATTTTTCTACTTCTTCCAGTCTTTTTTTTGTAGTTAAAGGACCCAATTGAACATCTTTATCCATTCCATTTCCAATTTTTAATTTTTTTACTTTACTTATGAAAGTATTAATAAATTCATCTTTCTTTTTCTCTTGAATATAAAATCTGTTTGGTGAAATACAAACCTGTCCGTTATTTCTAAATTTTGAAGTTATAGCCATATCAGTAGCTTTATTTATATCTGCATCATCAAAAACAATAAAAGGTGAGTGGCCACTAAGTTCCATTGTTACTCTTTGAACTTTATCTGCAGCTTGTTTCAAAATTAATTTTCCAACTCTTGTAGATCCAGTTAATGAAATTTTTTTAATTATATCAGATTTAATTAATTGTTCTGCTATTGCAGGAGGATCTCCTGATAGTAAATTAACTACACCATCAGGTACTCCAGCTTCTCTACAAATATCAACTAATTCCATCACACATCCTGGTGTAATTACATCTGGTTTGCAAATTACAGAGCATCCGGCAGCAAGCGCTGTAGAAATTTTTCTAGATGCTAATACTAGTGGAAAGTTCCATGGCACTAATGCTGCTACAACACCTACGGGTTGATAATAAACATGCACTCTAGTATCAGGAAATCTACTTTCTACTGTTTGTCCATAAATTCTTTTTGTTTCTTCTGCATTCCACTCAAATATATCAGCTGATCCTCCAACTTCACCAATACCTTCTGCTAATGGTTTTCCGACTTCAAGAGTTAACCATTTTGCTAAAACCTCTTTTTTTTCTCTCATCAAATCAGCAATTTTTCTGATTATATAAGATCTCTGCCAAGGAGCAGTACTTCTCCATACCTTAAGTCCCTTTTCGGCTGACTTTAAAGCCTTTTCAACATCGACCGGAGAAGCCTTAGATGCGTGTCCAATAACTTCCTCAGTTGCAGGATTTATTACTTCATAAGTCTCTTTTTTCTCAGACTCTTGCCATTTTCCATCAATGAATTGTCCAAATTTGCTGTACATAAATTATTGGTTTACTTAATGTGAATTTATAAACTAAAATATATAAAGAAAAATGAAAAAAATAAAGCTTACATGCGCAGAAGCGATAGTTAAACACTTAATCTCTCAAAAAATTTTAATTGATGGTAAAAAGCAACCTCTTTTTGCTGGTGTATTTGGAATATTTGGACATGGCAATGTAGCTTGTTTGGGTCAAGCTCTAGAAGAAAATCAAGATAATTTGCCTACCTTTAGAGGTCATCACGAACAAAATATGGCCTTAACAGGAATAGCTTATGCAAGAGCAACGAGAAGAAAACAAATTTTTGTTGCTACCAGCTCAGTAGGACCCGGTTCAACAAATATGGTCACTGCAGCGGCAGTTGCGATGAGTAATAGATTGCCAATATTATTCTTACCCGGAGACACTTATGCAAATAGAATGCCTGATCCAGTATTACAGCAAGTAGAACATTTCAATAATCCAGGTGTTACTCAAAATGATGCATTTAAATCTGTAACAAAATATTTTGATAGACTTACAAGACCTGAACAAATTTTACAAACCCTACCTCAAGCAATTCAAGTTATGTTAGATCCTGCAGATTGTGGACCGGCTTGTATTTCGATGTCACAAGATGTTCAGGGAGAAACGTTTGATTATCCTGAGGAATTTTTTGTTGAGAGAATTCACAATATACGAAGACCTCGTCCAGACGATTTTCAAATAAAACAAGCAGCAGAAAAAATTAAAAAATCAAAAAATCCAATTATTATTTCAGGTGGGGGAGTTTTTTATTCTGATGCCATGGATGATTTGTCAAACTTTGCAATTAAACATAATATTCCTGTTACACAAACTGTCATGGGTTACTCTTCAATGAAAAGAGATCATTCTCATTTTTCTGGTCCTCTAGGCGGTTTAGGTGGTAAAGCAGCAAATAATTTAGCAAAAAAAACAGATCTAGCGATTGCTGTTGGAACTAAATTAGGAGATTTTACAACAGGTTCATGGGTAAATTTTGAAAATCCAAAATTTTCATTAGTTTCTATTAATGTTTCAAGGTTTGATGCAAATAAACATATGGCTCAATCAGTAATAGGAGATGCAAAAGTTACTTTAAATGAATTATCGCAAGCATTAGGAAATTGGAAAGCACCAGATTATTGGTATAAAAAATCTAGAGATGAATTAAAAACATGGAATGAATATGTTGATAAAGAAAGTGGACCAACAAATCAAAAACTTCCAAGTTATGCTCATGCAGTTGGAGCAATTTATAGAAATTCTGATCCAACTGACATTGCAGTTACTGCTGCAGGAGGATTAGTTGGAGAAGTAGTACAAATTTGGAGACCTAAAGAGTTAAATACTCATGAAACAGAGTGGGGATTTAGTTGTATGGGATATGAAATATCAGGGTCACTTGGAATTAAAATGGCGAACCCAGATAAAGAGGTAATTGCTTTTGTAGGCGATGGATCTTATCTACTTTATAATTCAGATATTTATTCATCTGTAATAACAAACAATAAATTAATAATAATTGTTTGTGATAATGGTGGACATGCGGTTATTAATAGACTTCAATTATTTAAGGGAGGAAAAGAGTTTAATTGTTTATTTGAGAGTTCAAATGTTTCAAATTTAGTTAATATTAATTTTGCACAACATGCAGCTAGTATGGGAGCTAAATCTGAGGAAGTTTCATCAATTAGTGAATTAGAGGAAGCATTCAAAAGAGCAAAAAAATCTAAAATTACATATGTTATTTCAATAAAAACTCATTCTTATCAGTGGTTAGAAGGTTCTGCGTATTGGGAAAGTCCAACGTTAGAAATTCCAAAAACAAAGGAAAATGAGAAAGCTTTAAAACTTCATAAAGAAGGTAAATCTAAACAAAGACAAGGTGTTTAGATTTAAAATGAATAAAGTTTTTAAGGTAGGATTGATAGGATGTGGTCACATCGCAGAAACATATTTTAGGGCTCACAAATATTTTAATAATTTTAAAATTATAAAATGTGCAGATATAAACATTAATGCTGCAAAAAAATGTGCAAATAGCTATAGTATAGAGTGTTTAAGTGTTAATAGTTTATTGAAAGATAAAGACATTGAAATAATATTAAATTTAACACCGCCTAAAGTTCATTATTCAATAGCAAAAAAAGCTCTTTTAAACGGTAAACATATATATTCAGAAAAACCTCTGTCTATAAATTTAAAAGATGGAATGGAATTACTCAAACTTTCAAAGAAAAAGAAATTATATCTAGGTAATGCGCCAGATACTTTTTTAGGAGGAGGAAATCAGAAATCAAGAGAATTAATAAATAAAAAGATAATAGGTAAAATAAATCTTGGAAACGCTATTTTTGCTTTTCCAGGTGTACAATCATATCACCCAGATCCAGAACCTTGGTTTGAAAAAAAAGAGGGAGGTCCAGTAATTGATATGGGTCCATATTATTTAACTGCTTTAGTAAATTTATTAGGTCCCGCAAAGGAAGTTAAAGCTGCATCTTTAATGAAAGGTAAAAAATTTAGAACTATTGGAATTGGTCCAAAAAAAGGAAAAAAATTGAGAGTAAAATGTCCTACAACTTATTTTTCAACAATAATTTTTGAAAACAATGCAATAATTCGACTAACATTATCATTTGATGTCATTGCTCATCAAAGAAATCATATAGAGTTATATGGATCTGAAGGTTCTATGATAGTACCAGATCCAAATATGTTTGGTGGGTCAGTTTATATTTGTAAAAAATTAGGTAATCCATGGATAGAATTTAAAACCTCAAAAATGCCACTTGGAAAAATAAACATAAAATCTCAAAGTTCTAGAGCAAATGAATCTCCTACAAATGCAAATTATAGAGGAGTGGGATTAGCAGAAATGGCATACTGCATTGAAAATAAAAAAATACATAGATGTAATGGAGAGCTTTCATTGCACGTTTTAGATTTAATTCAATCTATTATGAAATCAGCGATGACAAATAAAGCAAAAAAAATTATTACAACATGTAAAATTCCAAAACCATTTACAATACAAGAGATAAAAAAAATATTAAAATAAAAATGCAAATTGGAATCGATTTAGGTGCAACAAAAATAGAATATGTTTTGTTAGATAATAATGGAAAAGAATTAATTAGAGAAAGACAAAATTCTCCTTCGGATTACAAAACAACATTAAAAGATTTAGAAAATATTGTAAATAAATTAGACAAAAAATATCAAAAAAAATTTAATGTAGGTATTTGTCATCCAGGATCAATATCGAATGAGACAGGTCTTCTAAAGAATGCCCATAATTCACCATGGTTAA
Source organism: uncultured Pelagibacteraceae bacterium (assembly GCA_902576565.1). GTDB lineage: Bacteria > Pseudomonadota > Alphaproteobacteria > Pelagibacterales > Pelagibacteraceae > Pelagibacter. Next base: position 54,464 of record CACGVK010000002.1, on the reverse strand, counting down.
ATGATAAAACTTTTCAAAATGATATTTCAAAAATGTTAAATAGAAATGTGTTTTGTGAAAATGATGCAAATTGTTTTGCACTTTCTGAATCTATAGATGGTTCTGCTAAGCATTATAATATTGTCTTTGGAATTATTTTAGGCTCTGGCTGTGGAGGAGGTTTGGTTGTTAACAAAAAAATTGTCAAAGGAGCTAATAATCTTGCAGGTGAATGGGGGCATAATAATTTAGTATTTGGAAATGTTGAAAATTTTCTTTCAGGATTAAGTTTATCAAATAGATTTAATAATAAATTTAAAAAAAAATTAAAAGCATCTGAAATTTTTGATTTGTTTAGAAAGAATGATGAGAATGCAAATAAAATAATTAACGAATATAAGGAAAATTTATCAATTTCCTTATCATCCATAATAAATATTTTAGACCCCGATGCCATTGTATTTGGAGGAGGAGTTTCAAATGAGATTACTTTTTTAGATGAGATAAAAGAAAAAATTGAAAAACTAATTGGAGAAGCAAAGATAAATACAGCATTTATAAAACCAATGTATGGTGATGCTAGCGGCGTAAGAGGAGCTGCAAGATTAGGAAGAAAAGTAAATTATTAGTGATATAAATAGTAATAATGAAAATACTAAGAATTGGAAAAAAAGGTAAGGAAAAACCTGCTGTAATTGATAAAAATGGGATTATTAAAGATTTAAGTTCTGTAATTAAAGATTTTAATCCAGAAACTTTAAATCATAGGACTATTAATAAAATTAAAAATTTTAATTTGAATGACTTACCTGAAATATCATCAAGCCAAAGAATAGGCGCATGTATAAATAAACCAGGAAAATTTGTTGCAGTAGGATTAAATTACTCTGATCATGCGGCAGAAACGGGAGCCAAAATTCCATCAGAGCCAATAATATTTATGAAGGCTACAAATTGTATAAATGGACCTAACGATGATATTGAATTAGTTGCAGACTCAAAAAAACTAGATTGGGAAGTTGAACTTGGAATTGTAATAGGTAAAGAAACCAAAAATATTTCAGAAAAAGAATCTTATAATCACATTTTAGGATATTGTATAGTGAATGATATAAGTGAGAGAGAATGGCAGATAGAAAAAATGGGCCAATGGACAAAAGGAAAATCTCACGATACTTTTGGTCCAATAGGTCCTTATGTAGTTACTCCAGACGAAATTGATAATATAAACAATTTAAACTTATGTCTTGATGTGAATGGCCAAAGAATGCAAACAGGTAATACAAGTAAAATGATTTTTAATGTGGAGTATATAGTTTCATATTTAAGTAAATTTATGTCTTTGCAGCCAGGAGATTTAATTACCACAGGAACACCGCCAGGTGTAGGAATGGGTAAAAACCCTCAAGTATTTTTAAAAGCTGGAGATAAAATGAAGTTGTCAATTGATTGTTTAGGTGAACAAAATTCAAAAGTAGTTCTAGAATAATTTGAAAATAATAACATCAGAACCTATAGCAATTTGGAAATCTAAAACGATATTAGGAGAGGGAACTTTATGGGTACCTTCACAAAAATCTATTTATTTCGTTGATATTAAGAAAAAGAATATTTTAATTTTGAATACAAAAACTAAAAAAAAAAAAATTATAAAAGTAGATAAAGAAATTGGTTTTTTATCTCATATTAAAAAAAATATATTTATACTTGGTTTAAAATCAGAACTTAGAGTTATTAATTTAAAAACTAAAAAAGTTATTAAATCGATCCAAATTGAAAAAAATAAACCCATGAATAGAATAAACGATGGGAAGACTGATTTACAAGGGAGGCTCTGGTTTGGCACGATGGATAATCCAGAAAGAAAAATTAAAAATGGATCTTTATATTGCTTAGACAAAAAATTAATTCTTCATAAAGTTGATACAAATTACTATATAACTAATGGACCAGCATTTGTTAATAAAGATACTTTTTTACATACAGATAGCAGAAGTAAAATAATATTTAAAATTAGGATAAATAAAAATTATAAAATAGTTAAAAAAATCAAATTTTTAAAATTTTCTAAAAAAGAAGGCTCACCCGATGGAATGACAGTTGATAAATTTAATAATTTATGGGTTTGTCATTTTGGAGGATCTTTAATATCTGTATTTAATGATAAAGGAAAAAAAATTCACAAAATCAGTTTCCCAGCAAAAAATATAACCAATTGTACATTTGGAGGAAAGAATAATAAAGAGTTATTCGTATCTAGTGCACGAAAATCATTAAATAAAAATGAATTAAAAAAATTTCATTATTCTGGGTCTTTATTTAAAGTCAAAACAAATATAAAAGGTAATTATTCGAAAAGTTTTAAATATTTAGAATGATTAAAAGAGATTTATATTACGATAGAATTCCAACAATAGCATTGAGAAATGATGTTCGATATTTAGGAAATATACTGGGTAGAGTAATCAAAAAGCAAGAAGGAAAAGAATTTTTTAATTTAGTAGAAAAAATAAGGCTTTTATCAAAAGCAAATTCAGCAAATAAAAATCAAAAAGATCCTTTTAAAAAAATTATTTTACAAATAAAAAATTTGACACCCAAAAATGTATTTAAGTTAACAAGAGCTTTCAACCATTTTATGAATTTTATAAATTTAGCAGAGTCTCTAGATGCGTCTAGAAAGCTTGATGAATTTGAAAATACAAATATTAACAAGAATGTAGAAAATATTTTTATTGAAGAAATTTTTGAAAATTTATTTAAAAATAAAAGTATTTCTTCAAATACAATTTATAATACTGCTAAAAATCTTAATATTGGAATTGTATTAACTGCTCATCCTACTGAAGTGAAAAGAAGAACTTTAATTCAAAAATATCATAAAATTACTGAAATTATGGAGCAAAGAGATTTACTTAAAAACTATCCCTCGAAAATTAAAATTTTAGATAAAAAATTATATGATGAATTTTCCATTATTTGGAATACTGATGATTTAAAAAGAGAAAAACCCACACCATCAGATGAAGCAAGATGGGGTCTAGCTATAATTGAAGATAGTTTATGGGAAACAATTCCAAAAGTTTACAGAAGGTTAAACGGAATATTTTTAAAAAATATGGGTAGAAGTTTACCAAAGAATTTTAATCCAATTGAATTTGGTTCTTGGATGGGTGGTGATAGAGATGGAAATCCGAATGTAACATCGGAAGTTACTAAAGAAGTAATATTATTATCCAGATGGGAAGCTGCAAAACTTTATGAAAAGGAATTAACAAAACTTATTAGATCGCTTTCGATGGAAAAATGTTCAAAGAAAATAAAAAATAAAACAGGGAAAACCTTTGAACCTTATAGAGTATTTTTAAGACCTCTAAGAAATAAAATGAGAGTAACACATAGATTAATTGAGCAGCATTTAGTTCGAAATAAACCTTTAGATCATAAAAAATTACTTTCCTCAAAAGAGGAAATTCTAAAGCCTTTAAGAGTTGTAAGAACATCGTTAGAGCAAAACCAAAGTGAAAATATTGCAAGTGGTGATTTATTAGATTTGATGAGAAGAACTAAATGTTTTGGAATTAATTTAGCAAAACTAGATATCAGACAAGAGTCAAAAAGACATTCACAAATAATTTCTGAGTTAGTCAAAAAAAAATATAAGTCTAATTATTTGGAATGGAGTGAAGAAAAAAAAATATCGTTTTTATCATCAAAATTAAGAACAAAAAAAAATATAATAAACAATTTTAAATTTACAAATAAAGAAAACAAAGAAGTATGGTCAACGTTTAAAGTTTTGTCAGATCAACCTAAAGAATGTCTAGGAGCTTATGTTATTTCAATGACTTCATCAGCATCAGATATACTATCTGTATTATTCCTTCAAAAAGAAGCTAAGATTAAAGATACACTTAGAGTTGTTCCGCTATTTGAAACATTAGATGATTTAATTAACGCAAGATCAATAATGGAAAAAATTTTTTCACTAAGTTGGTATAGAAAATTAATAAGTTTTAAACAAGAAATTATGATTGGTTATTCAGATTCTAGCAAGGATGCTGGGAAACTTTCTGCTAGTTGGCATCAATATAAATTACAAGAAGAAATAATTAAATTAGCAAAAAAATATAAAATTGAAATTGTATTTTTTCATGGAAGAGGTGGTTCTGCAGGTCGTGGAGGAGGACCTATTCAAGCAACTTTAAAATCACAACCTCCAAATTCAGTAAATGGAAAAATTAGAATTACAGACCAGGGAGAAGTAATTCAGCAAAAATATGGATATGAGCCTCTAGCTAAATATAATCTTTGTAGTTACATAGGTGCTGTTGTTGAAGCAACATTAAACCCTCCACCAAAACCAAAAAACAAATGGAGAAATCTAATTGAAAAAATGACTTCTATATCGACCATGTCTTATAGAAAAAATATAAATGAAAATTCTGATTTTATAAGATATTTCAAAACTGTTACACCTCACAAAGCTCTTGGAAAACTTTCTATTGGATCAAGACCATCTAAAAGAAAAAATGTAGATAATATAAAAGGACTAAGAGCTATACCTTGGGTTTTTGCTTGGACGCAGATTAGATTAATGTTACCAGCGTGGCTTGGTACTGCTGAAGCTTTAAAATATTCATCAAATAAAAATTTTAAATCAACGATAATTGATATGGAAAAAAACTGGCCATTCTTTAATTCGACTATGGATATATTGGATATGGTTATTTCAAAGGTTGATCCAGAAATATCAAGAGTTTATGAAAATAAATTAGCCGATAATGAGCTAAAAATTGTTGGAGAAAAACTTAGATTTGAATTTAATACAATTAAAAAACTAAATAAAATTATAACACCCAAAGAAATATTAAAACAAAGAAAAAAATTTAGATCATCGGTATTCGTAAGAAATATTTATACTGAAGTATTAAATATATTACAGGCGGATGTAATGCAAAAACTTAAAAATAAAAGAAAATCAAAAGAAAAAAAATATTTAGATGATGCTATGATGACTTCAATAGCAGGTATATCTGCTGCAATGAAGAATACAGGTTAATCAATGGTCGAATTATTTGTTGCTTTCGGTGCAGGTTTATTAAGTTTTTTATCTCCATGTGTTTTACCTCTAATTCCAGGATATATATCATATATTTCAGGCTCATCTTTAAATGAGCTTTTAGAAAAAAAAGAAATTAACATTATTCCATTAATTTTATTCTCTTTAGGATTTTCTATTGTTTTTATTTTATTTGGAGCTGCTTCTACTTTCTTAGGTCAAATAGTATTAAACAATTCAAACATATTAAGAATAGTTGCTGGATTAATAATAATATTTTTTTCATTAAATATTATTGGAGTATTAAATTTTAATTTTTTGAATTATGAAAAAAGAATTAATTATAACAAAAAAAATGGTCACATAGGTTCAATTTTAGTTGGTATGGCTTTTGGATTTGGATGGACACCCTGCATTGGTCCAATTCTTGGTTCAATTTTATTACTAGCTTCAACAGAAGAAAGCATTAATAGAGGAATTTTACTCTTGTCATTTTATTCTCTGGGTTTAGCAATACCTTTTATACTATCAGGATACTTATTTCAAAAATTTATGGTTGTTTCAAAAAATTTAAAAAAAAATATGAATATTATAACAAAACTAGGTGGAACTTTGTTGTTAATAACAGGAGTATTAATTATTACAAATCATCTACAATCTTTAGGATTTTATATTTTAGAATATTTTCCAATACTTGGATCAATAGGTTAATTTGAATGAGTATAATAAATAAAATAATTTATAATTTTGAAAACAATAATAAACTTTATATTGGAGAGAAAGTTACTATGTCTGAACATATGTTGCAAACTGCAATGTTAGCTGAAAAAAATAATTCATCAAACTCACTTGTTTGTGCTTGTTTGCTACATGATTATGGACATTTCATAGTTGATGATCCAGATATGATGGTTTCAAAATCGATTGATGCAAACCATGAACTAATTGGATATGATTATTTAAAAAATTATTTTACTTCTGCAGTTACAGAACCTATTAAACTTCATGTAGATGCGAAAAGATTTTTGTGTAGGGACAAATCTTATTATAATCAACTATCAACAGCTTCAAAAACTAGTTTAAAACTCCAGGGAAATCCAATGAATGATGAAGAAGCAAAAAATTTTCAAAAACTTAAATATTTTAATGATGCAATTGAAGTAAGAAAGTACGATGACGGAGGAAAAGATCCTAATATTAAAATTAAAAATATAGGTGATTTTAAAGAGTTATTAAACTCTCAGTTAATAACATAATAAATATTATTTATTTGTTTTTGGTTTATTAAACACTATTAGTACAACACCAATAATAATAACAATCCCCCCAATAAATAACTCTTTGGTAGGTTCTTCGCCTAAAAGGAAAATTGCAGCTAACAAACCTGTGGGAGGTATTCCCATAGTAACTATCGGTAATACTTTATATAATGGGTTATTTTTCAATACATAATAGAAGCAACCATAAGTAATAGGCTGCATAATAAATCCTAGATAAATTGCTATAAGCCAGCTTTCAAGGTTTGCATTTTTAAAGTATTGAATTGTGTTTCCATCAAATACAGCCGAAAGTCCTATTAATATAGGGCCAGAAAATAATCCTAACCATGCAACTAAAGCTAATGGATTAACTTTTTTACTCAAAGGTTTTACAAGAACTTGCCCTAAAGCCCACACACCTGATCCTATTATTACTAAAGTTACACCTACAAACTTACCATCTAAATTAGGTGAACCAGTTAAAATAAAAACACCAATAAACGCAATACTAATTCCAATTATGCTTCTAATAGTTGGTTTTTCTTTGAGCATAAAATATGCAAATACTACACCGAAAGGAACTTCTGTTTGAACAAGTAGAACGGCTGCTGAAGCATCAATCAAACTTAATCCTGTGTATGTAATACTATATTGAAGTGTATTCGCTATTAGCGATGCAAAAAAAATTCGTTTAAGAAATTCTTTTGGTATCGGAAACCACCAAATTAAAAGCAATGCTACAAAAGTAAATCTTAACCCCATTAGTAAAAATGGAGGAAGATATTCCATTGCTGGTTTTGCTATAACAAAACCAAATCCTAAAAAAATAGGAACTAGAGCAGCAATTAAACTATCACGAAGACTCAAAAAATTTTTCTCATATATTAGAGATTAAATTTTCTTTTCAAATGTCTTAATTTACCTTCAGTACTATCAAAATCTATATAACAACCTTGTAAAAATCTATTTCCTTCACTTGGATCAAATTTTGTTCTTCCATGTAAAACTCTATAGTTATCCATCATCATTAAATCTTTTGGTTCTAATCTGAATTCTATTCTATTTTTTTCATTGTTATATAAATCGGATAATTTTTTTCTCGCTTTGTAATATAAATCAAGTTTGTTTTTTTCTAATACAGGCACATAGTCCAATCTTGGACTAAATCTAACTTGTTTGAATTCTTTATTTTCATCTAAATGAATTAATTCAGACCAATCTTCTAAAACAACATTTTTATCAGTAAACTTAAATCTAACTTTTACTTCAGAAAGAATTTTATAAGCCTCAGGATCCTCTATTTTGAGATTTTCTGTAACAGTATATCCATCTACTAATGTTGAGAAACCTCCACTTACCTCATTTTCAATACAATGAAGAAGTTGAATACATGGTACTGGATTTCTGTAAGGGTTATCAGTATGTGGACTCAAATGTAAAGTTGTATATGCTAAATCATTTGGATTAGATTTTGATTTAACATTAAAATGTTCTCCAAAATTTGTTCTTCTTACACTGCCTATTGAGTTTGCAAATTTAACAATAAAATTATCATTTGTAGGTACATTTTTTATAATTACAAATCCATATTTGTAAAAAGAAACTAATAACTCATACATTTCTTTAGTTTCAAAAAAATTCTCTTCGAATGTAAAATTTTTTACATTTTTTAAATTTGAATTCCATTTAATTTTATTTATTGATTTTATTACAGTATCTTTATTTGAAAATTCAGTAGCTAGTTTTTCTAAATTTATTCTTGAGCTTGCTCCATCATTGAAGTTAATTTCAATAAAACCATCACTAATTTTTGCTTTCTCTATTTCTATTTCACAGTTCATAGCTGATGGATCAAACAATCTTTGTTGTGTTCCTTTATCTAAAAACTCTTCCCCGTCTAATCTTTCCCTTAGCCAAAAAGGATGAATTTCTTCATTACTATTTCCGTTATTTAAATAAATCTTGTTATTAATTAGTTCAATTTTCATAGACTTTTTTGAGGATTATTTAAAATTAAGGTTTAATCAAGATAAATAAGATAGTAATTTGGCAAAAAATTAATTCAATGGAAACCAAAAAATACAGAATTTATTACAGTTTTTTGAACAAACTTGCCGCAGAGCTTACGAACTTTTACTTTAAAAAAATTAATAAAAAATTTTCAGTAAAAAATAAGCACAAAGGCAAAGGATATGACCCAGTTACAAGCTCAGACAGAGCATTTGAAAAGTTTATTCGTTCAAAAATATTAAAAAAATTTCCTGACCACCAAATAATAGGTGAAGAATTTGGACAAAAAAAAAGTAAAAGTGAGTATTCTTGGGTTATAGATCCGATAGATGGTACAAGATCTTATGTAATTGGAAATCCAACATGGAGTAATTTAATTTCATTAAACTTTAAAGGCAATCCTATAATGGGATTAGCAAACTTTCCGATGCTTAATAAATATTATTTAAACTTTAATGATAAAATTGCTTACGTTGTTGAAAATAAAAAAAAGAGAAGAATAAAAGTAAATAAAAAAATTCCTTTTAGTCAAATAAAAGTTTCTGGTGCATTTCATGGCTGGCTTCCATTTAAAAAACAAATGAAAATACCTAAAATATTAAAACTAATGAGATTTAAATGCCCCGACTCTTTAAGTTACGCTTTATTGGCCGAAGGAAGAGTGGATATTGTTATACAATGTGCAAATAAAATTTGGGACATTCATCCAATAATTCCAATAGTTAAAGCTGCAGGAGGAATAATTAGTACATGGGATAATAGAGATGCGATTCATGCAGGTAACGTTTTAGTTTCTAACAATATTTCAAATCACAAAAAAATAATTAAACTTTTAAAACCAGCTTTATAAATATTTAATTTTTATGAAAAAATTACAATTCATAACAATTTTTTTTATTTCTGTATTTATAAATCTTAATGTTTTAGCGGAGCCAACCTTTGTGCAAAGTAAATCAATTAATGATGGTCAAGACGGAGCATTTGGACTAACATTTAATAATGATGGTACTAAAATGTATAATACATCGTCCGAAAACCATGGTGCTGCCCCACAAAATGACCTTCTTTATGAGTATGTATTAACTAATGCTTATGATGTTTCAACTGCAACCTTAAACAATACTTTAGTAATACATAATACAGCAATTGATGGTGGTGGTAATGCAATGGTACCAACACAAGTGGTGTTTAATAACGATGGAACAAAAATGTTTATTGCTAATCATAGCAATAATAATGATGATTATATAAATTATTTTGATTTGAGCACTCCATTTGATATTTCAACTGCTACAATTGATAATAGATTAAGTCTGGATAGCACTGGTGCCGATGAGAAGAGATTAAATTCAGTTGCATTTAATAATGATGGTACCAGATTGTTTGCTGCTGGTGTGAACAATATTCTTCAAGATCGTATCCATGAATTTACATTAGATACACCATATGATCTTTCCTCAGGAGTTACACATGTTAATACTGAAGATATGAGTTCTTACCACGACTACATAGACGGGGTTACTTTTAAAGATGATGGTACTAAAATGTATACCATTGATAGTGAGACTGAACAGATTTCTCAGTTTAAATTAACTACACCTTATGATGTTTCTACTTTATCCCTTGAAGGTACCTTTGATGTAAGTTCTTATGATATCGCACCAAGAGAGGTTGCCTTCAGTAATGATGGAAGTAAAATGTTTTTCATTGGTGATACAAACGATAAAGTTTATGAATTTAACCTAAGTTGTAATTGGAGCGTAATTGATGGTGCTTGTGATGACCCAGTTGATACAAGTGATGGAGGTAAAGACATTTTAGGATCAATTGAATCTCAAACAGCAACAGCAAAACAAATTGCCATACATGCAACAACTCCAGTATTAAATCGTATGTATTGGTTAAGAAGACATAGAAATGAAGATAAATTAAGTAATCAAAATATTAAATTTAACTTTTCAAATTCAATGATGGCATCTCTATCAAAAGTTATTCCAGTATCTAACAAAACGAATGATGTTTTAGATAAATTATCTGGTAACTGGTCATTTTGGAGCGAAGGTAGTGTTAGCGTTGGTAGAATGGGAGACACATCGTCTTCATCTTCAAAAGATATATATAGCAATGGCATTACACTTGGTATGGATAAGAAAATCAGTGAAAATAGATTATATGGATATGCTCTTCGATTTGGGAAAGATGATGTTGATGTAGGTAAATCTGGCACATCTTTAGATACTGATTCTTATAGCCTATCCCTTTATGGAACTTTTCCTCATGATGATAAAAGATTTGCTGAGGGTATTATTGGAATAAGTTCGTTAAATACAGATCATATTAGAATAGGTGGAGGAAATACTAGAACTGGAGAAAGAAGTGGTAGACAAATTTTTGGATCTATTAATTATCTTACCAAATATAATAAATACAAATTTAATATTGTTCCAAATATAAGAGTTGATGTTAGCTACACGGAATTATCTGAATATAGCGAAATAGGAGTTGCTGCACTTACTTATGATAAGCAAATAATAGAAACAGGTATGATATCTGGAGGTTTTACATTAAGTGATGTTATTGAATTTAATAATCTTAAATTAAAGTCCAACGGCGGATTGGAGTTTGGATTAGATTTTAGCCCATCTTCAGATGCTAAATATCGTTATCTTTCAGAAACAACTGAATATACAAAATCTATCGGACAAGATTCAAAAAATATAAGAGCAAATTTTGGTTTTGATTTAATAACTGATAACGGTCTTTCTATAATGACTATCTATGAAAGAAGTCAGAGCGAAAATGCTCATAGTGATACTTTCTATTTAGGAATGGGCTACATACCTTCTGAAGATATTGAATATAGTATGTCCTTTGACAGTAAAAAAGCTTATTTAGATTATAAAAGAAAAATAAACGGGTTCGATATTACATTTGGATCAAATTACAATTTGATTAGTAAAATACCTGATTATGAAGCAAACATAGAAGTTTCAACAACATTTTAGTATACTCTCATTAAAAACATGAGAATATTAATTCTACAACACATCAAAATAGAAGATCCTGGTTATATAAAAGATTTAATGATTAAAGATGGAGCTGAACTAACTACAATAGAACTTGATGAAGGAGAAAAAATTCCAACTGATGTTTCAAAATTTGATGCTATGTTTTGTATGGGTGGACCCATGGATACATGGATGGAAAAAGAACATCCATGGCTAGTTAGTGAAAAAAAAGCGATAAAAGAATTTGTTGTTAATTTAAAAAAACCATATTTAGGTTTTTGTCTTGGTTGCCAGTTACTAGGTGAGGTAGTTGGAGGAAAAGTTGTAAAGTCAAAAAATCCAGAAATAGGCATGTTAAATATTAATTTTTCTGAAAATAAAAATACCGATCCTTTATTTTCAAAATTTCCTGAAAAAATTACTTCTTTGCAGTGGCACTCATATGAAGTTCAAGACTTAGAAAACAATAAAGACATAACCCTTTTAGCTTCTTCTCCAGAAACCAAATATCAGATATTCAAATATCAAAATCATGCTTATGGAATACAATTTCATATAGAGGTTAAAGACACTACTGTTAATGATTGGGGCTGTGTTCCAGAGTATAAAGCAGCATTAGAAAACCAATTAGGAGAGGGAGCGCTTGAGAAATTTGATAAAGCTGCACAAGAAAATATGCAAAAAATGAATAATTATTCTAAAATTTTGTATTCAAATTTTAAAAGTGATATTTTAAAAAAATAATAGGAGGAAAAATGCCAATATTTAAACCAATATCAGAAAATAATGCTTCAGGAAAAGTAAAAGAAATTTTTGAAGAAATTAAAAGTGTAAGAAAAATCACAGAAGTTCCAAATTTTTGGAAATATATTGCAAACAATCCAGAAACTTTAGAAAGAACATGGAATTCATTAAAGCAAGTTATGAAAGCAGGTGCACTAGATGATGTAACAAAAGAATTAATATACGTTGCAGTTTCTATGACTAATAGTTGTGAGTATTGTACTAAATCTCATACTTTTGCTGCTAAAAAAAAAGGAGCAACAGATGAGATGATTAAAGAAATGATTGATGTAATGGGAATTGCTAATCAGAATAATAAATTAGTAGAAGCATATGGTGTTGAAGTAGATCAAATTTATAAATAATTAATCTATTGGATAATTCCAAGCATCTCCCCCAATAACTTTTGATATTGCTGAGAAATCTTTTATATCATTACCTTCTTCACAAAATTTATTGTAAATTTCTAAAGCCATTTCCGCAAGAGGTGTAGATGCATTTACTTTTTTTGCACATTCATTAGCTAATTTTAAATCTTTATTCATCATGCCAGCAGAGAACCCTGGTCTATAGTTGTTGCTCGATGGTGTGCCTTCAATTAAACCTGGTAAAGGAGGATAAACAGAAATTGGCCAACTATTTCCAGATGCATTTTTCATAATTTCATGAACTTTTTTGATATCAATATTTAATCTTTTAGCTAGCATTAGAGATTCAGACGCAGCAATCATTGTAATACCCAAAGACATATTGTTACAAATTTTTGCACCATTACCACTTCCAAGCTCACCTGCATGAAAAATATTTTTTCCCATTATTTTTAATAAAGGTAAAGCATTTTCAAACGCCTCTTTAGTTCCACCAACCATAATATTTAAAGTTGCTTTTTCAGCACCCATGACACCACCACTAACTGGAGCATCGATCATTTTTATACCTTTTTCAGTGGCTTTCTTTCCTATTTCGATTGAAGTTTGAATATCAATTGTAGAGCAATCAATAAGAAGACAATTTTTAGAAACTTTATTAATTATACCTTTATCTCCTAAATAAACTTCTTTTGAGTTTTTTCCTTCAGGTAACATTGTAATTACAGTTGTTACTTCATCTGTAATTAGATTATCTAAATTGGTAACAACATCTAATTTTTTTTCTTTCGCCTTTTCAATCATTTTGCTTGAAACATCAAAAACTTTAACTTTTTTCCCTGCTTTAACTAAATTTTGGGCCATCGGATTTCCCATATTTCCAACTCCGATGAATGCTATTAATTCTGACATTTTTCCTCCTTTTTATTTTGTAATTTTATCGACAAATCTTTTTGCAATAGGTCCTACTAATAAAGAAGTGGCTATTGCAATTGGTAAACCAATTGACCAAGCTTTAAAAAATCTTCTTGGGTATTCATTATCCATACCTGTATTTATATAGGTAATTATTAAAGTCATTAATAAACTCATTCCAAATCCCATGATTAAAATATAAATTAAATTAGAATATTTTTTTTTGAACATATTAATTTACTTTGCCTAGTAAATTAACGATAAGGACACCAGCTATAATCAATATAATTCCAATTATACCAAACATATTAGGCATTTGATTATATTTAATAATTCCAAAGATTAATATTGAAGCAACAGTAACTGCACTATAAGTAGCGTAAGCAAAACCAACTGGAATTGCAGACATTCCTTTTGCAAGTGAAAACATGGTTACACACATTAAAAGAATACAAGCTACTGAAGGTGTTAGTTTTGTAAACCCATCAGAGATTTTTGCAAGACTGTTTGCAATAATTCCACAAGATATTGCAATAAACAAAAAAATATATCCAGTCAGCGGTTTCATTTAATTTGCCTTTCCCAATAAATTGACAATTAAAACACCGGCAATAATTAAAACAAGCCCTAAGATAGTATAAAGATCTGGGATTTGTTTAAACTTATAAATACCTACAATTGTCGTTGCCAAAATACACAAACCCGCAAACGAAGCATAGGTTATACCAACAGGAATTGTTTTCATAACAAGCGACAAAGTAAACATACAGCCAACAATAGTTACAGCGGTTATTATACTTGGTATTAATAAAGTAAAACCTTGCGCTCCTTTAGCAAATCCATTTGAAGCAGTACCCAAAATAACTGCTATTATCAATATTATATAAGCTGAAATATTACCCACTCATTAATTATAAATGAAAAATTAAAAAATAAAAATAAATTATCCATAAAATACAACAAATTAGAGTTGTGAAAATTATAGTTATTCCAGTTGCTGTATCATTTTTGTGTTTTCTATTTACCTTTTTTCTCCATTGAGTCGGATACAAAGGAAGTGTGAATGCATACACTATTAAAAATATATCAAAGGCAGTAACTATTATACTAACAAAAAGTAATTGCTCCATTATTTATTTGACCAAACATCTAGCTGAAATTTTATTTCCATCAATATCTCTTATGTATCCATAATAATTTCCATCTTCTCTTATTCCTGGTTTACCTTCATCAGTAGCTCCATTTTCTAATGCTGATGAATAAAATTTATCTACAGCTTCTTTTGTTTCGGCAGTCAAGGCAATCATATTACCATTGCCAGCAGTAGAATTTTCATTGTTATATGGTTTGGTAATATAAAACTTCACTTGATCATCATCACTTGAATGACCATAACCGATATATCTGTCTGTAATAGAAACTCTTTTTAATCCGAGATGATTTAATATAGTATCATAAAACTTGCTTGATTTTTCAAGATCGTTAGTTCCAATCATGACAAAACCAATTACTTTATTCATTGTTACTTTGGCATTGGGGTAGCCCCAGTCTCTAAACTTATTATTTTTCCATCTTTATACTTATAAACTGCCATTACAGCCTCAATATTTCCATCATCAAAAGTTACGAATGCATGGTGTATACCAACTTCATTATTTTCATAAAGTACTCTAGTTTTGTCTTGTTTAATGTCACCACTCATAGCCCATTTAATTACATCTGTTTTACCTAAAAAGTTACCTGATTTATGCATTGTAAATTTAAAATCATCATGCAAAAGCTCATTCATAGCTGCCTCATCCTTATTTGCTATTGCAGCTGAATATTTTTCTAATATAGACATTTTTTATGCTCCTTTAACTATTATAAAATTACCGACAGAATTATTTAACCGTATCTGTCTTACCGGTTTGTACTCCTCGGAATTGTACCACTCTAAAGCTTTTTCGTAAGAAGGAAATTTAATAACCACAGTTCTTGGATATTTCCATTCCCCTTCAAAACATTTAAACTCACCACCTCTAACTAAATATTCTCCACCAAATTTCTTAACAATATCTGTAACTTTTGACAGATACTCTTTGTAGTCTTCTGGGTTTGTTACTTCGATTTGAGTTATTGCATAACCAGTCATTTTTATATTTCCATTTTAGTACATTCCCAAACATGCATTTTGTTTACACACTCATCATAAATTGGTTTTCCAATTGGATTTTTTCCAGACACCATCTCTTTCATTTTTTCCATATTATGAACAAATACTTTAAACATAACACCACTTTTATCTGGCTTTACTGCTCCTATAGTTTTTTCTGGATGAGCTGCTGATTTTCTTACACTCATTCCCTCATCTGATTGCATCCATCCCATAAATTTTTCAAGTTTTCCTTCTTTTAAATCTACGATCACTAACACTTCTTTTTCCATTATTTCTCGCTTTCTTTTTTATATTAAAAATTATTTTATTAATTTTAATTTAACAATGTAACAACTTTGTTACATAACAGATATGCATTAATTATATCCAGTTAGGAAATGGTAAGCCTTTTTCTTCTAAAAATTTTTTATTAAACATCTTAGAGTTGTATTTATCTGATTTATCGCAAAGAATAGTGACAATAGTTTTTCCTGGACCAAGTTCTTTTCCTAATCTTATTGCCCCTGCAATATTAACTCCACAACTTGTACCAAGACTTAAACCTTCATTTTGAATTAAGTCATACAGAATAGGTAAAGATTCATGGTCGCTTATTGAAAATGCTCCATCTATTTTAGCTTCAGCAAAATTTGCTGTTACTCTACTTGAGCCAATACCTTCTGTGATTGATCCTCCTTCACTTTTTAACTCTCCATTCTTTATATAATTGTAAAGAGCTGAACCTGTTGGATCGGATAAATAAATTTTTATATCTTTATTTTTTTCTTTTAAATAACTGCTCACACCTCCGATAGTTCCACCAGTTCCAGATGAACATACAAACCCATCTATCTTACCATCTGTTTGTTCCCAAATTTCTGGTCCAGTTGTTTCATAGTGCCCTTTAGCATTAGCAGTATTATCAAATTGATTTGCCCAAACCACACCATGATTATTTGTGCTTTTTAATTCGTCAGCTAATCTTCCTGCAACTTTTACATAGTTACCATCATCTTTATATGGTTTAGGTGGAACTAATCTTAGATCAGCTCCTATATTTTTGAGCATATCTTTTTTTTCTTGTGTTTGATTATCGTTCATTACGATTATTGTTTTATATCCTATCGAATTTCCAATTAAACATAATCCAATCCCCGTATTACCAGCAGTACCTTCTACGATTGTTCCACCTTTTGAAATTAATTTTTTATCTTCAGCATCTTTTATAAGAGCCAACGCAGCTCTATCTTTAACCGATCCACCAGGATTTAAATATTCAGCTTTGCCATAAATATTACATCCAGTAATTTCTGAAGCAGTTTTTAGTTTAATAAGAGGAGTATTTCCTATTCCTTCAATAAAATTTGTTTGAAAGTTTTTCATTTTAATTTTTATCACTATCGGAAGTTATTCCGTAAGGTTTAAAAGTTTTATCATTAGAAGAGTCTTCATTTACATTTTTTGCAGGTATTCCAACCATAACTCCATTTTCAGGAACATCCTTCGTTACAACAGCGTTTGCACCTATTTTTGCATTTTTATTTATCACGACAGGACCTAAGATTTGTGCACCAGATCCTACAACAACATTATCCATCAATGTTGGGTGTCTTTTCATATTTCTTTGATCATCAGAATTTATACTTGGTGAAATTCCTCCTAATGTAACCATATGATAAATAGTTACATTATCATGAATTTCTGATGTTTCTCCGATTACAACTCCCATACCGTGATCAATGAATAAATTTTTTCCTATTTTTGCCTTAGGGTGAATTTCTATTCCTGTCAAAAATCTGGATAACTGAGAAATTATTCTCGCTATTAAATCAAATTTTGCAACAGAAAAAAAATTTGCAATTCTGTGAAAAAAAACTGCCTTAACTCCTGGGTAAGTTAATATCACACCAAGTTTTGATTTGGCTGCTGGATCTCTTTTAATAATTGACTCTAAGTATTCATTCATATTTTAGAAATTTTAAAATTTACTAAAACTACTTCTTACAACAGCAAGTAGCTTTCGAAGGCATGCATTCACATTTTGGATTATTACAAACCATAATGTAAATATAATTACATTGTTCTAAATTACAACGATAATTTATATTAAGTTATAATTGGTTTAATGTAAGACCTTTAACATTAGCAGGTACAGCTACATCCATCATTTTTGGATTAGCTAAATTGAGGTTATTCATAATATCAACATATTGGCTTATTGAATTTACTTGAAGTCTAGGATTATTTTTTTTCTCTGACTCAATAGTAGAGAATTTTTTACCATTATAATCATGAGCAGGGTAAACTAATGTTTTTTCAGGAAGCTTAAGTAATTTATTAAACAATGAGTCGTATTGGTCCTCAGCATTTCCATTTTGAAAATCTGTTCTCCCTGTTCCATTTATCAACAAAGTATCACCAGTAAAAACTCTATCATTCATTAAAAAACTATACGAGCAATCTGTGTGACCTGGAGTATAAATAGTTTTTAATTCGATATTATCAATCTTGACTTTATCATCTTCTTTAACTTTTATATCTACTACTTCAGACTTTGATTTTTCTCCCATGATTTTAGTACAATTAGTTCTTTTGCTTAGCTCGTTTAAACCTGTAACATGATCAGCATGAATATGTGTATCAATAACTTTTACTAGTTTAAGATTTAATTCATTTAATAAATTTAAATATTCTTCAGTACTTTCAATTACAGGATCTATTATAAGAGCTTCTCTACCTTTATCGCTTGCAATAATGTACGTATAGGTTGAAGATTTAACATCGAATAGTTGATTAAAAATCATGATTTGTAAATATTATAAAAAATTGCAACACAAATCAATCTTGCATATAATTTAAAATAAAAAAATTGATAAAGGAGAAATAAATGACATTAAAAATAAATAGTGTTGCTCCAGATTTCAAAGCAAAAACTCAAGAAGGAGATATATCTTTTCATGAGTGGCTTGGAGATAGTTGGGGAGTATTATTTTCACATCCAAAAGATTTTACGCCAGTTTGTACAACTGAATTAGGTACATTGGCAAAAATGAAGCCAGAGTTTGATGCTCGAAATGTAAAAGTAATTGGCTTAAGTGTTGATCCTGTCGATGATCATGTAAAATGGTTAGATGATATTAAAGATGTTTGTGGAATGAAACCGAGTTACCCAATCATAGCTGATGAAAACTTAGCGATCGCAAAACTTTATAATATGTTAGAGGGAGATGTTGGCACAACATCAATGGGAAGAACAGCAGTGGACAATGAAACAGTAAGAACAGTTTATGTTATAAGACCTGATAAAAGAATTGGATTATTTTTAACTTATCCAATGACAACAGGACGTAACTTTGGTGAGATATTAAGAGCTATCGACTCTATGCAAAGAACAGCAAAACATAAAATTGCAACACCAGCAGATTGGAAGCCAGGTGAAAAAGTTATTATAGTTCCTAAAGTTACAAATGATGAGGCTAAAAAAATATACCCAGATGGATGGGAAACAATTAAGCCTTATTTGAGAAAAGTTCCTGATCCAGGAAAATAAATATTAAGAATAAGACAAAAAAACATCTAGCGTTGATTTAAAATTAACGCTAGATGAAATTTAATGTTTAAAAATATTATTAGTATACTTTTTTTAGTTTTAGCAAATTTTACAATAGTTAATGCTGAATTAAAAAATCCCAATAGTGTAATTAAACCAGATCAAGTAATTAAAATTCAGTTAACAAGCTTAATGAAAAATGACTATCCATCTAAAGATAATGGAATAGAACAAACATGGAAATTTGCTCATCCTAATAACCAGAAATATACTGGACCTCTTGAAAAATTTAAATCAATGATGAAAAGCGATTCTTATTCAATGCTACTAAACCTTAAAGATTATCAAATAAAACAGATATATATTAGTGAAGATGTGGCAACATTTGAAGTGACAATCTTAGATGAGAATAAAAAATATTTTAAATTTAAATGGCAAGTTGAAAAATTTAAACAAGAAGGACCTCTAAAAGACTGTTGGTTAACTACAGCAGTTTCACAGCCAATTCCTTTAGGATCATCGATTTAATTGCATCTGCGATATTTTAAAAAAATCTTAAAATTTTGTTTCGTTACTCCCAAAAATTTAGTAGGAATCGCTCTATGAAATCAAAAGCTAAAGTTGTAGTCGTTGGAGGAGGAGTTGTTGGTGTTAGTATGCTTTATCACCTAGCAAAAAAAGGCTGGTCAGACGTAGCTTTAGTTGAAAGAAAAGAATTAACTTCAGGATCTACTTGGCATGCAGCAGGTCTACTTCCACTTTTTAATATGAGTTATTCGGTAGGGCAACTTCACAAATATGCAGTTGATTTTTATAAAACATTAGAAGAAGAAACAGGAAAAAATGTTGGTTTCAGTGTTGTATCAAATATTAGATTAGCAAGTACTAAAGATAGAATGGATGAATATCATCAGTATGCTGGTGTTGCTCAAACTATAGGTGTTAAATATAAATTTTTAACCCCAGATCAAGTAAAAGAAATTTGGCCTTTATGTAATACTAAAGATTTAATAGGAGCAATTCAACATCCTGAAGATGGTTATATTCAACCAGCAGATTTAACACAAGCACTAGCAACAGGCGCAAGAAATAGAGGTGCAGAAATTTATAGAAATACAAATGTTACAGGAATTAAACAAACAAAAGATGGCTGGGTAGTAGAAACTGACAAAGGTGCAATTGAATGTGAACATGTTGTTTCTTGTTCAGGAAACTTTGCGAGACAAACAGGTAAAATGGTTGGACTTGATATTCCTGTGATACCAGTTGAACATCAATACATTGTAACTGAACCACATCCAGAAATTCAAAAAAGAAAAAAAGAAGGTTTACCGGAAATGGGAGTGTTGAGAGATAGTGATAGTCGTTGGTATATGAGAGAAGAAGCTGGTGGATTAATTTTAGGACCTTATGAAGATGGTGCACCTTGTTGTTATGTTGATGGACCATCAAAAGATTCAGAATATGAATTATTTCAAGAAGATTTAGATAGACTTGCACCTCACATAGAAGGAGCAATTCATCGTGTACCTGCTTTTGGAGAAGTTGGTGTAAAAAAAGTTTACAACGGCGCAATTTGTTATACGCCTGATGGAAATCCAATTGTAGGACCTGCGTGGGGTTTAAAAAATTTTTGGATTAATGAAGGGCATAGTTTTGGAATTACAGCAGCAGGAGGAGCTGGATGGCAACTTGCAGAATGGATTATAGACGGAGAACCTACGGTCGATATGCTTGGTGTAGAACCTAGAAGATATGGAGACTATTGCTCAAAATCTTATTTAAAAGAAAAAAATGAGGAAGCTTATAGAAATGTTTTTATTATTCATTATCCAGATGAAGAAAGAGAAGCAGCAAGACCATTAAGAACAGCCCCTTGTTATGATCGAATGAAAAAACTAGGAGCAGTATTTGGTCAAAAATTTGGATGGGAAAGACCTAATTTCTTTGCAACTGATGGCATGGAGCAAAAAGATGATTGGTCTTTTAGAAGATCGAATTGGTTCAAAGCAGTTGAGAAAGAATGTAAAAATGTAAAAGAAAATGTTGGTTTATTAGATATGACTGCATTTGCAAAATGTAGAATTAAAGGACCAAAAGCTGAAGAATTTTTAGATTACTTAGTTGCTAATAAACTTCCAAAAAAAATTGGAAGAGTTAATTTATGTCATGCCCTAAATACAAAGGGTGGCGTTCATTCAGAATTTACAATTTTAAAAGAAGATGAAAATAGCTACTACTTAGTTTCAGCTGGTGCTTTTCAAAGACTTGATCATGACTGGATACAAAAGTGGATGCCAAAAGATGGAACTGTCCAATTTGAAAACCTTACTAACTCAGTTGGGGTATTGGTAGTTGCTGGACCTAAAGCAAGAGATCTAATGAAAAAAGTATCAAAAGATGATTTTTCGAATGAAAATTTTAAATGGCTAAGTTCAAAAAAAGTGGATATTGGATATGCTCCTTGTACAGCAATAAGAGTGAACTTTGTTGGCGAACTTGGTTGGGAGATACATCATCCATTAGAATATCAAAATCATATATTTGATAAATTAATGGAAAATGGAAAAGAACTTGGACTGAAGCCTTTTGGAATAAGAGCAATGAACAGTTTACGAGCAGAAAAATCATATAAACTAGTTGGGACGGAATTATCTATTGAATATTCACCTTATGAGTCAGGATTAGATCGATTTATTCATCCAAATAAAGGAAAATTTATTGGATTAGAAGCTTTAAATAAATGGAGACAAAAAGGATTTTCAAACAAATTGGTCACAATGGAAGTTCATAACGTTACTGATGCAGATGTTTTAGGAAATAACCCTATTTACGAAAATGATAAAGTTGTTGGAAGAGCAACAGGAGGAGATTTTGGTTTTAGATTAAATAAATCAATAGCTTTAGGAATGATTAAACCAGAACTTGCGACAACAGGTCAAAAATTAAAAATTGATATTTTAGGAAAAATGCACGACGCTACTATTTTGGATGAAAGTCCATATGATCCTGAAAATAAATTATTAAGAGCTTAATGAAAATATTAGTCGCAGTAAAAAGAGTTATTGATTACAACGTACAAGTAAGAGTAAAAGAAGATGGTTCAGGTGTAGTTACTGATAACGTTAAAATGTCAACTAATCCACCAGATGACAATGCAATTGAGGAAGCAGTAAAAATAAAAGAGTCAGGTAAAGCAAAAGAAATTGTAGCAGTAACCATTGGTGAAGAAAAAGCTCAAGAAACTGTAAGAAAAGCACTTGCTGTAGGTGCAGATAGAGGAATTCATGTTAAAGTTGATGGTATTATTGAACCATTAGCAGTTTCAAAAGTTCTTAAAAAAATTATTGAGAAAGAAAATCCTGATTTAGTATTTATGGGTAAACAGGCGATCGATGATGATTGTAACCAAACAGGACAAATGTTAGCAGCTTTACTAAACTGGCCACAAGCAACTTTTGCATCAAAAATAGAAGTTAAAGATAAATCCTTAGAAGTAACTCGAGAAGTAGACGAAGGTTTAGAAACTATAGAAATAAATATTCCAGCAGTAGTAACATGTGACTTAAGATTAAATGAACCTCGATATGCATCATTACCAAATATTATGAAAGCAAAGAAAAAACCTTTAGAACAAATAAATGCATCAGATCTAGGAGTTGATACAAAACAAAGAATAGAGCAAATTAAAGTTGAAGAACCACCAAAAAGAAAAGCTGGAATAAAAGTTTCAAGTGTAGCTGAATTAGTTCAAAAATTAAAAAATGAGGCAAAAGTAATATAATGTCAGTACTATTAATTGCAGAGCATAATAATAAAGAAATAAGGCCGTTTACTTTAAATGCAATTACCGCAGCATCCCAAATTGACCAAGATCTTCATGTTTTAGTTATTGGAAAAAGCATAGATGCAGTATGTAAATCAGTTTCAGAAATACCAAATGTAAAAAAAGTAATTCAAATAGACAATGATATTTATGAAAATTATTTAGCTGAAAACTTTACTCCAGTGATAGTAAAACAAGCAGAAAATTACTCACATATTGTTTGTTCTGCTAACACATTTGGTAAAAATTTAATGCCAAGAGTTGCTGCGCTATTAGATACTTCACAGGTAAGCGATATAATAAAAGTAATTTCACCTGATACTTTTTTAAGACCTATTTATGCAGGGAATGCTTTTGCAACTGTTAAAAGTAATGATAATAAAAAATGTGTTACTATTAGACCTACTTCTTTTGATCCGGCTCAAACATCTGGAGGATCAGCTGAAATTATAAAAGCAGATAGTGCCGAGGCTTCAACATTAACTAAGTTTATTAAAAGAGAGGAAATTAAGTCTGATAGACCAGAATTAGGAACTGCAAGAATCGTAATTTCTGGTGGAAGAGGAATGGCAAGTGGAGATAATTTTAAATTAATAACTGCTATAGCTGACAAATTAAATGCAGCAATTGGTGCATCTAGAGCGGCAGTTGATGCAGGATATATCACCAACGATCATCAAGTAGGTCAAACAGGTAAAGTAGTTGTGCCAGACTTGTATATAGCTGTTGGTATTTCAGGAGCAATTCAGCACTTAGCTGGAATGAAGGAAAGTAAAATAATTGTAGCAATTAATAAAGATGGTGAAGCTCCTATATTTAGTGTTGCTGATTACGGTTTAGAGGCAGATCTTTTTGAAGCACTTCCACAATTCTTAGAAGAATTGAACAAATTAAACACTATACAAAAATAACAAATACTGTAAAAAATAATATTATGTCCAGAGAAGTGATGGAATACGATGTAGTAATCGTAGGTGGCGGACCATCAGGACTTTCAACTGCAATAAAACTAAAGCAGTTAAATCCAGATGTAAATGTCTGCCTTTTAGAAAAAGCATCAGAGATAGGTGCTCATATTTTATCAGGCAATGTTTTTGAAACAAGAGCCTTAGATGAATTATTGCCAAATTGGAAAGAATTAAACTCTCCTATTAAAACTAAAGTAACTAAAGAAAAGTTTTTATTTTTAAGTAAAAAGAAATCTTTAAGTTGGCCAACCTGGCTTTTGCCTAAGGTACAACAAAATCATAAAAATTATATTATTAGTTTAGCAAATTTATGTAGATGGTTGGCAGAACAAGCCGAAGCTTTAGGTGTAGAAATTTTTCCAGGATTTCCTGCAAGTGAAATTTTATATAGCGATGATGGATCAGTAAAAGGAATTGCCACTCAAGATATGGGTTTAGATAAAGAAGGAAATAAAAAGGATAGTTTTGAGTCAGGAATGGAGCTTCATGCAAAAGTAACGGTGTTTGCTGAAGGTTGCAGAGGTCATTTAGGCAAACAATTAATTAAAAAATTTAATTTAGATAAAAATAAAAATCCACAACAATATGGAATTGGTTTTAAAGAAATTTGGGAGATAAATGAAAATAATCACCACGAAGGTATGGTTATGCATACTGCAGGATGGCCACTCGATAACAAAACCTATGGAGGAAGTTTTATGTATCATGCTGAAAATAAACAAATATTTTTAGGATATGTAATTGGATTAGATTATCAAAATCCTCATCTTTCACCTTTTGATGAATTTCAAAGATTTAAAACCCACCCTTCAATTAAAAAATATTTAGAAGGAGGAAAAAGAATTTCATATGGGGCAAGGGCTTTAATTGAAGGAGGTTTACAAAGTTTACCCCAAATGTACATGCCAGGAGCATTATTAGTTGGATGTGATGCTGGAACTTTAAATATGCCAAAGATAAAAGGATCTCATACTGCAATGAAAAGTGGAATGATTGCTGCTGAAACTATAATTGAGCATTTAAAAGAGAACAAAAATTTATCTATTTATGAGGATAAATTTAAAAATAGCTGGGTTTATAAAGAACTTTATGAGGCGAGAAATGTAAAACCAAGTTTTAGCTGGGGTTTAATTATTGGAATTATTTTTACAGGAATTGATCAAATATTGTTTAGAGGTAAACTACCATTCACACTAAAGCATAAACATGCTGATCATGAAACTTTAAAAAATGCAAACGAAATGCCAAAAATAGAATATCCGAAACCAGATAACATTATAACTTTTGACAAAACTAGTTCTGTTTATTTAACAGGTACAAATCACACAGATAACCAACCAGTTCATTTAAAGCTAAAAAACCCTGAATTACCAATATCTTTCACATATCAAAAGTATGATGAACCAGCACAAAGATACTGTCCTGCAGGGGTTTATGAAGTACAGATTGAAAATGAAAAACCTAAATTTGTTATTAATTCACAGAATTGTATTCACTGTAAAACTTGCGATATTAAAGAGCCTTCACAAAATATTAATTGGGTTACACCCGAAGGAGGAGGTGGCCCCAAATATGGCAATATGTAGTTTAGGATAAATCGATTGCGTATTTTTTTAATTTTTCAATTGACACCAGTTTTAAAGTATTCTCGTGAGTTTTTTTTAAATAAATTGGACAGGCTTTACCCGCTTCAATCGATTTAACATACCAACTTGCACAAACACACCAATTATCACCTTCTTTTAATCCTGGAAAACCGAATTCTGGATGAGGAGTGATTAAATCATTACCTGCGATTTTGCACCATTGTAAAAAATCATCCGTTACTTTTGCGCATACCGTATGAAGACCATGATCATTTTTATCTGTATTGCAACATCCATCTCTAAACCATCCTGTTAACGGTTCGTTAGAACACTCTTCAATCGGCTCACCTAGAACATTTTTTTGTTTTTCTTCACTCATTAATTTTTAAAAACATCAAAAATTTCATCATCAATTTTTGCATTAAATGATATTGATCTTCTTTCTTCATTTCCAATGAATGGATAAACTAAGTGCATTAAATAATGAGGAAATATATAAAAATCGCCCACTTTTGGTTGAATTGGCATCATACAAGATGAAAGAAATTGTTTATTACCATGAACCAGTTTTAATTGTCCATTATGATTCCTTTTACCTTTTTGCTTAGTCGATCCAAAATCTGGAACTTTTAAAAATCCAGCTCCAGATAAATGAGCAGAATGAAAGTGTATCGGATTATATTCATTTTCAAATTGTCTGACAATCCACGTATCAGTAATTTCAAATTTTGTAATATTTTTTTTTAATGTTGCTTCAATTAATTTTGAAGAAGCTGCTTGTAACAATTTACTCCAACCACTTTTATCAGCAAAGTCAAAATCTATTTGAAATTCTTGCGTAACATTCCCTACCAGTCTTCCACCTGCATCTAGTTTTTTAGCTTTTTTCTCATCAGCAAGAATTCTATCAACATAATCATTTAATTTATTAACTAAATCTTCTGGGATATTAATTTTAGCCACCCATGGCCCAAAAGGTTTCATTAGATCAAGTTTTTTTTCTGACATAATAATTAAACTTTTGTTGGGTTTTCTTCTCCTTTATAAACTTCTTCAGGATCAAATATTTTTTCTTTTTCTTCAAAATTCATTTTTATGTTTCTTGCATTATCAATTTTTCCTAATGGAACAGATCTATAAAAACAAGATCTATAACCAACATGGCAGCTTGCACCCTGGCCAATATCAACTTTAAGCCAAATTGAATCTTGATCATCATCAATTCTTAATTCTAAAACTTTTTGAGTAAAACCACTAGTTTTCCCTTTATGCCAAATTTGTTTCCTTGATCTACTCCAATAATGCGCTTCTTTAGTTTCTATAGTTTTTTTTAATGCTTCAACGTTCATATATCCTTGCATTAAAACAGCATGTGTTTTTGAACAGGTTGTTATTACAGGGATCAATCCATCATTATCGAACTTAGGTGACAACAATAATCCTTCCTCAATTTCTTGTACATTTTCTCTTTTTTTAAACATAATTAGACATTTTGTAGCATATTGCAGAATTTATTAAATATTTTATAAATATGAGTTTATATATATATAACACTCATGAAATTAGTAAAAAACGAAAACGAAATTAAATCTAGTCAAAAAGTTTCTGATAAAGAGGCTGAAGAGGCATTTATAAAGATCCTTAAGTGGATGGGAGAAGATCCAAGCAGAGAAGGATTAGTGGAAACTCCTAAAAGAGTTGTGAAAGCATTTAAAGAATACTTTAAAGGATACAATGAAGATCCAAAGAAAATTTTAGAGAAAACATTTGGTGATGTTGAAGGTTATGACGATATGGTTATTCAAAAAAATATTTCCGTTCAAAGTCACTGCGAACATCACATGGCTCCTATCATTGGAGTTGCTCATGTTGCGTATATTCCTAATGAAAGAGTGGTAGGTTTAAGTAAGCTCGCTAGAGTTGTAGAAGTATTTTCAAAAAGACTTCAAACTCAAGAAAGACTTACGATGCAAATAGCAAATGTATTAATGGAAACATTAAATCCTAAAGGAGTAGCTGTATCGATTGACTCAACTCATCAATGTATGACTATGAGGGGAATAAAGAAAGAACAAGCAACAACAGTTACAAATTATTATTTAGGTAAATTTAAAGAAGATTTAAGTTATCAAAATAGATATTTGAGATTTATAAGTAAGTAAATTTCTGCTAATCATTACTAATGTCTGAAAATTTTAAAGCTTTAATTATTAATCAAGATGGCGAGAATTTTACTAGAGAAGTTAAAAATATTAATAATGAATTTTTAAAACACGGTGATGTAAAAGTTAAAGTAGAATATTCAAGTTTAAATTATAAAGATGCCCTCATATTAAAGAATGGAGCGAGATTAGTAAAAGAATATCCCCATATTCCAGGTGTAGATTTTTCAGGAAAAGTTGTTGAAAGCAGTAATGCAAAATTTAAAGAGGGAGATGAAATTATTGCCACAGGAATGAGAATAGGTGAAAATTTTTATGGTGGTTACTCTCAATATGCAAAAGTAAGTGGAGAGTCTATAATTAAAAAACCAGATTCACTTTCTTTAAGACAATCAATGGTTCTTGGTACTGCAGGTTTTACAGCTTTACAATGTGCTTTTACAACAAAACAGACCAGAGAAGTTTTATTATTAGGTGAAAAAGTTAATGATGTAATTGTTACAGGTGCCTCAGGCGGAGTTGGAAGTATTGCAGTTATGATTTTATCAAAAATGGGATGTAACGTAACGGCTGTTACTAGTAAAGATGAAAACAAAGAATATCTAAATGCTTTAGGTGCTAAAAACATTGTAAAAACAAGTGATTTAAGTGGTGAGTCTAGACCCCTAGACAAAGGTTTATATGATGGCGCTGTTGATACAGTTGGAGGAAATGTTCTAGCAAAAGTTCTCTCACACATTAAGCATAGCGGAATAGTAGCTGCATGTGGAAATGCATCAAGTATTAAACTAAACACAACTGTTATGCCTTTTATTATTCGTGGAGTTAAATTATGGGGAATTGATTCTGTTAATGCTTCTGTAAAAAGAAGAGAATTTATTTGGAATGAAGCTTCTAAATTAATCGATTTTAAAAAATTAGAAGAGTCCATAAAAGAAATAGGACTTGAGGAACTTTTGGATATTTATCCAAAAATGTTAGAAGGAAAAACTTCCGGAAGATATATAATTAACGTTAATAAGTAATGGATTGGGATAAATTAAAAATATTTCATGCTGTAGCTGAAGCAGGTAGCTTTACAAATGCAACAGTTAATTTAAATTTAAGTCAATCAGCTATAAGTAGACAAATACAATCACTCGAGGATGACTTAAAAGTAAAACTTTTTGAAAGGCACGCAAGAGGATTAACTTTAACTGAAAACGGAGAATATGTCTTTAAAACCGCACATGAGGTAATAAGCAAATTAAAAGAAGTTGAGACCACATTAGGTGATAAAAAAAATAAACCATCTGGAAAATTGACTGTAACGACAGTTGTTAGTTTCGGTACTACTTGGTTAACTCCTAGAATCCAAGAATTTATGCAATTAAACCCAGAAATAGAGGTAGAATTGATATTTGATGATAAAGAATTGGATTTAAGCACAAGACAAGCT
The DNA here is from genome assembly GCA_902576565.1 of uncultured Pelagibacteraceae bacterium. Lineage (GTDB taxonomy): Bacteria > Pseudomonadota > Alphaproteobacteria > Pelagibacterales > Pelagibacteraceae > Pelagibacter. Next base: position 25,413 of record CACGVK010000002.1, on the reverse strand, counting down.
GATATAGGAATATTTATGAGACGACCAAAACAACTCAATTATATTCAAAAAAAACTTATTGATATCAATTATCATATTTATGGTTCCCACAAATATCTTGAAAAACATGGATATCCAAAGACTATTAACGATCTTAATAAACATAAGTTTATTTCATATGGAAAAGGAAATCCATCACCAGTTTATAACCCAGATTGGGCTTTAAAACTTGGAATGAAAGATAAAAAAAGAAAAACTGTTATGAAAGTTAATAGTGTTTACGGTCTTTTATTAGCAGTTCAAAGCGGAGTTGGACTAGCAGCCTTACCAGATTATTTAACAGTAAATCAGCCAAAAATTTCTAAAGTTTTACCTAATATTGAAGGACCAATAACAGAAGCTCATTTCGTTTATCCTCAATCAATGAAGAATGTAGCTAGAGTTCAAGCATTTAGGAACTTTTTATATAGTAAAATCTCAGAGTGGGAGTTTTAATACAACCTGCGACAATCAGTGCGATTGATAATCATTATCACTGAGAATAGTTATCATTCTCATTAAATTTAATTTAAATTTTAAAGAGAAATATGAAAAAAATATCGATACTTACTATACTTTTTACATTTGTTTCTGGTTTAGCTTTAGCAGCAGAAGTTAATGTCTTTAATGCAAGGCATTACAAAGCTGACGCTGAGCTTTATGGAAAGTTTACAGCAAAAACTGGAATCAAAGTAAATTTAATTAACGGTAAATCAGGTGCTTTAGAGAAAAGAATAATTGAGGAGGGCGCTGACTCATCTGCAGACCTTTACATCACAGCTGATGCTGGAAGATGTGGAGCTATGGATGGAAAAGGTACACTTCAAGGTGGATTGTCATCTGCAGCAATTAAAGCAGCTGTTCCAAAAAACTTTAGAACAAGTAAGTGGGTTGGAATCGCTAAAAGAGCAAGAATAATTTATTACTCACCAGAGAGAGTTTCTGGTGCTGAATTATCTGGAATGACTTATGAAGGTCTAGCTGATCCTAAATGGAAAGGTAGATTAGTAATTAGAAAATCTAGTAACATTTACAATAAATCTCTTGTCGCTTCATTAATAGCTAACAATGGTAAAAAGGCTACAGCTGCATGGGCAGAGGGAGTTGTTGCTAATATGGCAAGAAAACCAGAAGGTAACGATAGAGCACAAATAATGGCAGTAGCTGCTGGTGAAGCAGATATTGCTGTAGCTAATACTTATTATTTAGCTCTAATGCTATCAGGTAAAAAAGGTCCTGAACAACAAGAAGCTGCAAAAAAAGTTAAAGCATTTTTTCCAAATCAAGATGGAAGAGGAACACACATGAACATCAGTTGTGCTGCTTTAGTTAAAGGCGCTCCTAACAAAGCAAACGCTATTGCTCTTGTTGAATACTTACTAACACCTGAAGCTCAAGAACACTTTACAAACAATACTTTTGAGTTTCCAATGATTGCTGGTGTTTCACCAAGTCCATTAGTAGTAAACAACTTAGGTTTAGATTTTAAACAAGATCTAAAAACAAAAGTTTCTACTTACGGAAAAAATCAAGCTGCTGCTGTAGAAATAATGACAGCTGCTGGATGGTAATAAATGGAAAAAAAAGAATTTATATCTGATATAGATTATAACAAATCTTCTAAAGCGTGTCCCACATGTTCTTTAGAGTGTAAAAAAATCGATAACAGAATAAATGGAAGAGATTTATCAGAAATCGAAACAAAGGATGTTCCGCACCTCCTTAAAGTTTTTGATATATAGATAAATTCCTTAATTAGTGTCTACGACACAGGTCTCCTTTCGTCGTAGACACTAGAAAAAAAATAAATAATCATTTAAACTAATTAAATTAATCAATGACAAAAGGTATGAATTTTAAAATTATTAATATTTGGTATTTAAGTAGTTTTGTTATTTCAATAATTGTTTTAATTCCTATTTTGACAGTTTTTTCAAGTTTTTTTGAAGATACAACAAATTATTTTGAAGTACTTAGAGAAACTTTTTTTCTTGAATATATATTTAATTCAATCACTCTTCTATTAGGTGTATTGTGCTTAACATTTATTCTTGGAGTTGGCTCAGCTTATATTGTTTCCTTTTATGAGTTTCCTGGTTCTAATTTTTTTAAGTGGGCTTTGATATTATCTTTTGCAATACCACCTTATATTTACGCTTATTCACTTTTTGCATTTTTTGAAAATTATGGGACAGCATTTACAATTTTAAAATTTTTATTTGGAGATGGTGAATATAATAAACATATACCAAAATTCAGTGGAATGTTTGGACTTATATTATCACTTTCGTTCTCTCTTTTTGCCTATGTATATATTTTAGCTAGATCTTCTTTTTTATATCAATCACAGAATTTAATTGAATTAGGAAAAAATCTTGGTTTTTCAAAATTCAAATCATTTTATTCAATAATATTACCCGCAGCTCGTCCAGCAATAGTTGCTGGTTTATCGTTAGTAGCAATGGAAACTCTAGCAGAGTTTGGTGCTGTTGATTTTTTTTCAATTAATACTTTAACAACTGGTATTTACAACGCCTGGATTGCTTTTGATGATTTGGCATTTGCAAACAGAATATCCTTTTTCTTATTATTATTTATATTTATATTATTTTTAACTGAAAACTTATCTAGAAAAAAAGCGAAGTATCATTTGGAAACAAAAGTTGGATTTAAAAAAAGAGAAAAAATAAAATTAAAAGGTTCTAAATCAATTTTTGCAGTTATTTTTTGTACTTTGTTATTTTTTTTAAGTTTTATATTTCCGTTAAGCCAAATGCTATATTGGACAATTAAATTTCCAGAAAATTTATTTGACTTAAACATAATTGATTTATTAATGAATACTTTATATCTTGTTTCATTATCAAGTTTAGTTTTAATATCTTTTGCTTTATTGTCTAATTATGGAAATAGAGTATCAAATAAAAAAATTTTAAATATATTATCTACTTTATCAATCTCAGGATATGCTATACCAGGTGTTATTCTTGCTATTGCTTTTATAACCTTCGTAGCATGGTTCGATGAAAATTTTATTAAAGCAATGGGATTTTTGTCAATTAAAAAAGTATTTATAGGATCAGTTTTAGGTTTAGTTATAGTTTATTTTGTAAGATTCTATTCTTTAGCTTTTAATGGAATTAAATCAGGATATGAAAAAATGAACATTGCAGTTGATGAGAGCGCATATCTTCTTGGATATTCCAAAACAAAAACTTTTTTTAATATACATATTCCATATTTAAGAAATTCACTTTTGTTTGTAGTTATTTTAATTTCTTTAGAAATAATAAGAGAATTGCCTATAACATTAATTTTAAGACCTTTTAACTTTGAAACTTTTGCTACTACTGCTTATATTTCTGCTTCAGAAGATTTATTAGAAGCTGCAGCTGTACCAGCATTATTTTTAATTTTAATTGCAACTTTCTTTATTTTACTTACATCAAAATATATTTTAAGAGAAAGAGATGAATAATAATTTTTTTGAAATAAAAAATGTTGATTTTAGTGTTGGAGGAAAAACTAAAGTAAGAAATGTTTCTTTTGCGATAGAAAAAGAAGGAGATATAATATGCCTTCTGGGACCATCTGGAATTGGAAAAACTACAATATTACGAACTATTGCCGGATTAGAAAAAATAGGAAATGGATCAATAGAGTTAAACGGTAAAATTATATCTTCAGAAAAAGTAAATGTTGAGCCTGAGGATAGAAATATCTCTCTTGCTTTTCAAGAAAACAGTTTATTTCCTCACTATACCATAGAAAAAAATATTTTATTGGGAACTGAGAGAAACAAAGGAAAAAAGGATCAAAAAATTAGTTTTAAAGAAATAATTGAATTACTGAATATTTCTCAAATACTAAACAAATATCCCCACCAAATTAGTGCTGGAGAAGCGCAAAGAGCATCACTCGCAAGATCTTTAATTACTCAACCTGATCTTTTACTATTAGACGAACCTTTGTCTAATGTTGATCAGAGTTTTAAAGAAGAAATTCAAGTAAGATTAAAAAAAATATTAAATACTTTAAAAATTACTACAATAATTGTAACTCACGATTCTTATGAAGCGTTTTATTTGGGCTCAAAATGTGGAATAATTTTAAACAAAGAACTTAAACAATTTGATGATCCATACAAAGTTTATCATTTTCCAAATTCGATTGAGGTTGTTAACTTTTTAAATAGAGGAATTTTAATACCTGCTGAGGTTACAAGTCCGAAAAGTCTTGAAAATGAAGATCTTGGAACAATTACTGGTAATTTTATAAAACCATTTCCAATAGGATCTAAAGTTAAACTTTTAATACAACCAGAGGATTTACAGCATGATGACAAAAGCAATTTACAGTTAGAGGTGGTTGATAGAAAATTTAGAGGAACAAATTTTATTTATACATTAAAAACTTTAAATAACTTGTTAATACCAGTTTTTGTTCATTCTCATCATATTCATCAACATGAGATAGATGAAAAATTTGGAATTAAAAGACCCATACATATAGATCATATTGTTTGTTTTTAACTAAAAATAAATTATTTTAAAAATCTATTATTTTCCAATACTTATTAAAGTAAGGTCGTCGCTCAGGGTTTGGTTTTTACTTGTATTTATTACAGACTTTGTAATATCATCTAACTGTTTAATAGTATCCTGACTATAATTCTTCTCAATAATATTAATTGAACCATCAATTCCTATTTCTTCTCCATCATTATTTATACTTTCAGATAAACCATCAGTAAAAGCATAAAATCTTGAACCGTTTAATTTAATTTTATTTGTTTTATAAAAACTTTTATCTTTTTGCTTAATTACTCCTAATGGAGGAGCAGAACTTTCAATTTTATTGTATTCTCCATTATTATGTCTTACTAGAGCTGGCTGATGTCCTGCATTTACCCATCTAATTTCATCAGATATTAAATTATATTCTCCAATTATTGAAGTTACAAACATTCCTCCTGTTTTTGTATTATTTAAATCATTATTCATATGGAAAGCCATTTCATCAGGATCTACTTTTGATTGTGACAATAATTCAAATAATGTTGATGCTTTAGCCATAACCATTCCTGCATGAATTCCTTTTCCAGCAACATCAGCAATAATAAAATAAATATTATTATTATGTGGGTAAAAGCTAAAAAAATCTCCTGAAACCTCTCTTGCTGAAATATTAATACCATGAACAGGATAATTTTTTAGATTTCTCTTTGGCAAAAAATTCTCTTGAACTTTTACAGCAAGTTTTACTTCTTTTGAGATTCTTTCTCGCCACTTATTTCTTTCTTCTTCACTTGTTTCTAGTTTGCTCATTAGTTTATTGTAATACAGACCAATGACACCTCCTGCGGTAAATGGATCTTGTGGACCTCTAATTTTAAGATCTCCCGACTGTGATTGCTTATCTAAAATTGAAATTAAATCATGTTCCACTGATACTGCATTATGCTCTGCAATATTAAGACCCAATTCCTCTTGAACTGGACTTACTCTTAATGGATAAAATTTATTAAAAATACTCAAAATCACAAAAGAGGATATAAATGTAAACGCTCCAATTGATAATATTCCTATTAATTGAATTTTTATCTGTGAAAGCCTATCAAGCCCTGTATCTAAAATAGTTAAATCACTGAAAAAACCAACAGCTAATGTTCCCCAAATACCAGCAGCTAAATGAACTGGAACAGCTCCAACAACATCGTCAATTTCAAATTTGTTTAATGCTTCATTTACAATTATTGCAATAATTGCCCCAATAATTCCTACAAAAATTGATATAATGGATGTCATAGAATTACATCCAGCAGTAATTGAGACTAATCCTGCAAGTGGTCCTAAAATTATATAAAAAGGATCAGGTTTCTTAAATTTAAAATAAGAAATAGTTAAACCTGTCAATAAACCAAAAGCTGCAGCTAAAAAAGTATTAATTAAAATCAGAGGCACTGTTTTGTCCATAGCACCATTACTTCCACCATTGAAACCAAACCAACCAAACCACAAGATTAATGTTCCTAATACAGCTAAAGGAAAACTAGATCCAGTAAACTTACCTTTGTTTGCATCTGAATATTTGCCAATTCTAGGGCCTAAAATTATAACTGCTGCTAAAGCAATCCATCCACCTACGGAATGGACAATTGTGCTTCCAGCGAAATCTACAAAACCCATATCTGAAAGCCATCCAGTAGTATTTATTGAACCATAAGCATCTAACAATAGAGTTTCTGTATCATATTTAGAAAGATAACTTGAAGACCAAGCCCAATGGCCAACAATAGGGTAAATTATTCCTGTTGCTAATACTGTCATAATTAAATAACCATTAAACTTCATTCTTTCAGCAACAGCACCAGAAATTATTGTTGCAGCGGTTGCAACAAACATAGCTTGAAAGACAAAGTAAGTCATATGTTCAGCTTTATCTGTTTTGAAGAAAAATAAATCAGTCCCAAAGAAACCATTATAGGAAGTTCCAAACATAATACCAAATCCAAAAATCCAAAAGATAACTACAGATACACCAAAGTCTGCAGCATTCTTTAATGCAACATTGATACTATTTTTGTGTCTTGATAGACCTGTTTCCATGCACATAAAGCCTGCTTGCATAATGAAAACTAATATTGCACAGTCTATAACCCACAATGTATCAATATTACTTGTAAGTATGTCTATTATTTTTTGTGATGACATTAAAATTATTTATTTTTTCAAGTTAATTTTTTTCTTTAATTACTATCATTATTTTTATTTTTCAATTATAAATAATATAGGGGTGTCAATTGAGACTGAGATTAAACCCTATGAACCTGTCCGGTAATTCAGAAAGGGAACTTTGGAAACATTAAATCTAATATCTCAAAAATCAGCAATATTAATAATAATATTTTTATGTGTAGTTTTTACACTTTTAGGAATTTTTTATTCTAGAAAAAATCAAAATTTAAATAATTATTTACTGGCAGGAAGATCGGTAGGAGTTTCTTCTTTAACAGCTAGCTTAGTATCATCAGCTTTAGGTGCATGGATTTTATTTGGACCTGCATCAGCTGCTACTTGGGGAGGAATTGGATCAGTAATTGGCTACTCGTTCGGAACTGCGTTCCCATTATTTATATTAATTTATTTAGGTAAAATTTTTAGAAAAAAATATTCAAACTGTAAAACATTAATTGAAGTTATAAGGAAAAAATTTGGTCAAAAATTATTCAAATTAATTTTATTTTTATCAATTTTTTATATGTTGATTTTTCTAATTGCTGAAGTTACGGCAGTTTCAATTCTCATAAAATATATTTCAGGTACAGATTTATGGATTACTGCATTCATAATTATTTTAAGTTCTCTTTTTTATACTTTATATGGTGGATTGAGGGCTTCAATATTAACAGATAATATTCAATTCGTTATTTTAATTATTTTATTAATAGTTATTTTTAACTTTTTGATTACACAGAATAGTTCAGAATTTAATTTAAGTTTTATTAAACTAAATAAACCTCATTTGTTGAGCTTAGATTATTTACCAAATTTTACAGCTGGATTGACCTTTTTTATAGCCGTTGCAGCAACTAATCTATTTCATCAAGGAAATTGGCAGAGAGTGTATGCTGCAAAAAATGACGAAGTATTAAAAAAAAGTTTATTTTTTTCATTTTTAATAATTATTCCAATTGTTTTTTTAATGGGATTTTCTGGTTTAATTTCTGTTTCATCAAACAGTGATGTAATTCCGGATCTAGCCTTTTTTTCTTTATTGATTAAAAATCATACTTTAGGTTTATCTATTGTTATTATTTTGCTTTCGATATCTTTAACCATAAGCAGTATTGACACGTTAATAAATGCAATTTCAAGTTTGATTATTGTTGATGGTAACAAACTTTTAAAATTTAAAGGTAATTATTTAAAACTTTCTAAATATATAATAATTTTATTGTCACTTATTGCATTTTACATAGCTTCCAAAGGTTTAAGTATTTTATATCTTTTTTTATTAGCAGATTTATTTTGCTGTTCAGCCGTATTAACAGTTTTTGTTGGCTTTTATAATAAATCTCTTACAGAAAAAAATGCATATATATCAATTATTTTTGGATTAATTATTGGTTTATTGTTTTTTCCAAGTCCAGACTTTTCAAAATCCATTTTAGTTGGAATTTTGTTTCCTGTTGAATTTTTTCCTCCATTTATGGCTCAATCATTGTTATTTTTGTCTTTTTTACTGTCAACTTTGGTGCCAATGACCACTTGGAAAATAAAATAAAATCATTATTATCTATAATGTGTTTGATTTTATAATACCATTTTTAATACTTATACTAGTTGTTGTATTCATTCATGAATATGGACACTATTATTTTGCTAAAAAGTATGGAGTTGGAGTAACTGATTTTTCAATAGGTTTTGGAAAAGAAATTTATGGTTGGAATGATAAATCTGGCACAAGATGGAAAATTTGTATGATACCACTTGGTGGATACGTTAAATTTTTTGGTGACAGGAATGTATTTTCTCAAGCAGATCAAGAGGAAATTATAAAACAATATTCGGAAGAAGATAGAAAAAAACTATTTGTGCTTAAACCTCTTTATCAAAGATCGCTGATTGTTGCAGCAGGTCCTATTGCTAATTTTATTTTAGCAATTCTTATTTTTATGACTATTTACATGTTCATTGGTAAAGATTTTACGCCACCAGCAATTAATGAAATTAAGAAAGACAGTCCCGCAGAAGTAGCTGGTTTAAAGAAAAACGATATAATCTTAGAAATAGATGGTAATAAAGTTAAAAGTATTTTAGATGTCTCAAAATTAATAATGATGTCCACATCAGAATCTATTGATTTTAAAATCTCTCGTTATGACAATGATTTAGTATTAGCAGTTAAACCTGAAACAATCCAATCCGAAGATAATTTAGGTAACAAAGTTAACAAAAGAGTAGTGGGAATTACTTTGATGCCATATAATAATACAATTAATCATGTCAAATTAGGGCCAGTCAAAGCATTATTTCATTCAGTTAATGAAGTCTATTTTGTTTGTTCATCTTCATTAAAATATTTAGGATCAATGATTGCGGGTTCTGGAGATACTTCTCAATTAGGAGGTCCAATCAGAATTGCTAAAATCTCAGGTCAAGTCGCAGAGTTTGGAATTATTCCTTTTTTAAGTATGATGGCCTATATTTCTGTTAGTTTAGGTTTAATTAATTTATTTCCCATCCCATTGTTAGATGGTGGACATTTAATGTTTTATGGCTTTGAAAAAATTTTAGGTCGTCCTTTAAGCCAAAAAACACAAGAAGGTTTTTTTCGAATCGGAATGTTTTTATTATTATCTTTGATGTTTTTTGCGACTTTTAATGATCTTAAAGATTTAGGCTTATTTTAAAGGTTTTTTTAAAGTCAAAAAAATCAATAAAATCAATATTAATTTAACACTATATATTGTGTTGAAAATTACATTTAATACTAAAAAAAAGCTTGATAAATCAACGATTTTGTTAAGTATATAAAAAAAACCTTATAAACCGGAGCTAAAATGAACAAGAAACAATTAGTTGCTAAATTGGCTGGATCTTTAAATCAAAGTAAAGCTGATGCAGAGCGTACTTTTGATACTATTACCAACACAATTCTTGACGCTTTAAAAGGCGATGACTCAGTGAAAATTGCTGGTTTTGGTACTTATAAAGTAGCTAAAAGAAAAGCTAGAATTGGTCGTAATCCAAGAACAGGAGAACAAATTCAGATAGCTGCTTCACAAAAAGTGAAGTTTTTACCTGCTAAAGCACTTAAAGAAATATTTAATAAATAGTATAAATTGGTAGTAGCCTTTATTTTGATAAAGGCTACTAGTCCAGATTAAAAAGATTCAATAATTATTTTAACTCGTTTTCATCCCAAATCTTTTTCCAATCAATATTTGGGGATATTCCGTATATAGAATTTATGTTAGTAAGATGAATAGCTAACGATGGTATTGGAGTAAAACAGTATTCTTTTTCATAAATATAATGTAATGGTTTTTCAAACGGGTAATGTTCAAATTTACACATATACGTTAATTCGTTCCAATATTTTAATATTATTTGTTTACTCATCAAAAATGTACCTAGAGTTTCATTTACAACTCTCCAATGTCTTTTATCACCAAGAAAAACATTAGTACTATGGATTTCACTGTACAAATAAGGATAATCAGCAGGACATAGAATTATTTCATTTTTTAACATTGTAGCTAATTTTTCATAGGTCAAAATCATCTCTTTTATCGCCTCCAATGAATGAATATAATCATCTTCAACGAAATAAACTAAATCCTCTGATTTTTTTCCTATTAATAAAGATTGATGAATATTTGACATATTCGAAATTTGATTAATAGTTACATTTTTTTTTTGTTCATTTAAAGGGTTTATATTTTTTTTGAAATCATCAATATTTAAATTAATAAATTGACTTTTAAAAGATTGATTTGAAATAATTGATTGAATTTTATCTTTAACATTTTGATCAGAGTTATGATCGACGATTATTAGTTCTAGATTAATATTTTTAAAAAGATCTTTTGCATAATTTATTGATCTTGTTATTGAGTTTAATGATCTTAAAGTATATTCAGATTTTTCTTGGTTGAATAATCTTTTTTTTGATTGTTGAAGCATATTTACAGAGGCACAAGTTCTTAAAATAATAGTTAGTGACTTAACTTTTCTAGTAATCTCTAATTTTCCCATTGGAATAGTGAGAGATTTTTGTCCAGCCACCGACAAGTCCTGGTTTAAATCTTGATCAGTTACAGGCAAATAAAAATTTCCTTGATCAATTATTTCATAATCAAGTAATCTACATATTTTAATAAAAATTTTTTTAAACCAAGACTTTTTATTTGCTTTTTTTTTAATCTTCATTTAAGTATATTTTATCTTAAAATGACTATTAAATCATCACAAACTCTTGTTCAAGAAGCTTTAAATGAGGTAAAAACCATTACTCCAGAAGAAGCAAAAGAAAAAGTAGAAAATAATCAATGTAATTTAATCGATATAAGAGACTCATCAGAATTACAAAATTCAGGTATGATTGAAAACTCTTTTCACATACCTAGAGGATTATTAGAATTTTCAATTCATCCTGATAGTGCTTTTGTAAAAAGTAAAAATTTAGACCTTTCAAAAGAAATAGTATTATTTTGTGCAGCTGGTGGTAGATCTGCCTTAGCAGCTAAGACACTTAAAGAAATGGGTTTTGAAAAGGTCTCACATGTAGAAGGTGGTTTTGGTTTAATGCAACACAAAGGATTTAAAGTTGTATAAAGCTAATCATACAATGCAATTTTTTTTGCATAAAAAATTCTAATTAACCAATATAAAAAAATTCCTATAGGACCAATAAAATATATCATTATTAATGGTAACATGATTAAATATTTAGAAACTGAATATTTAGTACTATCCCTAACGACCCAGCCCCCACAAAAAAGATTTATAGAAATAAAATGTATCCAAAATAATAAAATGAAACCATCCTGTTGAAAAAGATCTTTTAAGCTTTCAACTCCTAAATAAAGGTTAAAATTACTTAAAAATTCGTAATCTGATATAAAAAAAAAATAAATCAAATAAAAGTAAGTTCCACTTAAAATTGTGATTGGAAAAATTGAGGCTACAAAAATCGTACAAATTTTAGATTGTGGAAATAAAACTAAGACAACCCAAAAAGGTATAATAGATATATTTAGCCACAGATATATTGTCTCTACTGTAAAGTAATTAGATAATTGTTCGATCATAAATATATATATTATAATACATCATTTCATGATTCCTATAAAAAATAAAAAAAAGACATTAGAGGTAACTATCGATGAAATGCGTAACTTTTCTTTTGCTTACATTGAAAAATATGCGCCATCTAGACAACAACTGAAAACTTATTTACTGAAAAAATATATTAAAACTAAAATACCAAATGTTAATAAAAAAAATATAATGAATTTAATCGATGTAGTTTTGGAAGACCTTGAAAATACAAAGTTTTTAAATGATAAGTTTTATTCTGAATCTAAAGCAAAAAGTTTAATTCAAAGAGGAAGTTCTATTAATAAAATAAGGCAATATTTAATGTTAAAAGGGATAAAAAATAATTATATAAAAGATACAATTGAAAAAATAAAAGATAAAAATGAGGATCAAGATTTTTTTTCAGCAATCAAAATATGCAAAAAAAAAAGAATAGGTCCTGCAAGAGATGAAAATAATAGACCTTTATTTTACAAAAAAGATACTGGAATTTTAGCTAGATCAGGTTTTGATTTTGAAACATCAAAAAAGGTTTTAGATTTAGAAAAAGATGAATATTTAAAAATGATAAATTTACTTTAGATCTTTATTTTTATGTTTTATTTCAAGATAATAATTAATTTTATTTCTAATATAATTTTTTACAAAAACAAAAACTAGCAAACCAAATATTGATACAGAAACAATAATAATTAAGATTATTTTAATTTGCTCGTCCATTATAACTTTGAAGATCTTTTTAATATTATACTAGTATTTTTAAAATCTTTTTTTCCATATAAAATTTCATTTCCATTAAAGTCAGTTATTATACCACCAGCATTTATAAGTATTGCATGTCCTGCAGCAATGTCCCACTCACATGCTCTAGGTTCAGCCGCATATAAATCAAATTCCCCTGTTGCAACTGAGCAAAATTTTAAAGAACTCTTCATTTTTGTAAAATTAGTAACTTTATATTTTTTATGTATTTTAATAATTTCTTCTTTAAGGTCATTTGAATAAGACAAAGCTAGCACTTCATTTTCTTTACTAGTTTTTTTACATTTAATTTCTTTTTTTTCACCATTATTAATTTCAAAGCTTGTATTTTGACCATAAGTGTAAAACATTCTTTTTTTTGCAGGTGCATAAATTATGCCTAAAAATGGTTTATAATCTTTTATTAGTGCTGCATTTAATGTGAATTCATCTCTACCATTAATATAATCATAGGTTCCATCAATAGGATCAATAAGCCAAAAATTTTTTAAATTACTATTTTCTTTATTTTTTGAAGACTCTTCAGATACAATTGGAATTTCTGGTGTAAGTTCTGAAATTTTCTTTGTTAAAATGTTGTTTACTTCAATGTCTCCATTAGTGACCGGCGTATTGTCAGATTTTGTTTTTTTAACTAAATCTTTATCTCTAATCTCTAAAGATAGTTTTCCAGCTGTAAAAAAAGTATCAAGAAGTTCGTCTACAATATTTATCGAATTTAAGCTCATTTACTTTTTGTATTTTTCTAATGTTATATTTGTTGAATTAATTACTTTTTTTCCAACATTTTCAAAGTTTACTGTTATTTTATCATTAATTATGCTTTGAACTTGACCAATTCCCCATTCTTTTTTAGCCGGATTGACTACTTTGTCTCCTGGTTCAAATTCTAAAATCATTTAATTTAACTTATATTAGAAATAAGTATAAATACCAACTATATGAGTACAAAAACTAACTCGATTGGATTAAAAAAAGACCCAAAAGATACAACTGTCGTTGTTGCAATGTCGGGTGGAGTTGATTCATCAACTGTTGCAGGCATAATGAAAAAAGATGGTTACAATGTAATTGGAATTACATTGAAATTATATGACAACAGTAAAGAAGTTGCCCATTCTAAACAATGTTGTAGTGGACAAGATATCATGGATGCTAAGAGAGTGGCTCATAAATTAAACATTGAACACAAAGTTTTATATTATCAAAATAAATTTAAAGAAGGAGTTGTAGATAATTTTGTTGATAGCTATTTAAAAGGAGAAACCCCAATTCCATGCATACAATGTAACAAAACAGTTAAATTTAATGATTTATTTGAAGAAGCAAAAAACTTAAAAGCGGATGCTTTGGTTACAGGACATTATGTAAAAAGTATCACTAAAAATAATAAAACCGAAATGTATAGAGCCATAGATGAAAACCGTGATCAAAGTTATTTTTTATTCAATACTACCAGAGAGCAATTAGATTATTTAAGATTTCCTCTTGGAGGAATGTTAAAAAGTGAAACAAGAAAGATTGCAAAAAATTTAGATCTCAATGTAGCTGATAAAGCAGATAGTCAGGATATTTGTTTTGTGCCAAATGGAGATTATGTGTCCGTAATAAAAAAATTAAGACCTGATTCATTTAAAAAAGGAAATATAAAAGATGTAAATGGAAAAGTAATTGGAGTACATGAAGGAATAGTAAATTTCACTATTGGACAAAGAAAAGGAATTAAAATTGCAGCTAAAGATCCATATTATGTAATTGAGATAAATTCAGATAGAAATGAAATTATAGTTGGTTCAAAAAATGAATTAATTAAAAAAGAAATTGCTCTTAAAGATTTAAATTTATTAGTGAGTGAAGAAACTTTTGATAAAGAAATTTTTTCAAAAGTAAGATCTACTGGAAGATTAATTAAATCCAAATTAAATTTAAATAATGGAAAAGCAAAATTAAAATTATTTGAGGAAGAACAAGGTATATCACCAGGACAAGCATGTGTTTTTTATTCAAAAGATGAAAATGGTCTCAAAGTTTTAGGTGGTGGATGGATATCGAAAAACTGATTGAAATTATCAAACTTTACTATTTCAATAAAGTTTGAAAAAATACTAAATTAATAAAATTAGAGCTTTACTTTTTCTTGTTTTTCTTTCTTGCTCTTCTTTTTTTTGAGCCCATTTTTCTACGGCCTCTGTGTTTTTTTGGGTATCCCATATTTCCTTTTTATTTATTTTATTGACTTATTTTGTGGATATAGCATTGTCTTTTTATCATATCAAATTTATTATGGATAAAAGTTTCAAAACCTTTCTTAAACATGCAGCTAAAGATTACTACAATCAATCAGTAAATCCACCAGTAGTAAGAGCTTCTACAATTATCTTTAAGTCAATGAATGAGCTTAGAAAGACACAGTCTAAAGGTAAAAAGGATCCTACAGGAGGACACTTTGATTATGGCAGACAAGGTACTTCGACAACATTTATTTTACAACAAATGTTAAAAAAAATGGAAGAATGTCACCATGTATTTTTAACTCCCACAGGATTTGGATCTGTGTTTTTATCTATTTTTAGTGTGGTTCGCCCGGGTGACGAAATACTTGCAGCTGATCCAATATATTATCCTACAAGATTATTGACTCAAGATTTCTTAAAATCATTCAATATAAAAACAATATTTTATAACCCTCATGATCTGAATACTTTAAAAAAAAGAATTTCTAAAAGAACTAAGCTTATTTATGTTGAAAATCCTGGAAGTAATTCATTCGATTTTCAAGATTTATCCAAAATAATTTCTATTGCAAAAAAAAATAAAATCTTCACTGCAATAGATAATACTTGGGGAACTCCATATTTTTTAAAACCAATAAAATTAGGATTTGATATGTCTATTGTTTCTGCCACAAAGTATTATTCTGGACATTCTGATGTAATGGGTGGAAGTTTAGCAGTTAATAAAAAAGTTTTTAAATATGTGGAGAAAGCAAATAAAATAACAGGTTTGAGGCTTGGACCAGATGATGCATATTTAATAATAAGAGGTTTGAGAACTCTTGACGTTCGTTTAGATAGACATGAAGAAAACGCAAAAAAAGTTGCAAGTTTTTTATCTAAACATAGAAAAGTAAAACTTTTATACCCTTATAAAAAAGGGACGCATAATTATAAAATGTGGAAAAAACATTATTCAGGAGCCTCAGGTTTGATGGGGTTAAAAATTAAGGCAAAAAATAAAAAATCTATTCTAAAATTTGTAAATTCATTAGAATTATTTGGATACGGATATAGCTGGGGTGGTTTTGAAAGTTTAGCTTTACACCAGGAATATAGAGAATTAGGAGATAGAAATTTTTTAAAGTTAGAAAATGATGAACATTTAGTAAGACTTCATATAGGTCTTGAGGATCCAAAAGATTTAATTAAAGATTTAAAAAAATCTTTAAAATATATAAAATGAGTTCAGAAAAATTTATTCCAAACAAGAATGCGCTTGTAACTTTAATAGCTGCATCTTTAGTAGTTATTATTTCATTGGGTATTAGACAAACTTTTGGACTTTTCTTTTTTGATTTTGAAGTAGATCTTGGTTGTACCCAAACAGAGTTTGGTTTTGCAATGGGTATTCAGCTTTTTTTCTGGGGCTTGCTTGGACCAATTTTTGGAATAATCACAGATAAATTTAGTGGAAGAGTTGCTGTATTTATAGGATTTTTATTTTATTTAGCAGGTATTTATTTTTTGAATTATGGGCCCAATACAGGGTTTTGGTTTACATTTGACTTAGGGATTTTAATTGGAATTGGACTTGCAGCAACAGCAATAAGTATACCAGTTTCAATTGTTGCAAAACATTTTCCACTTAATTCAAGAACTATAGCAACAGGTATTGTTACTGCTGCAGGATCTTTTGGATATTTTGTTTCTCCTATGTATACTAGATTTACATTATTAGAATTTGGTTGGAATACAACATTGGTGATTTTTGGATGTATGATACTAGCAGGTTTAGTTATTTCATTGTTTTTATCTACGCCAATGGCGGAACTTAAGCAGAATACTGAAAACAATCAGACAGCTACTGAAGCAATAAAGGAAGCGTTTTCGAATAAAAGTTTTAATTATTTAACTTTAGGTTTTTTTGTATGTGGATGGCATATTGCTTTAGTTGCCACACATATACCAATGCACATTAGAGACAGTGGTTTAGAGGATTGGACTGCAACAGCAATTTTAGCATTGATTGGTTTATTTAATGTATTTGGAACTTTAACTAGTGGATATTTGTCTACAAGAGTAAGTAAGAAAAAATTACTTAGTGCTATATATTTATTGAGAGGTGTTTCTATAATGTATTTTATTTTAATGCCTTCCAGCGTAATTAATGCATTGATTTTTGGGGCAACATTTGGTTTCCTATGGCTATCAACTGTTCCTCCAACAAATGGTATAGTAGGTCATATATTTGGTACAAAATACATATCATTACTTTATGGATTTGTATTTTTAAGTCATCAAATTGGTTCATTTTTAGGAGCCTATCTAGGAGGCTTATTTCACGATCAATATGGTTCCCTTGATTATGCATGGTACATTTCTGTAGCTTTATCTTTATTTGCTGGCTTGATACATTTACCAATAAAAGAAAAAGCAATTGATAGACAACAACTCGCAACATCTGAAATTTAATCCTTATCTAGAAAAACTTTATAATTCAGATAAAGATTTAATTATTTATAAAGTAAAGGATGGATATAATTTATATACAGATTTTTCAAAAAAAATCATACTAACAAATAAAAATGTAAATAAATTCTTTAATTTGTTCTCAAATAAACAATATAAGAAAGAAACAGATCTGTTAATAGGTTTTTTTGGCTATGAAATACTTTGTAACTTATTAAAGCTAAATATTAAAAATCAAAAAAAACTAAAATTTTATAAAGGAGTCTTTTATAAGCCAGAAACAATAATTAAAATAAGAAAAGATATAAAAATTATATCAAATATAAAAAAACATAATTTCAAAAACTCATTTAATAAAACTCAAATTTTAAGCCCTTTTAAAATGAATATAAATTATAAAAAATATAAAAAGATATTTGATATTTTTTCAAAAAAAATCAAACAAGGAGAAACATATCAAATAAAGATATGTACCAAATATAAAAACAAATCAACTATAAACCCAGTAAATTTTTTTTGGAAATTAATGAAGATTAACTCTTCACCAGAATCTTTTATGATTAAAGATAAAAACTTTTCTATAGTTAGTTGCTCACCAGAAACCCTTATTGATAGAGTTGGAAATAAAATTATTACCAAACCTATAGCTGGAACTTTAAAAAAAAATAAGAAAAATAGTAAAATTAAAGCTTTAAAATTTTTTCAAAATAATGAAAAAGAAACAAAAGAACATAACATGATTGTAGACATGGAAAGAAATGATCTTTCGAGAATATGTAAACCTGGAAGTGTAAAAATATTAAGAAAAAAATATGTAGAGGAATACAAACATCTTTTTCATTACGTTACTTCTATTCAAGGAATTTTAAAAAAAAAAATCAGTATTAAAAATATAATTAAGTCAATGATGCCTGGTGGTTCAGTGATTGGATGTCCAAAAATAAAAACTCTTGAACTTTTAAACAATCAAGAAAAAGAGGATAGAAATATATTTACTGGCAGTTTTGGATACATCAAATTTAATCAAGATATGAAATTTAATATAATTATAAGATCAATTTTAAATTTTAAAAATACTTCAGAAGTTTCGGCTGCATCAGGTGTTGTTTTGGACAGTTCAGCTAACAAAGAATTTAATGAAAATTTTATTAAAGCAAAATCTTTATTGGAACTTTATAAATGATTTATATAATTGATCATCAAGACTCTTTTACTTGGAATGTAGTTCATCAATTTTCAAAGTTTGATAAAGTATTTTGCTCAAATTATTTCAATATTAATAAAAAAAAATTAGATCAAGCTAATACAATTGTTTTGTCACCCGGACCAGGATCCCCAAAAGATTATCCACTTACATCAAAGATTTATAAAAAATATAAAGGAAAAAAGAAAATTATAGGGATTTGTCTTGGATACCAGCAAATTTTATTTAATGAAAAAGGTAAAATAGTGCAGCAAAAAAATATTTTTCATGGTTATCAATCAAAAGTAAAAGTAACAAGTGAAAGTAAGATATTCAAAAAAAATAAAATATTTAAAGTTGGACGATATCACTCATTAAAATTATATGAGCCATTTAATTCGAATAATACAAAAATAACTATGAGATGCGCTAAATCAAATATTCCAATGGCTTTCGAAAATAAAGAAAATAATGTATATGGTTTTCAGTTTCATCCAGAATCTTTTTTAACAGAAAATGGTAACTTTATTATTAAAAAAATCTTATCGTCATAAAGATCTTAAAGAAGTTAAATTTAACGATCTTTGGAATGGATACGGTATTTTTACTACCATGAGAGTTATAGGCAGATCTGCAAAAATACTATTTTACAAAACTCATATAGATAATTTAATTAAATCATTAAATAAATATAATATTCGCAAAAAAAACTTAAGAAAAAATATTACAAATCTAATTAAATCAAATTTAAAAAAAAATAAAAAGTATGATCATTTATTGAGGGTAGCTTCGAATAATAGAATTATATCTATTTCATTACGTAAAAGGCCAATTCCTAAATCAATTTTTAAACTTAAATTAGTAAACTATAAAAGAGTAGATGCTGCTTATAAAAATTTAAAATACAAAAAAATTTTAAAAATATTAGCTAAATTGGATGTAACAAAATTTGATATTGCCCTATATAAAAATAATAAATTACTAGAAACAGGTACATCAAATCTTTTATTAGTAAAAAAAAATAAAATTTTTTCTCCAAATCAAGATTGTTACAAAGGTTCGACAATAAAATTTTTTAATAAAATAATAAAAATATATTTTAAAAATATTTATTTAAATAAATTAACTGATTATGATGAAATTATAGTGATCGGATCTGGAAAAGGTGTAGTATCAGTTTCATCAATAGATAAAATAAATTGGAAACGAAAAGGTACCAAAACTTTCAATAAACTTTTAAAAATTTATAAATCTACAATAAAAAATATTAAGTAAAATCAATGCAAGATCCAAATAACCCTTGTTTATTTTGCAAAATAAAAAAAGAGGATATTATTTATGAAAATGAATTTGCGTATGCTACTTTCGATTCATATCCAGTATCTAAAAATCACTGTTTGATTATTCCTAAACGCCACATAAAAGATTACTTCGAATTGAATGAAAATGAAGTAATTGGATGTGATGAATTAATTAAAAAAATTAAAGATTTTATTAGTAAAAACGATAAAACAATCAAAGGTTTCAACATTGGTTCAAATTCTGGAAAAGTGGCTGGACAGTCTATAATGCATTGTCATATTCACCTGATTCCTCGTAGAGATGGAGATGTGGATAATCCTCAAGGTGGTGTAAGAGGAGTAATTCCTTTAAAACAACATTATACACGTAAAAATAAATAAATTTTTTTATTAATGTTACTAAATGACCAAATTCCGAGGTTGATCTATTTTATTATCTATACTAAATACTTTTTCTAGAAGGAGAAAAATCATAATGATATCTGTCAACCCATTTGCGGTTTTAGCTGAATCTGTCTCACCAGTTTTCATGCAAGCATTTGTTGTTTTAATGGTTCTATTGATTGTTATTGGAACTCTCTTAGATATTATTCATAAAAAAAATGTAAGATATTTTTTTGAAAATGCAAAAAAGGCTAAACTTTCTGCAACAAAAAAATTAAGTACTGGAGAAAGACTATCTGTAATTTCAAAAACGATAGTGAGTGATATCGCAACAACATCAGAGCTAGGAGCTGGAAAAAGAAGAGTTGCTCATTTATTAGGAATGTATGGAACTATATTATTTTGGATAGGTTCAGGTGTTATGATTTTTTGTTATTCAAATCCTTCTTCAGATACCCCGTCTTTCTGGCCAATCATCTGGCACGTAGGAGCCATTATGACAGTTCTCGGAGGAGGTTGGTTTTGGTTTTTTTTAAGAGTTGATGTTTATTCAGAAGCTCAACCATGGTACAGAATTATTAAAGCAGATTTGTTTGTTCTTGCTCTTGTTGCATCATCCTTAACAGGTCTGATTTGGTCTTATTTACAATCATTGAATTTAAATGATAGATGGGATGATAAAGTATTTTTAGTTTTATTTATTATATCAAATCTTGTTTTATTTGGAGGTGTGTATTGGTCTAAATTTGCGCATATGTTTTATAAACCAGGAGCTGCGATACAGAAAAATTTAGCAGAGGCTGATGGCTCTAGAGACAATTTGCCGCCTGAAGCAGATGCCCCAAAACAATTTGGATTAGGTATAAGTAGGGAGAATCCTAAACATTATTAATTTAGTTATGAAAGGAAAAAAATAAAAATTATGTCAACCTTTGTTTATATGACAAGATGTGATGGCTGCGGTCATTGCGTAGATATATGTCCTTCAGATATTATGCATATCGATGAAACTATAAGAAGGGCAAAAAATATTGAACCGAATTTTTGTTGGGAATGTTATTCGTGTGTTAAAGCTTGTCCTAATCATGCAATAGATGTTCGAGGTTATGCAGACTTTGCTCCTATGGGCCACAGTGTAAGAGTTAGAAGAGAAGAAGAAAAAGGAACAATCTCTTGGAAAATTAAATTTAGAAATGGGACAGTAAAAGACTTTGTTTCTCCAATAACAACAAAACCATGGGGAAAATTTATTCCAAAACTTGCAGATGGCGATAAACCAAATCAAGGGGAAATAAATTCACAAATTCTTTATTCAGAACCAGAGGGATTAAATACAAAAAAAGAATTACCTAAAGTAGAAAAAAGTGCATTTAAAAAAGGTGTTTATTATTAATGGCTAGAAAAACTATAGTTGAAGACTGTGATATTCTTGTAGTAGGCGGTGGTATGGCTGGAACTGGTGCTACTTTTGAAGCTAGACACTGGGGAAGAGACTTAAAAATTATTTGTGTAGAAAAAGCAAATATCGACAGAAGTGGAGCAGTAGCTCAAGGCCTATATGCAATCAACTGTTATATGGGAATGCAATGGGGAGAAAATCAACCAGAAGATCATGTACGTTACGCTCGAAATGATTTAATGGGTCTTGTTAGAGAGGATCTTGGCTATGATATGGCTCGTCATGTAGATTCAACAGTACATATGTTTGATGAGTGGGGCTTACCAATGATGAAGAATAAAGAAACTGGTCGTTACCAACGTGAAGGTAAATGGCAAATAATGATTCATGGTGAAAGTTACAAACCAATAGTAGCCGAAGCAGCAAAAAAATCTGCAGATAAAATTTATAATAGAATCATGATTACTCATCTATTAATGGATGAGCAAAAAGAAAATAGAGTAGGTGGAGCCGTAGGTTTTAATATGAGAACTGGAGATTATTATGTCTTCAGAGCAAAAACTGTAATAGTCGCTGCAGGTGGAGCGTCCCATATCTTTAAACCAAGAGCGGTTGGAGAAGGAATGGGAAGAACTTGGTATGCACCTTGGAGCAATGGATCAGCATACGCTCTTCCAATAGAAGCTGGAGCTAAAATGACACAAATGGAAAATAGAATAGTGTTATGCAGATTCAAAGATGGTTATGGTCCAGTAGGAGCTTATTTTTTACACTTAAAAACTTATACTCAAAATGCAAATGGAGAGAATTATGAGAAAAAATGGTATGATAAAACCAAAGAATTAGTTGGTGAATATATTGACCATCATCCAACTCCAACTTGTTTACGTAATCACGCTTTTATACAAGAAACAATGGCTGGTGGTGGACCAATTCATATGGTTACTAAAGAGGCTTTCCAAGATCCACATTTAGAAACTGTTGGATGGGAAAATTTTTTAGGAATGACAGTTGGACAGGCAGTTGTTTGGGCATCTCAAAACATTGATCCAAAATACACAAATCCAGAATTAACTACATCAGAACCATATGTTATGGGTTCGCATGCCACTTGCTCAGGAGCTTGGGTTAGTGGACCAGAAGATATTTCTCCACCAGAGTATTTTTGGGGTTACAACAGAATGACTACTGTAGAAGGTTTATTTGGAGCAGGTGACACAGTTGGAGGAAGCGCTCATAAATTTTCATCAGGATCATTTACTGAAGGTAGGTTAGCTGCAAAAGCTGCTGTTAAATATATTGAAGAGGAAAAAGCTAAAGACATAAAAGTAAGTGACAAACAATGTGAAAATTTTAAAGAAATTATATTTAAACCATTAGAAAATTATACAGTAGGGAGAAATGAGATTACTGGAGGAACGGTCTCTCCAAGTTATATATCTCCAATACAGGGACTACAACGTCTTCAAAAGATAATGGATGAATATGTTGGAGGCATATCCTACAATTACATGACAAATGAAAATACACTAAAGAGAGGATTGGAACTTTTAGAGTGGCTTCAAGAAGATCTTGAGAATGTTGGTGCTGAAGATTATCATCAATTAATGAGAGCTTGGGAATTAAAACACAGAACTTTAACTTCTCAATGCGTAACTGAACATACTCTCTTTAGACAAGAAACACGTTGGCCAGGATATTATTATAGAGGTGATTTCATGAAATTAGATGATGAAAATTGGCATTGTTTAACATTATCTAGAAGAGATCCAAAAACTGGCAAGTTTACCATGGAGAAGGCGCCAGTTTATCATATAGTTGACGAAAAAGAGAAGAAAGAAGCATCATAAGTATATTAATGAGTCTTCTAGATAAGTCAGACGAAGAAATAATTAAAATCGCTGAGCCAATATGGGCTAACCTAGTAAAGTCGTCAAATATAAAAGACTACGGTGGTTTCACTAGAGATTTTTCATCCCAGATGCTTTATGGGGCTAACGAGGTCGAACTTGGCAAACAATGGGCTAGCAATGACCTTATATCTTCATTATCAGAAGGCTGTAAAGCCTTTGGCTGTCTTAAGAGAGGTCAACATGTTACAATTTTATACAAACAGACCAGCACAAAGATACCAGGAGAGTTTTTAGGAAGATTGGTTTTGGGAGAAGAAGGTGATCTAATTAAAGTTTTCGGAGCTACAATCTTTTAGATTTTTTTTAAAAAAAACTTGCAAAATTTTTGAACCAGGTGTAATTCCTGTTTATGCTTAACAATTTTCAAAAAAATATAAAAACTTTAGTTAAGCAAATACCAAATATTCAGTCATTAATTACTACAAAATCAGCAATTTACTTTGGTTTAGCTACATATTGGGCTGTTATACTTCTTGGAACATTTTTAAACATTTAATCAATTAGTTGACTTTAATATTCGAGAAGATTAATTAGTATTAATGGAATTTTTTCTTCCTATAGCAGAAGTTTATGTAAGTCTTCCTTTAATATTTTTTTTAAGTTTAGCAGTTGGAATTTTGTCAGGATTATTTGGAGTAGGCGGGGGTTTTTTAATGACACCTTTTTTAATTTTTTTAGGAATTCCTCCCACATACGCAGTTCCTAACGAAGCAAACAATATTTTAGGAACTTCAATATCAGGTTCTACCACTCATTACTTAAAAGGAACATTAGATTATAAAATGGGTTTAATGATTGTTGTAGGAGGAGTGTTTGGTACAATTTTAGGAATTTTAACTTTTACCTACTTTAAAGATATTGGAAAAATAAACATCGTTATTTCGTTAGCCTATATGTACATATTAGCAATCATTGGAACTATGATGTTGGTTCAAGGAGTAACTGAAATAGATAGAGCAAGAAAAAAAATAGTTATTAAAAAAAAATTACACTCACATTATTGGATCCATGGCCTTCCGTTAAGAATGAGATTTAAAAAATCAAAATTATATGAAAGTGTATTTACACCAATAATTATTGGTTTAATTGTAGGGTTTATAGCTGCAATAATGGGTGTGGGTGGTGCTTTTATATTAGTACCGGCAATGATTTATATTATTGGTATGCCTACAAAATTAATTCCTGGCACATCTTTATTTGTTACGATTTTTGTAAGTGCAATTGTTACAGTTTTACACGCCTTCAATTATGGATCAATAGATTTAATTTTAGTTACAGTTTTAATTTTAGGCTCAATTCTTGGAGTTCAATTTGGACAAAAAATAGGTGAAAAATTTGATAGCTCAGAATTTAAAACAATATTAGCGATCTTGTTACTATTAGTTGGTATTGCAATAGCATACGAAACATTTTTTGCAGAAGAAACAATTAAAATAGTTACTGATAATGGAACTAAAGAATTAGGTAAGATATCGCAATTTGTGAGAGACCTTTCAAAAGAGCAACCATTTTTATA
Organism: uncultured Pelagibacteraceae bacterium; assembly: GCA_902576565.1. Classification (GTDB taxonomy): domain Bacteria; phylum Pseudomonadota; class Alphaproteobacteria; order Pelagibacterales; family Pelagibacteraceae; genus Pelagibacter. The sequence continues at coordinate 424 of CACGVK010000002.1, read as the reverse complement.
TGGAATGTTTTCCATTGTATTAGCTCTTGGTTTAGGAGTTGGTGCTGCTATTGTTAGAAAATTATTTTCAAACTTACGAAAAAAATATCCGTTAAAAACAGAAATAAAATAAAAATTATTATTAAGCGCTTCTAAAAAGTTTAGTCATTATAAACTCTTTATGACCTAGAACTTCTGCACAAGTAAGACGACCACTAGCTGCTCTAACTGTGGTTTTTATTAATTCATCACCGGCTTGATCCATATTCATTTCTCTTTTTAAAATTTTAGAGACATCTAAGTCAATATGTTCTTTCATATTTACAGCAGTGCTTGGGTTTCCTGTTAATTTGACTACAGGTTCAATTGCATTACCAATAATATTTCCTTGTCCTGTTGGAAATAAATGAATATTAAAACCAGCGGCAGCTTGTAAAGTTAAACA
>CACGVK010000001.1:0-93323 GCA_902576565.1 uncultured Pelagibacteraceae bacterium | reverse complement strand
TTGATAATATTACAAGACATCCTTCACAAATTTATGAAGCAATTTTTGAAGGAATTATTTTATTTATTTTACTTAATTTTATTCACACGAAAAATAGAGATTTAAAACCTGGAATAATTTCTGCTCTATTTTTATTTTTTTATTCACTATTTAGATTTTTAATCGAGTTTACAAGGGAACCTGATTCACATATTGGTTTTTTAATATTTAACCTATCAATGGGGCAGATTATAAGTATTATTTTTTTAATTGCAGGATTAGTTTTGTTTTCAAAAATTTATGAGTTTAAAAAATAATAAACATCTACCTTTAGACAAATTTATAGATCTGGCTCTCTACCATCCTAAAAAAGGATTTTATATGAAAAAAAATCCAATAGGAAAAAATGGAGATTTTATTACATCGCCAAATATTTCTATCTTATTTTCTGAAATGATTGTTATCTGGACTGTTGCTTTTTGGGAAAATTTAAATTGTCCCAAAAAAATAAATATAGTTGAGCTTGGTGGTGGAAATGGAGAGATGTTAAAACAAATTATATTTTCTTCTAAAAAATTTTCAAAATTTAGTAATTCTTGTAATTTTTTTTTATATGAAAAAAGTCCATTTCTTATTAAGGTTCAAAAATCAAAACTAGAAAATACCAAAGTTAAATGGATTAAAAATTTCAAGAAAATTAATAATTATCCAACAATATTTATAGCAAATGAATTTTTTGATGCCTTACCAATTAAACAATTTATCAAAGTAAATAATAGATGGTATGAGAAATATTTAGATATATCAAATTCTAAAAATTTTAAGTTTATTAATAAATCTTTCAAAATAGAAAAACTTAAATCAAAATTAAAAATTGATATAAATAATCAAAGTTTTATTGAATATTCTCCACTAGCATTAAATTATTTAAAAAAAATATCAAAAATAATATCAAAAAATAAAGGGGGGCTCCTAATAATAGACTATGGTAATTTCAATTGGAAAATGTCTGATAGTCTTAAAATTATACAAAAGCATAAAATAAAACAAAATTTAAATGATTTGAGAAATTCGGATATTACCTATGATATAAATTTTAATTTGATAAAAAAAATTTTAAAAAATTTTGAATTAAATGTAGCTGGATCAACAACTCAAAGAAATTTTTTAAAAAGACTGGGAATTTTAGAAAGAGCTGAAATAGTAGCAAAAAATATGATTTTCTCAAAAAAAGCAGATTTATTTTATCGTTTACAAAAATTGATAGGTAAAAATGAAATGGGAACTACTTTTAAAGTACTTTTGGCAACTAATAAAAGTAATAACTTTAATTTAGGAATAAAATGATTTACGCAAAAAAACTCAGGCAATTTAATAACATTTCACATGGTTTCTTTAATAGTAAAGGTGGATGTTCTACAGGTATTTATAAAAGTTTAAATTGTGGATATGGCTCTAATGATAAAAGAAAAAATGTTACCAAAAATCTTAGAATTGTATCAAACAAAATAGGCTGTAAACTATCAAGTTTAATCTTATTAAATCAGATACATAGTAATAAATTTTATTTCTGTAAAAAGAAATCAAAGAAAAAATTAGCAGGGGATGGCTTAATTACAAAAGTTCCCGGTTTAGCAATTGGAATTCTTACAGCGGATTGTGCGCCAATTTTATTTTATGATAAAAAAAAAAATATTATCGGAGCAGTGCACGCAGGTTGGAGGGGTGCTTATAAAAAAATTGTTGTAAGAATTGTAAAATATCTTTTAAAAAAAGGATCAGATTTAAGTAGCTTATATTTTGTAATAGGACCTTCTATTGCTCAGAAAAACTATGAAGTAGGAAGAGATTTTAAAGCAAAATTTGCTAAACAAAATAATAAAAATAGAAAATACTTTAAAACTATAAGAAAAAGAATATTTTTTAGTCTAAGAGACTATATTAAGGGTCAGCTAAAAGATTTAGGAGTCAAAAATATTGAAATAATTAAAAAAGATACATATACTCATAAAAATAACTTTTTTAGTTCTAGAAGATCAAAAAAAAATAATCACGATTATGGTAGAAATATTTCTTTAATTATGATTAAATGAGTTTTTCATAAAATGAAGCTTCTTACAGGAAATAGTAATAAAAGCCTCAGTCAAAAAATATCAAAACAATTAAAAACAAAATTAGTCCACTCTAGTATTAGAAAATTCGCTGATGGTGAGATTTATATTGAAATAAATGAAAACATAAGAGGCAATAGTATATTTTTAATTCAATCTAGTTCGGCTCCAGCTAACGATAATTTGATGGAGCTTTTATTATGTATTGATGCTCTTAAAAGATCATCTGCAAAAAATATTACTGCGGTAATACCTTATTTTGGATATGCAAGACAAGACCGTAAAGTTGCTCCAAGAACATCTATATCTGCAAAACTAGTTTCTAATTTAATAACTAAAGCTGGTGCAGATAGAATAGTAACTGTTGATTTACATGCAGGACAAATTCAAGGATTTTTTGATATACCAGTTGATAACTTATTTGCTACACCTATATTTGCAAGACACGTTAAAAAAAAATTAAACAAAAAAAAATTAATTTGTGTAGCTCCAGACGTTGGCGGAGTTGAGAGAACACGAGCCCTAGCACGAAAATTAGATGTTGGAATTTCAATAATAGATAAAAGAAGACCAACACCAGGAAAGTCTCAAGTAATGAATGTAATAGGGAATGTAAGTGGAAAAACTTGTATTATAGTTGATGATATAATTGACTCTGGAGGAACAATTGTAAATGCCGCACAAGCTTTAATAGAAAGGGGAGCAAAAGAAGTGCACGTTTATATTACTCATGGAGTTTTGAGTGGTGAGGCTGTAAATAAAATAAAAAAATCAAAAATAAAAAATTTAGTGATTACTGATACAATAGATAATAATAGTAAGATAAAAAAGGCTAAGAATATTGAGGTATTAACAATATCCAACTTATTAGCTGAGGCTATTAAACGTATTTCAAATTCTACCTCTGTATCTGATTTATTTAAATAATTTCCTTGTAAAATTTAGATTCTTAAGCTAAAAAACCAGTCTTTATGAAATCATTAGAAGCAACAATAAGAAATTCAAAAACAAAAGGTGATATAAATTCCTTAAGACAAAACGGTGATGTACCTGCAATAATTTATGGAGGAACTGAGGAAAATCAGAAAATTTCATTATCAAAAAAACAAATAAAAAATTTAATAGATCAAGAAAACTTTTTATCGAATATGATTGCTTTAAATGTTGGAGGAAAACAGATTAATGTTTTGCCAAGAGATATATCCTTTGATCCAATAACCGATGATCCAATTCATATTGATTTTTTAAGAATAGTTAAGGGTGGAAGAATAATATTAGAAATACCAGTAAAGTTTATAAATGCTGAAGATTCTCCAGGATTAAAAAAGGGAGGAGTATTAAACATTGTTAGAAGAAAGGTCGAACTTAAATGTCCAACTGAAAATATTCCGAATGAACTTGTTGTAGATTTACAAGGGCTAGAAATTGGAACAAGTATAAAAATTTCTTCTATCCAATTACCAGAAAATGTAAAACCAACAATTCAAGGAAGAGACTTTGTTATAGCAACAGTTGCTGCACCTACTGTGTTTAAAGAACCTGAAAAGGCTGTTACAGAGGAAGGGGCCGAGGGTGCAGAGGGAACAGCTGAAGGCGCTGAAGCAACCTCAGCAGAAACGGCCGATAAACCAACTGAAGGGGATAAAGAGGAAAAGGGTAAATCAGAAAAACCTAAAGATGAAAAAGCACCAGCTGAGAAAAAATAATTTTAAGTGATAATTTTCAAATATTAAATATTTTATGATTCTGTTTGTAGGGTTAGGAAACCCAACACCTGACAGCCAAGATAATAGGCACAATGTAGGTTTTAAAATAATTGATGCTATAAATAAAAAATTTACTCTTTCAAAACAAAAACCTAAATTTAAGGGTTTATTAACAACGGGTGATATAGAAAATAAAAAGATTTATGCGATTAAACCTCTAACTTTTATGAACAACTCGGGAATTTGTATAAGAGAATTAATTGAGTATTTTAAAATTGATGCAGAAGATGTAATTGTTTTTCACGATGATCTTGATGTAGATATCGGAAAAATAAAAACAAAATTTGGAGGATCAAGCGCAGGTCATAATGGAATTGAATCTATAGATAAGTTTATTGGAAAAGAATACTCAAGAGTAAGAATAGGAATTGGTAAACCTAGCCCTAAAATGTCTACTTCAGACTATGTATTAAATAATTTCAATGAAGATGAAAAAAAAGAACTTGATAAAATTGTAAATAATATAATTAATTCAATATCAATTTTACTTGATAAAAAATTAGATTTATTTTCAAGCACTGTGAATAACAAATAAATGGGATTTAAGTGTGGGATTGTAGGTTTGCCTAATGTAGGAAAGTCGACTTTATTTAATGCACTAACTAATTCAAGTAAAGCTCAAGCTGCTAATTTTCCTTTTTGTACAATTGATCCGAATATTGGTCTGGTTCCAGTAGTTGATGAAAGATTAGATAAATTATCAAAAATTTCGAAATCAAAAAAAAAAATTTATACAACTATTTCATTTGTTGATATTGCTGGTTTAGTTAAAGGTGCTTCCAAGGGTGAGGGTTTAGGAAATAAATTCTTATCTCATATTAGAGAAGTAGATGCCATTATCCATATGATAAGATGTTTTGATTCTTCAGATATTCAAAATGTAAATGCTAATGTTGATCCTGTAAGAGATTTAGAAATAATAGAAACTGAAATGAGATTAGCCGATTTAGAGTCTATACAAAAAAGATTAGATAAAAAAAATAAAAAAAATTTAATTGAAGATCAAATAAATTTACTTGAAACTGCCTTAGAATGTATAAACGAAGACAAAAGCTTTAATATAATTTATGAAAAATTTGAAAAAAAAGAAATAAGCTTAAGTGGTTTATTATCAATTAAACCAAGACTTTTCGTTTGCAATGTCGATGAACAGAGTGTTTCAAATGGTAACAATTATACTGAAAGCTTTATTTCAAAATATGGAGAAAAAGATACTTTAATAATTTCTGCAGATATTGAAAATCAACTAAATCAATTGAATGGGTCTGAGAGAGAAAATTATATGAAAATGATTAATCTTAAAGAAGATGGTTTAAATAAACTTATTAGAAAAGGTTATAATTTATTAAATTTAAATACTTTTTTTACATCAGGACCTGAAGAATCTAGAGCGTGGACAATAAATAAAAATTGTGCTGCGCCTAAAGCTGCTGGTGAAATACATACAGATTTTGAAAAAGGATTTATAAGAGCTGAAACAATTTCTTTCAAAGATTTTGTTGAAAATGAAGGTTGGTTAAATTCTAAAAATAACGGTAAGATGAGATTAGAAGGAAAAGATTATATAGTTAAAGATGGTGATATTTTAAACTTTCGTTTCAACACGTGACCAAATCTTCTTCATTGCGAAATAAACGAATATTGTAATTATTATTAAATAAATTATTGCTCTAAAACCTGTTTTATGTCTTGCTTCCATATGTGGCTCAGCTGCCCAAGATAAAAAAGTAACAACATCTCTGGACATTTGGTCTATGGTAGCTTCTGTACCATCTGAGTATTCAACTATTCCGTCCGATAAAGGGTTTGACATTTTAATTTTATTACCTGCCATATATTTATTGTAATAAACTCCGTCGTCTAACGTTATTCCTTCTGGAGGATCCTCATATCCAACCAAAAGTGAATAAATGTAATCTGCACCTCCTGACCTTGCTTTAACTAAAACGGACATATCAGGCGGATAGGCTCCACCATTTGCAGCTGTTGCTGCTTGATCATTAGGGTAAGGACTTACAAATTTATCAGAAGGTCTTGCAGGTCTTGTAAACATATCTCCATCACTATTAGGGCCATCAGTTACCTCAAATTGTGATGCTATTATTTTTACTTGTTCCTTTGAAAAACCAGGTCCTCCAGGCTCTCCTAAATTTCTATAACTTAAATATTTCATAGAATGACATGCTGAACAGACCTCAGTATATACTTGATATCCTCTTTGAAGGGATGCTCTATCAAAAGTTCCAAAAAATCCTTTAAAACTCCAACCTGGACTTAAAGGCTTCTCACTCTCACCTGCCGCATTTGAAAAAGAACTGATCGTGCTAATAAAAATTACAACTAAAATAGTTTTAAAAATTTTTATCATACTTTATCTTTTATATTTTTTGTCATTGCTGGATTAACACTACCCCCAAGAACGGGTTCAGTAATACTTAATGGAATATCTAATGTTTTTTCCCTTTTTCCTAAAAAGGGAAGAATAAATAAAAAGTGTAAGAAGTAATAAGCTGTTGCAACTCTCGCAATCAATAAATATGTTCCCTCAGCTGGCATTGCGCCCATATAACCTAAAATCAGAACATCAGCGACTAAAAACCAATAGAACTGTTTATATATCGGTCTAAAAATAGCAGATCTTACTTTTGAAGTATCTAACCATGGCAATATAACAAGTACAAAAATTGCGGCGAACATTGCTATTACGCCTAAAAGTTTGTCAGGCACAGATCTTAGAATTGCATAAAAAGGTAACAGATACCATTCTGGAACAATGTGTGCTGGAGTAATCATTGGGTTTGCCTCTATATAATTATCCGCATGACCTAAAATATTAGGAGAGAAAAATACAAAAAAGGCGAATATTATTAAAAAAATAAGTAACGCAAATAAATCTTTAATTACTATGTATGGATGAAAAGGAACTGTATCGTTTGATGGTTTCTTAATATCAATTCCAATTGGATTATTATTTCCAGGAACGTGTAAGGCCCATATATGTAGAACCACTAAACCTAAAATAAGAAATGGAAGTAAATAGTGCAAGCTAAAAAATCTAGTAAGAGTAGGATTATCAACTGAATAGCCTCCCCAAAGCCAGTTTGTTATAGCTTCACCAAAAATTGGAATTGCACTAAATAAATTAGTAATAACTGTAGCTCCCCAAAAACTCATCTGTCCCCATGGAAGTACATAACCCATAAAAGCAGTGGCCATCATGAGAAAGTAAATTATCATTCCGATTATCCAAATTACTTCTCTAGGTGATTTGTAAGATCCATAATACAAGGATCTAAATATATGAATATAAACCGCTAAAAAAAACATCGACGCACCATTCGCGTGTACATATCTAATTAACCAACCATAATTTACGTCTCTCATTATATGTTCAACACTTTTAAAAGCTAAATCGGCATGAGCAACATAATGCATACCAAGAATAATTCCCGTTACTATTTGTGTAATCAAACAAAAGGTTAAAATTCCTCCAAACGTCCACCAATAATTTAAATTCTTTGGCGTTGGATATTCCGTTAGATGATTTCCGAGTGTTAAGATTGGTAAACGATCATTAAACCATTTACCTAATTTAGACTTCGGAGTATATTCATGATCACTCATTTTTTATCCAATTTTTATTGTATTATTATTAACAAATTCGTATTTTGGGACTTCCATATTTGTAGGCGCTGGACCTTTTCTAATTCTTCCCGAAGTATCATAATGAGATCCATGGCAAGGACAAAACCAACCTCCATATTCTCCCTTATCACCCAAAGGTACGCATCCTAAATGAGTACAAACTCCTAACATAACTAACCATTCAGGATTTTTTGCTCTGTCTTCATCTTTTTCAGGATGTTTTAAATCTTTTAGATTAACTTCCTTTGCTTTTGCTATTTCTTCTTCTGTTCTTCTTCTAATAAAAACTGGTTTACCTCTCCACAATACAGTAATTGATTGACCTCTTTCAATTGAACTTATATCTACTTCCGTGCTAGCTAGAGCTTTAACAGACGCATCAGGATTCATTTGATCAATTAAGGGCCAAACTGTTGCTCCGACACCTACAGCTCCAAGCGCGTATGATGCTGTGAAAATAAAATCTCTTCTTTTTGATTTTTTTTGTTCCGCCATTTATAAATTTATTTGTTATTTATGTTTAAATATATGATTTAATATTGATAAAAAAGATTTATTTCTATGGTAAGAATGACACATGAAAATAACAATATTGGGCCCAAAATTGCACTATATGAGCCTGATATACCACAAAATACAGCCTCTATTATTAGAACATGTTTTTGCCTTGGTGCAATACTCGAAATAATAGAACCCTGTGGATTTTTATTTTCTGACAAAAGATTTAAAAGAGTTGTTATGGACTACTTAGACATGGAAAAAATTATATTTTATAAAAGTTCTGAACATTTTTTTGAGATAAAAAAAAATCAAAGGGTAATTCTGCTTACCACTAAAGCAAAAAAATCATATACAAAGTTTAGTTTTAAATCTGACGATACACTTTTATTTGGTAGAGAGAGTGCTGGGGTTCCTAAAAAAGTTCATGACGCAGTTGATCAAAGATTAAAAATTCCAATTCAAAATGAAAAAAGATCTTTAAATTTATCAATATCAGTTGCAATAGTTTTAACAGAAAATTTAAGGCAAAATAACAGAATATAAATGAATGAAGAATTAAAAAAAAAATTGGCTAGAGACTGGTTTAAAATTTTACAAGATATGATTTGTCTTGAAATTGAAAAAATAGAAAAAAATAAAGTTAGATTTGTATCAACAAATTGGCATAGAAATAAAATTAAAGACGAAGGTGGTGGAGAGTATAGAATTTTAAAAAATGGTAAAACATTTGATAAAGTTGGTGTAAATTTTTCAGAAGTTTATGGTAAATTTTCTAAAGAATTTAAAAATAAAATTCCTGGCACCAAAAACAGTTCTAAATTTTGGGCCTCTGGAATTTCAGTCGTGATGCATATGAAAAATCCCCATGTTCCAGCAATGCATTTTAATACAAGATATATATATACTTCTCATGGTTGGTTTGGTGGAGGTATTGATGTAACTCCTTGTTTTGATGATAAAAAATATAAAAAATGGTTTCATAATCAAATTAAACAATGCTGCAATAGACATAACAAAAATTATTATAAAAAATATAAAAATTGGTGTGATAAATATTTTTATTTACCACACAGAAAAGAGTCTAGAGGTATAGGAGGAATTTTTTTTGATTATAAAAAAAATAATTGGAAAAAGGACTTTTTGTTCATAAGAGATGTAGGAATAACATTTAAAAAAGTTTTTGAAGACACTATAAAAAGTAAAAATAAAAAAGGATGGACAAAAAAAGAAAAGGAAGTTCAGTATCAAAAAAGAGGAAGGTATGTTGAGTTTAATTTATTATACGATAGAGGAACAAAATTTGGTTTACAAACTGGGGGAAATGTAGATGCTATATTAATGTCTCTACCTCCAACCGCGAAGTGGAAATAGATAATGGAAAAAGAACCTATAACAGTTATTGGATTAGAAAAATTAAAAAAAGAATTAGTTTTTTTAAAAGAAAAAAAACGCCCAGAAATAGTTGCTGCAATTTCTGAAGCTAGATCTCATGGAGATTTAAAAGAAAATGCTGAATATCATGCTGCTAAAGAGCAACAATCTCATAATGAAGGAAGAATACAAGAAGTAGAAGATATCATCGCAAGAGCAAATGTTATTGATGTAACTAAGTTAAGTAATGATGGTAAAGTTATTTTTGGATCAACAGTTTATCTACAAAATTTAGATACTAGTGAAAAAATTGATTATAAAATTGTGGGCAAAGATGAAGCTGATCTTAAACAAAAATTAATATATTTCAAATCTCCAATTGGAAAAGGATTGATAGGTAAAAATAAAAAAGATCTAGTTGAAATAAACACACCGGCAGGAGTTAAAAATTTTGAAATAATTGATGTAAAATATATTTAACTGATTACAATTTTTTTAATTTCTTCATTTGTAATTTTAAAACTATTATTAATCCACATATTTTCTATATCTTTTAATTTTTTACCCAATTCAATACCCTCTTTTAACTTATATTCGTCTTGTAAATGTTTTGCCTTCACAGGAAAAATTGGTTTTTCTTTATCTTGAAAAAATTTTTTTAAATTTAAAAGTTTCTTATCAATTTTTTTTGATCTAAATATTTTAAAATCAATCATATCAATTAATCTTTCTTTATCGTTTAAATATAATACTTTCCAAAGGTTTTTTTCAGAAAAATCCTCAATACTATTTATAGTAGAAAATATTTTTTTTAAGAAAATTATTTTACTCTTATCATGATTAGACAAATTGTATTTATAAATAAAATAATCAACATTATCAGTATCGTCAATTATCATTAAAGAAATTAAAAAAATGAAGCTTTTTGAATTAAAAAGACTTAATGCAAATGGACTTAAATTTTTAAATAAGTTTAAATTTTTTAATTCAGGAAAAATTAGCAAAATAATCTCTAAACAAAAAGGATCATCATTTATTTTTAAAAAACCTTCTGATTGAACTAATTTTTTTAGCTCAGTTAATAATCTCTCTTTTGAAATTTTTTTGATACCAGCTAAGTTTTGTTTTATTATTTTTTTAACTTCAGTTTCATGCTCCTGTTTGCTGTAGTTAAGATAAAATCTGATATATCTTAATATTCTTAAATAATCTTCTTTAATTCTTTTTTCTGGTTCTCCAATAAACTTAATTACTCCTTTCTCCAAATCCTTTTTTCCGTCATGAGGATCAAATAAATTACCGTGAATGTCAGCATAAATTGCATTTATCGTAAAATCTCTTCTAGCGGAATCGTCAGTCCAACTATCAGAAAATTCTACCTTGGCATGTCTACCATCTGTTAATATGTCTTTTCTTAGAGAGGTTATTTCAAAGTTATTATCATCTAATACAGCGGTTATTGTTCCATGTTCTATTCCTGTATCAAAATAATTTATATTATTTTCATTCAATAAATTAGTTATTTCATTTGGATTAAGATTAGTTGCTAAGTCTATATCATCTACTTTTTCTTTATTAAGTATTTTTCTTACACACCCTCCAACGTACCTAACTTCACTATGTTCAGAATATTTAGATACAGAATTAAATATTTTTTCAGTTTTATAATTTTTTCTTAAGTCATTAAAAGATGAGCTATGATTATTTAGATTCTTTGTATTTTTAAATATTTTATTTATTATGTTTATCATATTTGGCTGGGGCGCTAGGATTCGAACCTAGGAATGGCGGTACCAAAAACCGCTGCCTTACCACTTGGCTACGCCCCAAAATTATTTTCATATAACACAAAAAAAAAGCTTTATATAGTTTTAGATAAAATACACCAATAGTTTTTATATTTTTTTTTTAATATTTTAGCCCCATTTAATGAGGCTTTTTTTGTGTTAAAGAAAGCAATTATACAAGACCCAGAACCTGTCATTTTTACGAAAGATACTTTAGGCAATGTTTTCATTGTTTCTTTTATTCTTTTCAAAACTGGATATTTTTTAAAAGCAACAATTTCTAAATCATTATTTAAATTTGATAATTTTTTAATACTAAAATTCGCATGGTTTTTTTTTAAAAGTGGTTTAGAATAATTCTTTACTTTTTTGTAAAGCATTTTGGTTGAACATCCAAAATTTGGTTTAAGCATCAAAGTATATAATTTTAATTTAGATTTAGATCTTATTAACTTTCCATCTCCTAGTAAAATAGAATTTTTTTTCTTAATTCCTAAAATTACATCTGATCCAATTTCGTTGCATATTTCTAGTAATTGATTTTGAGTTAGTTTTTTTTTATTTTTAGATAAGAAGTAATTTAATACTGAGGAAGCATTCATAGATCCTCCTCCAAGCCCAGCCTCTATTGGTATATTTTTTTTTATTCTAATTTTGTATTTTTTATTATTTAAAATATTTTTTTTATCTAAAATACTTAGAAGTTTTGTAACTGTATTTTTTTTATATATTTTTTTTGAAAATTTCCCATCAAAAACTACTTTATGGTTTTTTTGATTTATATTTTTAATTTTTATACGATCATTTAAATCAATAAAGGAAACTAAAGTTTCAATACGATGAAAATTTTTATTATATTTTCCCAGAACTCCTAAAGATAAGTTTATTTTTGCAAAGGATTTTATTGTATCCTCTCTCATAATCTATGTTTTTTCCAAACCTTTTAATAATTTTTTTTTTATTTTTTTTCGTAATTCTTGATCAGTCTCTTCTAAGTTATATGCATTTTTCCAAAAATATTTAGCTTGGATTTTTCGATTAAGTTTCCAAAGTATATCTCCATAATGATCATTCACTATTGGATCGTCAGGCATAATTTTTACTGCTTGAAGAATATATTTTTCTGCATTTTCATAATCTCCTGTTAAATAATATGCCCATCCAACAGAATCAATTATATAAGGATCATTTTTTCTTTGCTTATAAGCAATCAATAACATATCCATGGATTCATTAATTTTATAGTCACGTTCCAACCAACTATAAGCAAGATAGTTTAGAACATATGGCTCATTAGGATTTATCTGAAGTGATAATAGTAAATCCTTATCAGAATTTTTGTGGTCTTTAATTCTTTCATAGGCACCTCCTCTTTTATAAAGTATGTCTGCGTATTCTTTTGAATCTTTATTAAGCATTGTCAGCACTATTGTATAATAATTGATAGCCTTTTCGTACTCTTTGGATCTCTTATAAATGTTAGCCATATCATAAATTATTTTTTTTGAGGGATTTTTATATTCCTTAAATTTGTTTTCAATAAATCCTAAAGCTTTAATATCATTTTCTTTAGAAGCTATTATTTGAGTAAGTTTTTTTATTTTATACCAAAAATAAATTTCATCCTCTTCATTAAAACTTTTTAAAATTTGTTTAAGTCTTTTGTGATTATCAACCAAGTAATAATTTTCTGCAAGTAGAGATAAATTAAAATAAAATTTTGGATTTAAATAATTTGATATATTTAAATAAAAGTTTGATTTTTCATAAAGATCGTCAGATGAGTATAAATTTGAAATAAGAAAGAAAAATTCTGATAAAATATCATTTTCATTTTTACAAGAAAAATATTTTTCAAATTTTAAATAATCAGAATTATCAATCCACATTTTTGATTGAGCAATTAATAAGCTACTACTCAATAGTTCTATTGTAGATGAAATTTCCTTTGCATAATTATAATCTTTTGTTTTAATTATATTATTTAAGTAAAAAAATAAGTACCTAGAATAATCTCCAGTATCAGAATTAATTAAGTCAATAAAATTAGATTGAGAAGACTCTGGGCTTAGATAACAATTTTGAAAAGCAGATGTTATTAAACTCAAATTTCCATAACTTTTATCAATTTCTCTAATTTTTTTTTTTAAAAAAAGATGATTATAGCTTTTTAATATTTCAAAAATAATAAATTCAAATGGATCTTCTGTGTCATCAAAATTGAATTCTTCAAATAATTTTTGATTTTGTTTAAAATCTTTTTTAGAAAAATTATCTAGTACAATAAGCAGGTGTGCCTCAAAAAAATCTGAACTTTCAGTATTTTTACGAAAATTGATTTGTCTTACAGCTTTTTTAACCTGTCCATTAAGAATTAAAGTAAATATATATTGTCTTAAATAATTTGGATGTTTATTAATCAAAAATTTAGATTTTTCAAAAAAATTCAATGCTTGATCAATATCTTGATTGCCATAAGATAATAAACCTGAAAAATAATTTGATAAATACTTCTGGTTGAAATTATTTGAAATAGCAGCTTTAGAAATTGATGCTGAATGGTATAAAATCAGACTGAGAATAAAAAAAAATTTTAATAATTTTAACTGCATTCTTTACTTTATGTCTTTAGAAGAAAAAAATCAAAATGACAATATATACAATGAGTTAATTAATTCATATGAAATTGAATATATTTTTAATAATAAACCTGTAAATAGGATTATTAAAACTGACAAATTAACATCTAAGTCAGAATTATTAAATTCCCTTAAAGATAAAATATCAAATATTAAAGATTGTGTTCTTAAAAAGAATGCTAACCAAATAGTTTTTGCTGATGGGAACCAAAATAGCCCAGTGATGATAGTTGGTGAAGGACCGGGTCAAAAGGAAGACGAGCAAGGCAAACCTTTCGTGGGAGATGCGGGAATCCTTTTAAATAAAATGCTTACAGCAATTAAATTGAGAAGAAATAACGTTTATATAACAAATGTAGTAAATTATAGACCTCCAAACAATAGAAAACCGGAGCCCTCAGAAATTTTGAGATATTCAAACTATTTAAGAGAACATATTTCAATTATTGATCCTAAAATTTTAATATTGATGGGTAGTACAGCTATGGAATCGTTGTGTGGATCAAAAATAAAAATTTCTAAAGAAAGAGGTGCTTGGAGAGAAATAATTATTAATAATAAATCATATTTAACAATGATAACCTTTCATCCAGCGTATCTTTTGCGACAGGAAGATCAGAAAAAATATTCCTGGGCAGACTTAAAAGAAATAAAGAAAAAAATTTTGGAATTAAAAATAAATATCTAAAATGAAAAATTTAATTGCAGGAGTAGATGAAGTTGGAAGAGGAAGTTTAGTAGGACCAGTTTTCGCAGCTTCAGTGATATTTAAAAAATATGTCGATAAAAAAATATTTAAAGATTCAAAGCAACTTTCAAAAAATAAAAGAAATATATTAGAAAAATATATAAAAAAAAATTGTGTATGGGCAATAGGTTCTGCATCATTGGAGGAAATTGAAAAATTTAATATATTAAATGCAAGTTTGTTGGCTATGAAAAGATCTATTAAAAAACTAAAAATTAGACCTACCACAATATTAGTTGATGGAAATAGATCTCCGTATTTAATTGGTTACAGATTAAAATGTGTAGTTAAAGGTGATAAAAAAATACCTGAAATATCAGCTGCATCTATTATTGCAAAGGTTGCAAGGGATAGAATTATTACAAAAATGTCAAAAAAATTTAAAAATTACTCTTGGGATAAAAATGCCGGATATGGAACTAGGCAACATTTGGCAGCAATTAAAAAATTTGGTGTTACAAAGCACCATCGAAAAACTTTCAGTCCTATACACAACATATTGAGTCATAATTAATTTATACAACAAGAAGAGTCCTTTTTTTTCAATCTCCAGTTGACCTGGAATCCACTCTCGAGTCTAATTACTTTTTTAAAAATGAACATAAAGAGTTTACATAATAAAATTATCAACGGGGAATGTCTTAAGGAATTAAAAAAAATTCCTGATGAAACCTTTGATCTAATTTTTGCAGATCCTCCTTATAATTTACAACTACAAAATAATTTAATTAGACCAGATATGTCAAAGGTTAACGCGGTAAATGATAAGTGGGATCAATTTGAAAGTTTTAAAACGTACGATAAATTTACATTCGAATGGCTTTATGAGTGCAGACGAATACTAAAAAAAAATGGATCTATCTGGGTAATAGGAAGTTATCACAATATATTTAGAGTAGGAAAAATAATTCAAGATTTAGGATTTTGGATTTTAAATGACGTAATATGGAATAAAAATAATCCTATGCCAAATTTTAGAGGTACAAGATTTACTAATGCGCACGAAACTTTAATCTGGGCATCAAAAAGTAAAAAATCAAAGTATACTTTTAACTACCAATCGATGAAATCTTTCAATGATGACTTGCAGATGAGATCAACTTGGAATTTTCCTATATGCAGCGGTAAAGAAAGATTAAAAAATAAAGGAAAAAAAGTTCACTCAACGCAAAAACCTGAAGCTTTACTACATAGAATAATATTAGCCTCATCAAATAAACAAAGTTTTATTTTGGATCCTTTTTTAGGATCTGGAACAACAGCTGTAGTTTCAAAAAAATTAGGTAGATACTATTTCGGTATTGAAAAAGAAAAGATTTATTTTCAAGCAGCTAATGAAAGATTAAAAAACACTTCTGTTATTAAAGATGAATATCTCGATACAATACAAAATAATAAATCTAAACCAAGAATTCCTTTCGGAAGTCTAATAGAATTAGGAGTAATAAAGCCTGGAACAGAAATTTACGATCAAAAGAAAAAAGTTTATGCAAAAATAATGGTTGATGGAACTATCAAATGTAAAGAAAATGAAGGATCAATTCATAAAGTGGCTGCTAAAATACTTGGTTCTGAAAGCTGCAATGGTTGGACTTTTTGGCATTATAAATCAGGAAATAATTTAAAACCAATTGACGAACTTAGACAACGTCTAAGGCCAAGAAACTAATTTCTATAAATTTTACCTAAATAATTTTCTAAAAAACTTTTATTTTTCGACAAATATTTAAGAAAAATATTTCTAAAAAAACATTAATTGGATTTGAGAGATGAAAAGCAAAATGGTTTAACGATGATCTTGATTTTATTTGTTTAGTTTTTAAAATTCGCGTTTCGTAATAATTTGGAGAGTTATTTTTTAAATGATTATAAAGTTCATTACCTGCCTCAATTGATTGGGAAGCACCCTGAGCAAAAGAGGGTGGAAAAGAGAAAAATGCATCACCAATTAAAAAAACATTTTTTATTTTAGGAATTTGGATTTGGTTGCTAACAAAAATTGGAAAGCATTTTATATCTTTAATTTTTTCTGTTAAATTTATATTAGATTTTGAAGAAATCTGGTTTAGCAAGTTATTTATAAAACTTTTATCCTCAAATAAGTTTTTATTAGCAATTTCATTTTCAATTAACTCTTTTCTTAAAATTAAAATGAAATTAAATTCGTTATTTTGATTTACTGGATAAATTACAAAATGGAAATTTGAACCTAAATACAATGATATATCCAAGTTTTTAAAGTTATGAATATTTCCTCTTAATGCAATTGAATTAAAATATTTTGGAAGACCTTTTTTATGAAATAAAATTTGTTTGGTTTTTGAAAAAACTCCATCTGCAGCTACTATACAATCAGATTGTTCAGTCTCTTTATCTCTAAAGTTTAATGTAAATTTATCTTGGTACTTAATATCCTGGAGTTCAGAATTTAATATAATTTTTTCTTGAGGAATATTTTCTAATAACAAATTTACAAGACTAGATCTTTTAAGTGTAGTATAACGATTATTAAGTTGATTGAATTTTGATAAATCTATTTCACAGATTTTCTTTGAATTTTTTGCAGTATAAAAAATAACTTTTTTTGGAAAATAAACATCACTTGCGTTTATTTTTTGAAAACCAATGTTATTTAACAAATTAATACTATTAGTGGACAATTGAATTCCATATCCATCATTATTTTTTATAGAGTTTTTTTTTTCAAAAATTTTATATGAAAAGGATTTATCTCTCTCCAAAAGATTTGCAAGATATAAACCAGATATACCAGCTCCAATAATAGAAATTTTTTTCATGAAAAATGAGATATGGAATTAAATATTTTTTTTGTAAAAGAAGGTAAAATATATTTATTTTTATTTATATCATTTAACTTAAAGCTATTTTTAATATTTTTAATTTTTTTATTTTTGTTAATTATAATTTTCATATTCATATTAGACATTTTTACATTTATTTTTTTACTAACTGACATTTTAAATTGATCTTTATCTATTTCTCTCATTGGAAAAATAATTAGATCTTTTAAAAAATTGAATTTTTTATTTTTAATTAATAAATATTTATTTTTATACATAAATATATTTGCTTCAAAGTATTTTGTTTTATTAAATTTATTTTTAGTTGTTAATACAAAATCACTTTTCTTAAAGGATTTACAATTTTTTTGTAACGGACACATTTGACATGATGGATTGTTAGGTTTGCATACTAGCGCCCCTAGTTCCATCAATGCCTGAGCATAATCACTCGATCTTTTAGAAACTCCAAAAAATGTTTTTTTTTTATTCAAGTTTTCTTTTGTTATCTCTGTATTTTTTTTAAGATTAAATATTCGTTTTAAAAGTCTTTCAATATTTCCATCTAACGGTATTATTTGTTTATTAAATGCAATTGCCATAATTGCACTTGATGTGTAGTCCCCTATCCCTGGTAGTGTTTTAAGCTGATCCACATTTTTTGGTAAACTTCCTTTAAATTCTAATAAAACTTTTTTAGCAGTTTTTTTTAAATTTCTTGCTCTAGAGTAATAACCTAATCCTTCCCAGCACTTCATTAGTTTTCTATTATTAACATTCGCTAAGCTCTTCATGTTAGGAATTTTTTTAATAAAATTTTCAAAGTAAGGAATTACAGTTTTAATTTGAGTTTGTTGCAACATAAATTCACTTACCAGCGTGTAATATTGTCTTTGTTTTTCTGGCATAGGTTTTCTCCAAGGCAAAACTCTCTTGTTATTATCGTACCAATGCAGAATTTTTTTTGGTATGTTACTATCCTTCATATGAAATTTAAAACTGATAGTAAGCAGAGAATTAAAGTCATTCAAGGCCTAAGATCTTTTAAAAATACTTTACCCCCAAAAGTAAAAAAAATAATTAATAAAAAAGGACAAATTTATTCAAAAACTTTGGAGAATTGGAAAAAAATTGTAGGTGATGATCTTTTTAAAGTTTGTTATCCAAAATCAATAAAAAGTTCAAATTCAATGAGAAAAAGCACATTAAACATAATGGTTCAACGAGGTCATGAAGTAGATTTAGAATATTCAAGAAATTCGATTATTCATAAAATGAACTTATTCTTTGGCTACAGTGTAATTGAGAAAATAAAAATTGTCACATTCGAAGATGAAAATGACAAAATTAAAGAAAAAAATGTTATTAATTTAAAAAACGATAAAGATTTAAAAAAAATATCATATGTAAAAAATGAAAAAATAAGGAAGTCTTTACTTAAATTAAGCAAGCTAATGAAAAAAAAATGAAAAAAATATTTTTTATAATTTTAATAACTTTAATTGGTATAAATTTTGCACATGCAAGTGAAAAAATTGTATCGATTTCTGAGGGAGACAAAGATGCAAAACTAAAAATTATTGTTTATGAATCTCTAACTTGTGGTGCTTGTGCTGAATTTCATAAATCAATTTATCCAGAAATAAAAAAGGATTTTATTGATACTGGTTTAGCATCTATAGAATTTAGAAGTTTTCCATTAAATATGGCAGCTTTAAATGCATCAAAAATTGTACACTGTAAAAATGATGGTAAATCTGAAATTTTACATTTTCTTTATAAAAACCAGAGACTTTGGGTTAAAGGAGAAACGATCGAGGAAGCAAATAAAAATTTAAAAGATCTAATCAATAATCAAAACTTTAATATCGACTTTGATAGCTGTATTAATAATAAGGAGATTGAAGACTTCATTTTAGAAGACCGAATCAATGCAGTTAAAAAGTATGAGGTAAATTCTACTCCTACTCTAATTATAAATAATAAAAAGTTTAAAGATCCTTTTAATTACAAAAAAATAAAAAAAACTCTTGAAAAACTGATATAAGTTCTAAATGGAGTTTAAAAAAATCCATTTAAACGGATTTAAGTCCTTTGCTGAAAAAACAACTTTCTTAATTGAAGAAGGTCTTACAGGAATTGTTGGACCAAATGGATGTGGTAAATCAAATATAGTTGAGTCTTTACGTTGGTGTATGGGTGAAACATCTGCAAAAAGTATGAGAGGATCGGGAATGGAAGATGTTATATTTTCAGGAACATCTAATAAACCATCAAAAAACATTGCCGAAGTATCAATTTCTTTAACAAACGAAAATAATGATGGCCCTCATCAGTATAAAAATATTGATCAAATCGAAATAAAAAGAAAAATTGAAAAGGATAAAGGTTCTAAATTTTATATAAATGATAAAGAAGCTAGAGCCAAGGATGCTCAAATGTTTTTTGCTGATCTATCTACAGGTGCTCATTCACCTTCCATAATAAGTCAAGGAAGAATAGGAGCTCTAGTAACTGCGAAACCTTCAGATAGAAGATCTATATTAGAAGAAGCGGCAGGTATAGCTGGACTTCATGTTAGAAGGCATGAGGCTGAACTTAGACTTAATGCAGCTGAAAATAATTTAAAAAGGGCAGATGAATTAAGAAGACAGCAAGAAAAACAACTTTTTAATCTTCAAAAACAAGCTGAAGAAGCAGCAAAATATAAAAATATATCGGAAGAAATAAAAAAAATTGAAGCTGGGTTATATTTTTTAAAACTTAAAGATATAGATCATGAAATTAATTTAGAAAATGAAATTAATAATGAAGCTGAAAATGAAGTCAAAAATTTTAATGAAAAATTAGAGTTAATTGAAAAACAAATTAATGAAGAAACTGAAAAAGTTGAACCAATTAGAAATAAAAATATAGAAAATTTATCAAAGATACAAAGATTAAATTTAGAATTAAAAAGTCTTGACGAAGAAAGTGATAGAATAAAAAGTGAAATTGAGAATATAAAAAATTCTCTTAAAACTATAGATGACGATATAGACAGAGAAAAAAGTATTGTTATTGACGCAAACTCAAATGAAAAAAGAATTAAAGAAGAAAAAAATGAATTAATAGAAATTGACTCAAAGTATTATGATACTGAAAAGAAATCAAATGAAGATTTGAATAAAGCCAACTATAAGCTTAATTATGAAATTGATAAAATTAGGGAATTAATTAATGCAAAAAAAAATGATGAAGCAATAACAATTCTTGATAACTTTAAAATTATTATTGAAGAATATGCTGATAGCTTTAGTAAAAATCAAAATATAAAAAAAGAATCTGTAAAAAGAAATGAAAGAATAAATTCTATAGAAAAAGAAATAGAAAGTTGGAAAAATCTTCTTATGAATTCAGAAAAAATGATTAATGAACTTAATGACAGAAAAAGAAAACAAACCTCTAAGCTTGAAAGTTTAGAAAAACAACCTCAAACACAAGCAGAAAAAAAGGGTCAGGTATCTGAAAATTTAAGAATTTCAGAACATGAGAGAAATGATAATGAAAAAATTATTGAACAAGTTGATAATAAAATTAATGAGCTTAGAAATGAGCTTGACACTACAAAAGAGAGTTCAATAGAAATAAGAGAAAGAAAAGCGAGCTCAGGAGCAACGATTGATGGATTAAAAAAAAGAAGAGAAGATTTGCTTGATAGAGTTCAAGATGAACTAAATTTAAATGAAAATAATCTTCTTGAATTTTCTAACCTGGATAAGGGAGAAGAGTTTCCTGATGCTGTGGCACAGGAAGAGTTATTAGATGCAAAAAAAAGAGATAGGGATAAACTTGGTTCTGTAAATTTAAGAGCAGATGAGGAAACAAATAAGTATCAAAGTGAAATTAAAAAAATGGAAAAAGATAGACAAGATCTTGTTACAGCAATAATTAAACTTAAAGAAAGCATAAATGAACTTAATCAAAAAGGAAGAGAAAGACTTTTAGAAGCTTTTGAGAAAGTAAATAGAAAATTTAATGAAGTTTATACAAAATTGTTTAATGGTGGAAATGCAAAATTAGAATTGGTTGACTCTGATGATCCATTAGATGCAGGTTTAGAAATGTTAGTAAGTCCTCCTGGTAAAAGATTACAATCTATTACTTTGTTATCTGGAGGAGAACAAGCTTTAACAGCACTATCATTAATATTTGCTGTATTTTTAACTAACCCATCACCGATTTGTGTTTTAGATGAAGTTGATGCTCCTTTGGACGATGCAAACGTAACACGATTTTGCAATTTGCTTGAGGAGTTAACAAAAATTACTTCAACGAGATTTATAATTGTTACTCATCATGCGCTTACTATGTCTAAAATGGATAGACTCTATGGAGTTACTATGCCAGAAAAAGGCATTAGCCAGCTAGTCGCCGTTGATTTGCAAAAAGCTGAAAGTATGGTCGCTTAGCCAAAAAACAATGCCAAAAGACTCAATAAAAACTCGCCTAGAAATTGCAAAAAAAAAATATAATAAAAAAAATTTAGAAAAAAATAGCCAATCCTCCTCAAAACTGGGATTAGCCTTTAAAATGAGTACTGAACTGGTGGCTGCGGTGCTAGTTGGGACAATTATTGGGTTTATTTTAGACAATTGGTTTGGTACTAAACCCTGGTTAATTTTAATATTTTTTTTTGTAGGTGTGGTTGCTGGAATAGTTAACGTAATCAAATCTGCAAAAAATATGCAAAAGTAGATTATAAAATGGCAGCAAATCCAATGTACCAATTCAATGTACACAGAATTGGTCCAGAAATTAAATTAGGTGATATAGATATATCATTTACCAATGCTAGTTTATTCATGGTAATTAGTTCAATTGCAATACTAATAATATTCAATTTAGGATCAAAAAAAAATTCTTTAGTACCAAGCAAAATTCAGTTACTTGCTGAATTAAGTTATTCTTTTGTTTCAAAAATGATTAGTGATACTGCTGGGTCAAAAGCAAAACCATACTTTGCATTTATATTTTCGTTATTTATGTTTGTATTATTTTGTAACATGTTTGGTATGATTCCATATTCTTTCACTGTTACAAGTCACATCATTGTAACTTTTGTATTAGCAGCATTCATATTTATTGGGGTAACAATTATTGGATTCATTAAACATGGGTTGGGGTATCTTAAGCTTTTTGTTCCAAGTGGAGTTCCTATGATTTTATTACCACTTATAGTAGTAATCGAAATTATTTCTTATTTAAGTAGACCAATAAGTTTATCAGTAAGATTGTTTGCAAATATGATGGCTGGTCATACAATGATGAAAGTATTCGGCGGCTTTGTTGTAAGCCTAGGAATAATTGGTGGATGGCTTCCACTAAGTTTTTCGGTTGCATTAACTGGTTTGGAGATATTAGTTGCTTTTCTCCAAGCATATGTTTTTGCAATATTAACGTGCATCTATTTAAATGATGCACTAAATTTACACCATTAAAAAAAGGAGGACATAATGGAATTAGAAGCAGCAAAAATGATTGGAGCAGGTCTTGCAGCAATAGCATTGGCAGGCGCAGGAGTTGGAATAGGTATAATTTTTGGTAATTACCTTTCTGGGGCTATGAGAAATCCATCTGCAGCTCAGAAACAATTTCCAAATTTACTTTTGGGATTTGCACTTGCTGAAGCAACAGGATTATTTGGATTAGTTGTTGCATTAATTATTTTATTTGCATTTTAATTGATGTTAAAAAAAATAATTTTTCAAAACATTTTAATTTACTTTGTGCTTGTTCAAAATGTACAAAGTGCTGAGAGTGGGGGTATGCCTCAACTTAATCCAGAATTTTGGTTTTCTCAAATATTTTGGTTAGTACTAACTTTTGGTATTTTATATGTTGTTTTATCAAAGTTCATACTACCAAAAATAAGTAGTAACCTAGAAGCAAGAAAATCACAAATTTTAGAAAATATCGAGGCAGCTGAAAAGCAGAGAAAAGATAGTGAAATTAAAATTAAAGAATTTGAAAAAATTATTTTGGATAGCAGGACTAAAGCTAAAAATCTTTTAAACGAAGCTAGAAAGAAAATCTTTGAAGATATAAATAAAAAAAGGGAAGCTTTAGAAAATGAAATTAATGAAGAAGTTAAAATTGCAGAAAAGGAGATTTTAGATCTAAAAAATAATGCTCCCAAAAAAATTAATCGAATTGCAATTGAAACCTCGAATGATTTAGTAAAACAATTAATAGGTATGGAAGTAAATAATAGTAGTATTTCTGCAATTGTTGAAGACTTGTCAAAAAAAAATAGAGGAAAATACTATGGCGTTTGATGCAACATTTTGGGTAGCAGTTTCTTTTGTAATTTTTTTTGGTGCTCTAGTATATTTTAAGATTCCTCAAAAAATTAATGAACTGCTTTCAAAAATGATCTCGGACATCAAAAATGAAATTGATGAAAGTGAGAAACTAAGAAATGAGACAAAAACATTATTAGATAATGCACAAAATAAGTTGGATACAGCAAACTCTGAAAGTAAAAAAATTTTAGATGAGGCAAAAAAAGATAGTGAAAGACTTATTATAGAAATGAATGATAAATTCCATAAATCGGCTGAAATAAAAAAGAATCTAGCTCAGACTAAAATTACTCAAATGAAAGATGCGGCAATTAAAGATATAAAGGATGCATCTATAAAAATAAGTGTTGATGCAGTAAAAAAAATTATTTCAACATCTGTTGATAAATCTAAATTAGACGTTTTATTTGATAAAAATTTGCAAGAAACAAAAGACGCACTTAAAAAAATCAATTCATAGTTATAATTAGATAATTTCGTTACTTTTTTTCAAAATAAGATAAATTAATTATTATGGATACAGTTGTTATAGGTTCTGGGTTTGGAGGTATAGCTGCGGCTCTTAGATTAAGAGCAAAGAAATACAATGTTACACTAATAGAAAAACATGAAGATCTTGGTGGTAGAGCTAGAGTATTCAAAAAAAATGGATTTAAATTTGATGCTGGACCAACAGTAATTACGGCTCCATATTTAATTAATGAACTTTTCGAAATGTTTAATAAAAATCCAAAAGATTATATTAAATTAACCCCGCTAAACACCTGGTATAGGTTTGTTTTTGAAGATGGTACAAAATTTGATTATTCAGGAAACGAAGAGCAAATGAAAAAACAAATAGAAAAAATAAATAAAAAAGATGTTAAGGGATATGAGAATTTAGTTAAATTTACAAAAAAAATATTTGAAAAAGGTTTCCTAGAATTAGCGGACGTTCCATTTGATAAACCATTTTTTATGCTTAAACAATTTCCTTCTTTAATAAATCTTAAAAGTTATAAATCAGTTTATTCACTTGTTTCTTCTTATGTAAAAGATGAAAAATTAAGAAGAATGTTAAGTATGCACCCACTTCTTGTTGGAGGAAATCCTTTTACTACCACATCGATATATGGATTAATTTTATATTTAGAAAAAAAATGGGGAATTCATTATTCCATGGGAGGAACAGGTAATATTATTAGTGGTTTAGAAAAATTAATGAACGAAGTTGGAATTAAAATATTAAAAGGTCAAGAAGTAACAAAGATAAATTTAGAAAATAAAAAAATTAAAGGTGTTAAGCTAAGCAATGAGCAAAACATAAATGCACAAAACATTATATGTAATGCTGACCCACCAGCTGTATACGAAAATTTATTAAATAAAAATAATAATAGTTCTTTTTTATTTAAATGGAAAAAAAGTAGAATGGAGTATTCTATGGGATTATTCGTCTACTACTTTGGAACTAAAAAAACTTATAACAACATTGAACACCATACAATTAAATTTGGAAACAAGTACAAAGAACATTTAGATGACATATTTGATAAGAAAAAATTAAACAATGATATTAGCTATTATCTTCATAGACCGTCAGCTACTGACAAATCTATGGCTCCCGATGGACACGACTGTTTCTATGTTCTTGTTCCAGTTCCTAATAATCAATCAAATACTAATTGGGATGTTGAGGGAGAAAAATTGAAGGATTTAGTTATAAAAAAAATGGAGAAAGATCTCATGCCAAATCTTAAGGAAAATATTGTGGAGGATTTTTATTTAACCCCCAATTATTTTGAAAAAGAGCTTAATACAAAATTTGGATCAGGATTTTCTATTCAACCAAAATTTTCTCAATCTGCCTACTTTAGATTTCATAATAAGTCAGAAATATACGATGGACTTTACTTTGTGGGGGCTGGGACTCATCCTGGCGCAGGAGTGCCAGGAGTTTTATCATCTGCAAAAGTTTTGGATAAAATAATTTAATGACTGAAAAAAACTATCTTGCTGATTATGCTAAATCATTTAATTGGGCGGGATTTTTTTTACCAAAAATAATTTATAACGATTGTTCTAAATTATATTCATTTTGTAGAATATTGGACAACGTTGTAGATGAAGGAAGAGATTTAACAGTTAAAACAAAAAAATTTAATGAAATAAAAAATTATTTTAATAATGCTGATCAGTTAAATAATGAGGAAAAACAAGCAATTAATAAAAATGAATATATAAAGATTGTTGATGATATGAGTGTTCTTGCTGATAATAATAAAATTAAAAGAATAATAATAAATGATTTAATCGAGGGTGTGGAATCAGATTTAAAAAGAAAAATAAAATTTATATCAGTAAAAGATTTATTAATTTATTCTTATAGAGTGGCTGGAACAGTTGGTTTGATGATGGCTAAAATACTAAATGTCAATGAAACTAGAGCACTAAAGGGTGCTATAGATTTGGGTATCGCAATGCAACTTACAAATATTGCAAGAGATGTAATCGAAGACCAGAAAATGAATAGACAATATATTAAAACTGATTTTGAAAGTATAGAAGCAACAATTAAGCTAGCAGATATGTTTTATGAAAGCTCATTTAGCTCTATAAAGAAAATCCCATTTAAATTTAGATTTGCAATTATTGTTGCTAGAAGAGTTTATAGACAAATCGGAAGAAAGATAATTCAAAAAAGAAACATGGAAACTTACCAGAAATCAGGAAAAATCTATGTAAATTCATTTGGGAAAGTATTTCAAACAATCTTTTCATTGTGGGATTTGATAATACTGTTTTTTATAGACATAGAAAGTCATCAAAGAACAAACGAATATAATATCATTAACGAAGAAATAAATTTAGATGAAAGACTTTGATTTTATTATTCTAGGTGGAGGTTGTGCAGGTTTATCGCTCGCTTATGAGCTAGATATAAATAAAAAATTAAATGATAAAACATTAGCAATCGTTGAAACTAGGGATAGTTATAAAAGAGATAAAACATGGTCTTTTTGGAAAGTATTAGATCATAACTTTGAAGACTGTGTAATCAAAAGCTGGAATAATTTTTCTGTTAATTCTAAAATAGGTTCTGTAGAAATTCATAATAAAGAATACCCTTATCAAACAATTGATAGTGGGTTGTTTTATAATAAAATTCTAGATCAATTAAAAAAGAATAAAAATATACAATTTTTTAAAAGTTCAGATCAATTAAACTTAGATAATGCTTTTGTATTTAATAGCATTCCATCAAAATACAGTAATTTTTCAAATCTTTGGCAACATTTTAAAGGTATAGAAATTGAAACTTCAAGAGAAATTTTTGATGATGAAATTTTTAATCTAATGGACTTTGATTGTGATCAAAAAGATAATGTTCACTTTTTTTATACCCTTCCTTTTTCAAAAAATAAGGCTTTAATAGAAACAACTTGGCTATCTAATATGAAAGATAAAACAATAAATGACTATGATGCTCAGTTAGAAAAATACATCAAAGAAACACTTAAAATAAATAATTACAAAATAAATTATCAAGAAGAAGGAGCAATACCTTTGTTCTATCCGTTAAATAAAACCGAAAAAAATAAAATAAATATTGGATCAGCAGGAGGAATGACAAGACTAAGTACAGGTTATACTTTTCTAAATATTCAGGAACATAGTAAATTTATAAAAAATAATATTGAAAAAATCGAAAATTTAAAAATTTACCATATAGGAAAAAAATATCAGTTTCTTGATAAAATTTTTTTAAATGTAGTTAAGAATAATCCAGACAAAATGCCTAAAATTTTTTTTGATATGTTTAAAGGATCTTCGAAAACAGTTATAAAATTTTTATCAAATAAAAGTAATATTTTAGAGGATTTATCAATTATTTTAAAAATGCCAAAATTGATATTCATAAAAGAATTATTTACAAGATAGAAAATGATTAAAAAATTAAACTTTTACCATTCTTTATTTTTTTTTAATATATGTATAATTTTATCTGCATTAGAATTTTTAAAAAATAAAGATTATTTAATTTTATGTTTTTTTTTAATTTTATCTATCGGAATATCTCATGGTGCATTGGATAATTTAAAAGGAAAAAAATTACTTAAAATTTTAAAATTTAAAAGTATATTTGTTTTTTACATTGGATATATAACTTTAAGTTTATTTATAATTTTATGTTGGATATTAATACCAACATTAACATTAACAATTTTTTTAGGTGTTGCATGTTATCATTTTGGTAAAGAAGACACTGATTTTTTAGTTAAAAAGAAAAGTTTTTTTATAAATTTACTTTTTACACTTAAAGGATCAATAATTATTATCTCACCTTTACTGTTTAATTTTCAGGATACTGCAGATATTTTTAAGCTATTAAACTTTGATATATCAATTTTTGGAATAAATCAGATATTTTTATATTCAATTTTGTTTCTAAGTTTTTCATCAAATATCGCATTATCATTTAATCAAGAAAGTGATTTTAAATCTTTAATAATGATGGACTTCATATCTATTTTAATCTTAAATTTCTTTCTTAGTCCAATTTTAGCTTTTACAATTTATTTTTGCTTCCTTCATTCTTTAAGACATTCGTTTTCTTTGATATTTGAACTAAGTAAAAACTTCAAAAGAGGTGCTTTTATGTTTATTCAAAAAGCTTTACCTTTAACAATTGCGACAGTACTGATTTATGTAATTTCTTTTTATTATTTAAATAATTTATTTGTTATAGATGAAACAATATATAAACTAATTTTTATTGGATTGGCGTCTTTAACTTTTCCACATATATTGCTTGAATATCTTATTGAAAAAAATGAAAAATAAAAATTTAAAAGTTTTATTAGCTGCTCCTAGAGGATTTTGTGCTGGGGTTGATAGAGCTATTGAAATAGTAAAAAAAAGTATAGATAAGTACGGATCTCCTGTCTATGTTCGTCATGAAATTGTGCATAATAAACATGTTGTAGAAAGTTTAAAAAATATTGGAGCAATATTTGTTGAAGAATTAAGCGAGATCGAAGATAAAAGTAGGCCTGTAATATTTTCTGCTCATGGAGTGCCAAAGTCTGTCCCGGAAGAAGCATCTAAACTGAATATGGAATTTGTTGATGCCACTTGTCCTTTAGTATCAAAAGTTCATAGAGAAGCAGAAAACTTAAATAAAAGTGATGTACATGTTCTTTTAATAGGTCACAAAAATCATCCTGAGGTTATAGGTACAATGGGTCAATTACCAGAAGATAAAATAGATCTTATTGAAAATATTGAAGATGCAAAAAATTATACAAAAAAAAATAATAATAAATTAGCTTATGTTACACAAACTACTCTGTCTGTGGATGATACAAAAGAAATTGTAGAAACTTTAAAAAAAAGATTTCCAGAAATTCAAGAACCCAAGAAAGAAGACATTTGTTATGCAACTACTAATCGTCAGGCTGCAGTTAAAAAAATAGCACCTAAATGTGATATGTTTTTTGTTATTGGAAGTAGAAATTCATCAAATTCTGTTAGACTTGTAGAGGTTGCTAATAAATCAGGCTGTGAAAATTCTATTCTTATTCATTCTGATAGCAAAGTCCCTATTGATGAAATCTCAAAATGTGAAACTATAGGTATTTCTTCTGGAGCATCTGCGCCAGAAATATTAGTAGAAAAATTTATCGAAGATTTAAAAAAACAGTTTAATTTATCAATAGATGAGATAGAGATTGTGAAAGAAGATATAACTTTCAAAGTTCCAGGAAAATTAAACTAGATGGCAATTTACACAAAAATTTTTCCAAAAGATATTCGATCTATTGAGAAAAAGTATAATTTAGGAAAAATAATTTATTTTAAAGGAATTAAAAAAGGAATTGAAAATACTAATTATCTTTTAAAAACTAAAAATAAAAAATTCATACTAACCCTTTTTGAAAAAAGGGTTCAAACAAAAGATTTACCTTTTTTTATGAATTTAATGGATAAGTTAAATAAATATAAAATTAACTGTCCAAGACCCCAAAAAAATAAAAAAGGAAGCTTTTTAATTAAAATTAAAAATAAAACAGCATCTATTGTTTCATTTGTTGAAGGGAGAGATAAGTTAAAATTAAATACAAATAACTGTTATGAAATTGGAAAAAATATAGCTAAGCTTCATAAGGCGTCAAAGAAAATAAAACTTTATAGAAAAAATTCATTATCTTTAAAAGAATGGCCTAAACTATTAAACAGAATTGGTAATAAATCTAAAACAATAAACTCAAGTTTAGATGGTTTGATGAAAAATAGTTTTTTGCAAATAAAAAATAAATGGCCAAAAAATTTACCTTATGGAATTATTCACGCTGATTTATTTATTGATAATATTTTTTTTAAGAAAAATAAATTTCATGGATATATAGACTTCTATTTTGCTTGTAATGATTTTTTAATGTATGAAATTGCTATTTGTATCAATGCATTATGTTTTGATAAAAAAAATAATAAATTTCTTTTTAATAAGAAAAAATCATCAAATCTTATTAAAGGTTATTCAAAAATAAGAAGGTTATCTGATAAAGAAAAAAAATCTTTAAATGTTTTATGCCGAGGTGCTGCTCTAAGATATTTATTAACAAGAACTTATGATTATTTAAATACTCCAAAAAGTGCTATTATTAAGATAAAGAATCCAAAGGAGTATATTCAAAAACTTAAAGTTCATAATCAATTTAACAATTTTAAAAATTATTATAATTAAATGATTAAGATTTATACTGATGGATCTTGTTTAGAAAATCCAGGAAATGGTGGATGGGCAGCAATAATTATTAATGATGGAAAAAAAACACAGATTAAAGGAAGTAAAAAAAATACTACAAATAATCAAATGGAATTACTTGCTCCAATTGAAGCTTTAAAGAAAATTCCCAAAGGTAGTAAAGTTCAAATTTTTACTGACTCTAAATATGTAAAGTCAGGAATAACAGAGTGGATCCACAATTGGAAAAAAAATGGATGGAAAACTGCTGACAAACATCCAGTTAAAAATAAAGAACTTTGGGAAGAGTTAGATCTTCTAAATAATGAATTTAAAATAAGTTGGAATTGGGTAAAAGCACATTCAACAGATGAGTTAAATAATGAAGTTGATTTGATTGCTAGAGAAGCTGCAAATTTATAAAATATTTAGAATATGCAATATTTTTTTGCTCCAGTAATTGTTTTGATTGTATTCATATTTATCATGATGATAGTTTGAAATTTGGGGCACCTGGCAACAGAACGCACCTTTAAACTTTGCTTTTAACAAACTTTTTTACATCCTCTGTGCTGTTTTTTAATACTTGAAAGTTTTCATTTTTATCTAGCACATATTGAAGTTCATCAGGTAATTTTTCATGTTTGTTTATTGCACTATTTGTAGCATCTGGAAATTTACATGGATGTGCTGTTGATAAAACTACACAATCATTAAAAGATAGTTTTTTTGCAGCCCCTACTCCAACCGCTGTATGAGGATCCAATATGATATTATTTTCTTCATAATTTTTTTTAATAATATCTAATGTTTCTTGTTCATTACAACTTTCAGATAAAAAATCCTTTTGAATTATATCTAAATTGTTCTTTTCAATTTGATAAGAATTTTGCTTAACTTTTTTCATAATTTCTGCTGTTTTTTCAGAGTCAGAATTATTTACATAGTAAATTAATCTTTCAAAGTTGCTCGCTAATTGAATATCCATACTAGGTGACAATGTTTCTTTAACTTCTTTTGAAACATAATCTCCTTTTGAAATGGCTCTATGTAAAATATCATTTTCGTTTGTTGCAACAATTAATTTGTTAATTGGTAATCCCATTTTCTTTGCAAGGTAACCTGCAAAAACATCACCAAAATTTCCAGTTGGAACTGAAAAAGAAATTGTTTCTTTCCCTAATTTAAAATACGAATAAAAATAATATACTGCTTGAGCAATTATTCTTGCCCAATTTATCGAGTTCACTCCTGACATATTTACAGATTTAGAAAATTCTAAGTCAGAAAACATTTGTTTTACAATATTTTGACAATCGTCAAAATTTCCATCTATCGCGATATTGAAAACATTTTTTTCTTCAACAGTAGTCATTATTTTTCTTTGTACAGAAGAAATTCTATTATTTGGGTGTAGAACAAATATATTTAAATTAGATTTTCCTTTAATTGCATCAATAGCTGCCGCGCCTGTATCTCCTGAAGTTGCAACAACTATGCTAATTTTTTGATCATTTTTACTTAAGTAATACTCATACAAATTTCCAATGAATTGCATCGCAACATCTTTAAATGCTAATGTTGGGCCATGAAATAATTCTAATAATTTTATTTCTCCAACATTAGAAAATTTAACAACGTCTTTCTCTCTAAACGTCAAATATGATTTTTTAATTAAAGATGAAAGTTCATCTTTAGAGATAAAATCTGATGAAAACAGATTTATTATTTCAGTAGATAGACCATTATAATCTAAATTTTTTAATTTATTTAATTCATCATTATTAAATTTTTTTAACGATTTAGGAACAAAAAGTCCTCCATCGTCAGCTAAGCCTTTAATGAAAATTTGCTCAAAATTATATTCTTTTGAACTGTTTCTTGTACTTATATATTTCATCTATGATATTAAACACTCTAACCAAATAATTTAGAGTAGCAACTTTTAAATTAAACTATCTATTAAGAATAATACGAAAATTAAAAATAAATATAAAATTGAATATCCAAATACTTTTTTTGCCTTTTTTATATCAAATTCATTTCTTTTATATTTAAAAAGATCATAACAAACATAATTATAATAAAGAGTAAGCAACAAAGAAGTAGCTAAAAAAACTTCGCCAACAAAACCTATAAAATATGGAACAAATATTATTGGAAGCATAAACAAAGAATAAACAAAAATCTTTTTCTTTGTTTCCTCTATTCCATTTGTAATAGGTAACATTGGGATCTTAGCTTTTTGGTAATCCTCAGCTTTATAAAGACTTAGTGCCCAAAAATGAGAAGGTGTCCAATAAAAGATAATTAAAAAAAATGTTATTGGTTCAAATGTTAATGAATTTGTTGCAATCGTCCATCCAATAACTGGTGGTAATGCTCCTGAAGCGCCTCCAATAACAATGTTTTGTGGTGTTTTTCTCTTTAACCAAATTGTATAAACAAAAACATAAAAAGCTATAGTCACAAAAAGCAATAACGCTGATAAAAAGTTTGAAAAATAATAAAGTCCATAAATTGAAACAAAAGATAAAGCTATTCCGAATATAAGTGCGTGATCTTTATTTATTTTTCCAGTAGGTATTGGTCTAAGACAAGTTCTTGTCATCAATTTATCAAGATCTGCTTCATACCACATATTTAATGCGCCTGCTGCGCCTGCTCCTATTGTTACAAAAAAAATACTAATTAATGCATCAAACATCTGGATTGTATTTGGTGCAGTTAATAAACCTACAGCACAAGTGAATATCACAAGAGACATTACTCTTGGTTTCATTAATAAAATTAATGATTTTAGATAACTTTGGAAGTTAAATGAGGAAACTTGATTTTTTAATGTTTCAATAGACACTTTTAATCCACGTTCATTGAAACAAATATAACTAATAAAATAAATCCTATAATTAAAATATGATTTCCTAAATCAAATAAACCAATTTTTTCGTTTTTCTTATCGATGAGTTTTCTGTGAAGTGGTACATTATCGTAAGGATTGATTTTTATTTCTTCTCCATCATTCTTTTCATTTTCAACTTTTATAGAAAATCCAAACCAAGTTATATAAATAAAAAAAACGAAAAAAAATAAAAAAGCTGCTAAAATTGTATATCCATCCATATTATTTATCCCCCAACAACAAAATAAAAAATTCTACTAAAAAGAGTGTATTCAAATTCAGCAACCATTAGAAATATAAAACATGCTATTGCTGTCATCGGCCACAATAAAACATTTACCAACGCATATCTTTCCCAAAATAAATGCATAAAGAAAGCCATGATTAAACCTGCTTTTAAAAACATAAATATTAAAATCAAAGACCATCTAAGCATTCCTTGGAATTGATACCAGTCTACCAAGTATGAAAAAAAACTTAGAACAAATAGCAATCCCCATATCCATAGGTAAATTCCTATTTTATGTGTTGAGGCCTGTTCCTTTTTTTTTGTGTCTTCCATATTTATATAATTACCATAAATAAAAAAATGCGAAAATAAATACCCATACTAAATCAACGAAATGCCAGTATAAACCTAAAATTTCTATTTCTACATAATCGCCCCTCATTGAAGTAAACCATCCTCTTTTTCTCTCATCGTAATGCCCAGCAAATACTTTGTAAGCATAAATAAAAAGGAAAATTACTCCTATGGATACGTGGGTTCCATGAAAACCTGTTATCATAAAGAAGAACGATCCAAATTGAGCAGCACCAAATGGATTTTCCCAAGGTCTTACTCCTTCATGTATTAATTTTGACCACTCGAATGCTTGCATTCCAACAAAAGTTAAACCACCAATTGCTGTTGCTAAAACTAACCAGCCGCACATTTTTCGATTTTTTTCATAACCATATTTTACGGCTAATGCCATTGTTCCACTGCTTGTTATTAAAACAAATGTCATTATTGCAATTAATAAAAGAGGTACAGGCACTCCAAATGCATTTAGCGCAAATACTTCACTTGGATTTGGCCATTCTACTGGTGTTGATCCTCTTCCTTTCATGTAAGAAATTAAAAAACAACTAAATACAAATGTATCGCTTAATAAAAATATCCACATCATTGCTTTGCCCCAATGAACGCCTTTAAACATTGTTTGGTCAGAACCAGTATCCGCAGCCATCCCACTAAATCCTGGTTTAAGTTGATAGCCCTCTATTTTTGGATCTGACATTTTCTAAACTATGTTTTTTCTACCTCTGTATGAACAACTTCGCTAGGAGGTGTTGTTTGTGGAATAAAATCGTCTTTTGCTCCTGGCACACTAAAATCGTATGGCCATCTGTGAACTACTGGAAGTCTGTCTCCGAAATTACCATGCCCCGGAGGTACTGTAGAAGTAAACCACTCAAGAGAATTTGCACTCCATGGATTTTTTGGTGCAGCTTTTCCAGTTTTTAAAGTTTTAATAATATTGTAAATCAAAATAAATTGTGCAGCACCAACTATAAACGCAGCCGTACTTATAAATTCGTTCATACCTACTGCTGAGGTCATATATGGACTATCATACATTTCAAAGTATCTTCTAGGAACTCCAATAAATCCTAAATAATGCATAGGGAAATAGATAGAATAAGCTCCTAAGAATGTTAGCCAAAAATGCCACTTACCTAATTTCTCATCTAAAAATCTTCCAGCAACTAAAGGGAACCAGTGGTAAACAGCACCCATGATAACCATCAGTGGAGCAATACCCATAACCATGTGGAAGTGGGCAATAACAAAATATGTATCAGATAATGGCACATCAACCGAAACGTTACCCAAGAATATTCCAGTAATACCTCCGTTGACAAAAGTTACTATAAATCCTAAACACCACAACATAACAGTGTTAAGTCTGATGTTCCCTCTCCATAATGTTAGTATCCAGTTATAAACCTTCATTGCGGTGGGCACTGCGATAATTAAAGTAGTTGTTGCAAAAAAGAAACCAAACCATGGGTTCATTCCACTTACATACATATGGTGAGCCCAAACAAAGAAACTTAAAGCTCCAATTCCGACAATTGCCCAAACCATCATTCTATATCCGAATATATTTTTTCTAGCATGAACTGAAATTAAATCTGAAACTATTCCAAATGCTGGTAATGCAACAATGTAAACTTCTGGGTGTCCAAAGAACCAAAATAAGTGTTGGAATAAAATTGGACTTCCACCACCATATTCTAAAACTTCTCCAGCTTTTAAAATTGTTGGCATAAAAAAGCTTGTTCCAAGAACTTTATCTAAAGTCATCATGATTGCACTTACAAGTAATGCTGGGAAAGCCAACATTGCTAAAATAGTTGCTGTAAAAATTCCCCAAACCGTCAATGGCATTCTCATCAAAGTCATACCTCTTGTACGAGCCTGCAGAACTGTAATCATGTAATTTAATCCACCCATAGTAAAACCAATTACGAATAAGGATAAAGAGATAAGCATTAAAAGTATCCCCATACCAGAGCCTGGGGTTCCTTCTAAAATTGTTTGAGGAGGATAAAGTGTCCAGCCGGCACCTGTAGGTCCACCTGGAACAAAGAAACTTGCCATTAAAACAGCTACAGCTACAAAAAACATCCAAAAGCTTAACATGTTCACGTATGGAAACACCATGTCTCTTGCGCCTACCATTAAAGGAATTAAATAATTTCCAAAACCACCTAAAAACAACGCAGTTAAAAAGTAAACAACCATTATCATTCCATGCATGGTAACAAATTGATAGTAGTGTTCAGCTGTCATAAATCCAGCTAAACCAGGAAATCCTAATTGTAAACGCATTAACCAAGAAAGTATTAGTCCAACTATTCCAGTAAATGTTGCTAAAAGAAAATATTGAACTCCAATTACTTTAGCATCCTGACAAAAAACCCATTTGGTAATAAAACTATGTGCATGATACAAATCTTGTTCTGGTATTTCAGCTGGTCTTACATAATCCATATCTGGAGTAGCACCTGCACTTCCACCAGTCATTACCTCAGATGATTGTGCTTGTATTGTTTTGTTATCGTTAATTTCGTCTGACATATATTTTCCTATTCTTTTATATAATTTTTTTACTCATTTAAATTATTTTTTTGCTAATTTTTTCTCTTCTAATTCAATATTTTTTTGCTTTGCCACATAACTTTCAAAAGTTTCTTGTTCATTTCGCCATTCTTCATAGCTGTTTTCGTCCTGGACTTCTACCATACCTCTCATAGCATAATGTCCAACACCACAATATTCAGCACATAAAACTTCGTACTCTCCTACTTTATTAGGTTCAAACCAATAGAAAGTTACAGTTCCAGGAACTGCATCCATTTTTGCTCTAAATTGCGGAACATACCAATTGTGAAGAACGTCAACTGATCTTAACAAAATTTTTACAGGTCTATTATTTTTTAAATTTATTTTGTCGCTTACAATTAAAATATCATCAGACCCATAAGGATCATCCAAATTTATTCCGAAAGGATTGTTATCATTTATATTTCTTACACTGGTAGTACCTAATTTTCCATCATCGCCTGGTAATCTATATTGCCATCCCCATTGCCATGCCATTACATCTATGTGAATTGCATTTTTAGGTACGTTTACATATTGATTCCATATTATTAATCCTGGAGCTAAAAGTGCAGCAACTCCCAATGTAGTTGCAACTGTCAAAATTTTTTCTAATTTTTTATCTTCGGGTTTATATTCTGCTTTTCTGTTTTCTTTGTATGAGAATTTAAAAACACAATAAATCATGAAAAGACAAACTGCTACAAAAACTCCACCTCCAACCCAAAATGTAAGTGTAATTGTATCATCCATTCCTCCCCAATTTGATGCAATATCTGTCCAATACCAAGGAGTAAAAATATGGAATAAGATTGATCCTAAGATGACCAAAAAAAATATAATTCCCGCATGCATAAGGCATTTATATAGAAGAAATATTGTATAAAAACCTATGACAAAATGTCTTAAAAACTAATCAAATTAATGAGTATATTCAATGTAAATGATAGGTAAGTTCGGCATAATTATAGTAATACTCGTTTTAGTATTTATATTTTATTTAGTCATATCTGTTGGGGCTGGTAAATTTTCAAAGGGAGAGACTAAGCCAGAAACAAAAAGATATTTAAGGTCTGTAAATATTTTATTGTTAATAGTTGCGTTAGTAGGAATTATTTTAAGTTTATTTCTTTAAAGTTAAGAAATCAATTCTTTACACCAAGCGATAACTGCATCATTAAAAAAGAACATCAATCCAAAAAAAGTAATCCAAACTATAAATAAAAATAACCAATAAATTGCTAAAGCATTAATATTTTTTTTTTCATTAACATAATCCTTCTTATCCAATTTAAATATCTTAGAGCTAACTTTTCCCCAAAAAAATAGTCCCCCTAATAAATGAACTCCATGCAGCCCTGTAAAAAAATAGTAAGATGAAAAATAGGTATTAGTAGAAACAAAGTGTCCATCATTCATTAATTGAAACCAAAATAAAACTTGAAGAAATAAAAACAAATAACTTAAACCACCAACTATAATCATATTAGTTTTTATTTTATCAGTAATATTTTTTTCCAAATCACTTTTTATTTTATTAAAGTAATAAGTAACAAAAATTAAAACTATAGTATTAATCCACAGTAAATTTTTTTTTATTATAAATGTTGTATCTTGTTCAGGTGGTAACGAATAAATATAACCAGTGAATAACAAACTAAATAAAGTTGTACTAACTCCAAATATAATTATAACTGCTGACATCTGATTTGATAAATCAAAAGTGTAACCTTCGTGCAGAGAATCAATTGCGGCTTGTTCTTGCTCCCAAGGTTTCTGCATTAATGTGCCAAATAGTTTCTTTAATAATGATGCCATAAAGTTTATATAATTAGTTAAAAATATATTACAAGAATGAAAATAAAAACATCAGTGACAATTATAGCGGGTTGCTTGGCAATTTTCATATTTATTATGTTGCCTATATTTCTTTCAGTAAACAATGAAAAAGAGGAATATCTATCAAAATTTCAAGGATCTTCTTTTTCCCTTAAAGATGTAAATAACGAAATAATTACAGAGACTTCTTTTGAAGGGCCTTTGACTGCAATATTTTTTGGATTCACAAACTGTCCAGATGTTTGTCCAATGACACTAAACAATTTGGATCTAGTAATAAATAATTTAAAAGAAAACAAAAAAAATAAATTTAAAGTTTTTTTTGTTAGTATTGATCCAGAAAGAGATAGCACTGAAATAATTAAAGATTATCTAGATACATTTGAAAATGAAATGTATGGAATTACTGGTGATCCTAAAAAAGTTTTTTTATTATCAAAGTCTTGGGGAATTGTATCAGAAAAAATATTTAATGATGAAGGTGAATATTTAATTAATCACAGCTCTTCTATAATACTGCTTAAAAATGGTAAATATCTTGATAGAATAAGTCACCATGCAAATTATGAAAAAATTTTTAATACAATAAATAAATACTTATAATAATTTAAAACTAATTATTGAAATCATTGATAATGCAGCAGTTTCGGATCTTAAAATATTTTCGTTAACTTTAAGAGATGTTATGTTTTCAAGTTTTAAAATTTTATTTCTCTCTTCTACTGTAAAATCTCCTTCTGGACCAACTAATATACAAATTGAATTTGAATTTTTTAAACTTAAATTACTATTATTGGAATTTATATCTCCAAAAATTATTTTTGCTTTTTTATATTCTTTAATAAATTCATCAAATTTAATTATTTCATGAAATTCTGGTACATTTAACCTATTACTTTGCTCTGAGGCCTCAATTATTATTTTATTAATTCTTTTTAAATTTAATTTTCTAACTATTGTTCTATCAGTTAAAATTGGGATAAATTTTGTTATCCCAAGTTCAGTTGCTTTTTGTATCATTAAATTTAAATAATTTAATTTAATTGGAGCAAATGCTAAACAAATTTCTTTTGTACTTTCGGCAGATCTTATTTTTTTAATAATTGTGAACTCTACATTACCTTTATTTATATTATCTACTTTTGCTTCCCACTCTCCACTTTGATTAAATAATGAAAATGTTTTACCTATATTTATTCTCATTACCTTTAATAAATAATATGATTGAGACTTATCTAAAGTAGAATTTAAATTTAATGATAAACTTTCTTTAAAAAATAATCTAATATTGCTCATCTAAACAAGTTAATTTATGAAAAATATTAAAGCAATAATTTTTGATGCTTATGGAACTCTATTTGATGTAAATTCTGCAGCAGAAAAATGTAAAAGTAAAATTGGAGATAAATGGGAAAATTTTGCAAATTATTGGAGAAAAACACAGTTAGAATATACATGGCTCAGAAGTTTAATGGATAGACATAAAGATTTTTGGCAAATAACAGAGGACAGCTTAGCTAAATCCATGAAAGCATTTAATATAAACTCAGAGATGAAAAATGAATTATTAGACTTGTATAAAGTTTTATCTCCTTATCCAGAAGTTAAAGAAACTTTAAAAAAGCTTAAAGAAAAAAAATATAAATTAGCCATACTATCAAACGGAACACCTTCTCTACTCAATGAATTGGTTAAAAGTAATAGTTTAAACAATTTATTTGATGATATTTTTTCGATAGAAGAAGTTAAAATATATAAACCAAGTTCGATGGTTTATGACATGCCAATAAAGAAATATAATATTAAAAAAGAAGAAGCTGCTTTTTTAAGCGCAAATACGTGGGATGTTTCGGGGGGTGGTAATTATGGATTTAGTTCTATTTGGGTAAACAGAAACAATAATATATTTGATTATCTTGATTATAAACCTAAAAAAGAAATCAATGAGTTAAATCAACTACTTGATATTTTATAAAAAAAAATTTAGTTAAGTAATTTTATGATAAATATAGTAGATCTAATTGGCAGAATTCTTATTTCAGTACTATTCCTTTTAAATGGAATTTTTAAAATATATAATTACGATGGAACGATAGATTGGATGGAAAGCTATGGAATGCCTGGAGTTTTATTAATTCCTGCAATTATTCTAGAGGTTCTAGGTCCAATTTTAATTATAGTTGGTTACAAAACAAAAATAGCTGCCGCATTATTAAGTTTATTTTGCATTGCAACCGCATTTATATTTCATAATGACTTTAGTAATCAGATGCAATTAACATCATTTTTAAAAAATATTGCCCTTGCTGGAGGTTTTTTATTTCTTTTTATAAATGGAGCAAGAGGTTTGAGTTTAGACAATAAATTTAATAAATAAAATGTCAGATATTGAAGTAAAAAAAATTATTAACCCAATCCTGGCTTCAGATGGTGCAGGGGTTAAGTTAAAAAGAAGTATTGGAGTTGAACCAAATTATTTTGATCCTTTTTTAATGTTAGATGAATTTGGATCAGAAAATAAAGATGATTATATTGGAGGTTTTCCTCCTCACCCACATCGAGGTATTGAAACTGTTACATATATGCTGGCTGGCGATTTTGAACATAAAGATAGTACAGGTGGCCAAGGAAGGATGAGCGCTGGAGATGTTCAATGGATGAAAACTGGAAGTGGAATTATTCATTCAGAGATGCCTGCAATGAAAGAAGGTAAACTTCATGGCTTCCAATTATGGATCAATATGCCTGCAAACTTGAAAATGAGTAAACCTGAATATCATTATATTGATTCCAATAAAATGAGTACTCATAAAGATGAAGATAAATTTGTAAAAGTAATATCTGGTAAATTCGGTAAAGCTGAAGGTCCTATAAAAAAACACAATGTGGAGCCTATTTATTTTGATATTGAAATAGAAAAAGATAAAAAATTTAGTTTTGATTTACCTTTAACTCATAACTCATTTATTTATTTAATTGATGGTGAAATAGAAATTGGTAACAAGTCACACAGCAATGTTAAGGATTCAACACTAATTCTTTTGACTAAAGGTGAAACACTTAAAATATCTGCTTTAACTAAAGCTAAATTTTTATTAATATCTGGTAAGCCAATCGGTGAACAAATTGCTAGGGGTGGTCCATTTGTAATGAATACTAAACAAGAGATACTTCAAGCAATTGATGATTATCATAATGGTACTTTTGTGAAATAATGAAAGCAGTTGAATTAGATAAAACAGGTGGTCCAGAGGTAATAAAACTTAAAGATATTACCTTAGACAAACCGGGTACAGATGAGGTTACAATTGAACAAAAAGCAATTGGTCTAAATTACATTGATACTTATCATAGATCAGGTCTTTATCCATTAAAACTACCGTCTGGTTTAGGACTCGAAGGATCTGGGGTTATTACAGAAGTTGGTTCTAACGTAAGAAATTTCAAAGCTGGAGATAAGGTAGCTTACGCAGCGATACCTCTAGGGTCATATTCAACTCATAGAAATTTTCCAGCAAGTAAAATTGTTAAAATTCCTAATGGTGTCGATCTAGAGCTTGCAGCAACTTTAATGACAAAAGGCTTAACAACTTATTATTTATTACATCAAACATATAAAGTTAAATCAGGTGAAACTGTTTTGTTCCATGCCGCTGCAGGTGGTGTAGGACAGATATTTGGTCAATGGGCAAAAAGTTTAGGGTGTAAAGTAATAGGAACTGTTGGATCAGATGAAAAAATTGAAGTAGCCAAAAAATGTGGATACGATTATGTAATTAATTACTCGAAAGATAATTTTGCAAACAAAGTAAAAGAAATAACTGATGGGAAAGGTGTTCCAGTAGTTTATGATGGTGTTGGAAAAGATACATTGAATGGTTCATTAGAATGTTTGAAAACTAGAGGATTTATGGTTTCATTTGGAAATGCGTCTGGACCACTTTCAGATATTAACGTTCCAAAAATGCTACAACCAAAAGGCTTGTATTTAGTAAGACCTTCTATGCAACAATATTTAAGTACGAAAGAAGAATTGGCTGAAGCTGCATCAATAATGTTTGAAAAAATTCACTCAGGAAAAATAAAGATTGAAATATTTAAAAAATATAAACTTGAAGATGTTATTCAGGCTCATAAGGACTTGGAGGGAAGAAAAATTTTAGGTCCCGCTGTTATTATTCCTTAAACTGTACATCCATATCTGATAGATGTAGTTTTAAAGCTTTAGTTGATATTTGAATTTCTCTTATAAAAAATATAATTGATATCATCATTGATAGGCAACATGATCCAAAAATAATTCTAGCTACAAACAAGCTTTCTAAGTAAAGAGCAAATACAGTTAACATATTAAATAAAAAACCAAATGCTGCAAACATTACAGATAGTTTTATTACCCCTATTCTATCATTAAGGTTTCTTAATTGATCTTTCCACTCTGGCGGCGTATGTTTTTCAAAAACATACTCGTCATGAATTTTTCTAATTAGTGAGCTTAAAGTATGAAATCTATTAGAATATACACTCATTATAAGTGGGATCGCTGGAAACATCAGTGCTGTTACTGTGTAATCTATATTCATACGAATCAATTTGATTATGAATCTATGCTTTGTTATTTACAAGTAAATTTTAATGAAAAATTTAAATCTATTTGTTGATCTCACAAGACTTAAAAAACCAATAGGTTACATGTTGTTATTTTGGCCATGTTTATGGGGGCTTACGTTATCCTATGATTTCAATCAAAATATAAAATTATTTTTATTTTATACATTTTTATTTTTTGCAGGATCAGTTTTGATGAGATCTGCCGGTTGTATTGTAAATGATATTGTGGACAGAAATTTTGATAAAAAAGTTCAAAGAACAAAAAATAGACCAATAGCATCAGGAAAGATTTCTGTAAAAGAT
Organism: uncultured Pelagibacteraceae bacterium; assembly: GCA_902576565.1. Lineage (GTDB taxonomy): Bacteria > Pseudomonadota > Alphaproteobacteria > Pelagibacterales > Pelagibacteraceae > Pelagibacter. The sequence continues at coordinate 50,095 of CACGVK010000001.1, read as the reverse complement.
GCATTCACCTTTACAATTATTTTATGTCTTTTAGCATTTTTTGTTTTAATAAATTTTAATTATTTAACTATAATTCTAGCGTTAGTATCGATGCCTTTAGCCTTTACTTATCCCTTAATGAAAAGATTTACATATTGGCCACAACTATTTTTAGGGATAACATTTAATTATGGATTAATTTTAGGATGGACATCTATTCAAGAAAACATAAGTTTTATACCTCTGATATTTTATTTAGGGGCCATATTTTGGACACTAGGGTATGACACGATATATGGATATCAAGATATTAAAGATGATGAAATAATTGGAGTAAAATCAACTTCTATAAAATTTAAAAATAACCCAAATAAATTTTTATATTTATGTTATTCAATAACTTCTTTATCACTTATTTTTACAGGTATATATATGAAATTTAGTTATATATATTTTATAGGTTTAATTATTATTGCATATCATTTATTTATTTATCAAATAAAAAATTTAAATATAAAAAAACCAAAAATTTGTCTTAAAATTTTTAAGTCAAATAATTTAATTGGTTTATTAATATTTTTAAATATTTTAGTTGGAAAAATCTTGTAATGAATAATTTAGAAACTTTAAAAAGATTATATAATGAATATACAAAAAAATTTTTACCAAAAATTTTTATTTCAATTCTTTTCTCACTATTGGTTGCCGGTAGTACCTCGGCAATTGCATGGTTACTTGATCCAGCTATAAAAAAAATATTTATAGAAAAAGATCAATCATTAATATTCATAATACCTTTAGCGATAATTATCGCTTTTTTTTTAAAAGGTGCATCTTTATATTTAGCTAAAACAATTTTAATCAAAGTTGCGTTTGAGGTAACAAAAATTTTACAGTATCAAGTAGTTAAATCTCTTATTAATTCTGATAATGAAACAATAAACAAAAAACATTCAGGAAAATTAATTTCACATATTACTTATGATATTCAACTAATTACCAACCTGGTAAGCAATACAATTCTAAACTTAACTAAAGATTTGTTAACTTTAATTGGTTTAGTTGGTGTAATGTTTTATCAAAACTGGAGGTTAGCTATTTTTGCTTTAATAATGATACCTTTGGCCTCATATGCTGCAAAATCTTTAGGAAAAAGAATTGGAAAGGTCTCAACGCAAGCTCAAGAAAAATCAGGAATTTTAACATCTTATTTATTAGAAATTTTTAAAAATCACAAAATTATTAAAATTTTCCAAAAAGAAAAATATGAATTTAATAGAGCTGAAAAATTAATTGATGATTTAAAAGATAGAGCAACTAAAATCCAAACTGTTCTTGTAAGATCAACTCCAATAATGGAAACTTTGACAGGAATAATGATCGCGGGACTTATTTATTATTCAGGAAAATTAATGGTAGATGGAATTTTAGGAATAAATAATTTTTTTTCATTCTTAGCAGCGATGATGTTGGCTTATCAACCAGTAAGAACCTTGGCTACAGCAAACATGGGGATTAGCCTTGGTTTATCAGCCGCAAGAAGAATATTACCAATAATTGATAATAAAAGTTCAATCACTGAAAAAGAAAATAGTAAAAAATTAAATCTAACTAAAGGTGATATCAATTTTAAAAATGTAAGTTTTAAATATAACGATAGTAATGGTGAAGAGGTATTAAAAAATGTTAACTTAAATATCCAAGGAGGAGAAATGACTGCTCTCGTAGGCCATAGTGGAGCTGGAAAATCTACATTATTAAATCTAATTCCAAGATTTTATGATTGTAATTCTGGGGATGTAGAAGTTGACGATCAATCAATTTATAATTTAAAAATTGACTCTCTTAGATCTAGTATTTCTTTAGTGAATCAAGATATTACTTTGTTTGATGATACTATAAGAAATAATATTGCATACGCAAATTTAGACGCAACTGATCAAGAAATTATAAATGTTGCAAAACATTCATTCTGTAATGAATTTATTGAAAATTTACCAAATAAATTTGACACCTTAATTGGAGAAAATGGTGTTAGGTTATCGGGAGGTCAAAAACAAAGGCTTTCAATAGCGAGGGCTATGCTTAAAAAAAGCAAAATTATTCTTTTAGATGAAGCTACTTCATCATTAGACTCGGAAACAGAAAGTAAAATTCAAGAGGCTATTAAGAACTTAATTAAAGGTAGAACAACTTTAGTAATAGCTCATCGTCTTTCCACGATAGTCAACTCAAAAAATATATATGTTTTAAATCATGGAAGTATAGTAGGACAAGGTACACATGACGAATTATTAAAATCTTCAGATATTTATAAGAATTTTTATGAAAAACAAATTAGAAGAGATTAATGTTATTAATTTATAGCTTATTAATAAATTTTATTTTATTAATATCTCCAATAATAATTATTTTTAGAATAATAAAAAATAAAGAACATCCAAAAAGATTTTTAGAAAAATATTCAATACCTTCAAAAAAAAGAAAATCTGGAAAATTAGTCTGGTTTCATGGATCAAGTGTTGGAGAAACTCTAAGCGTTGTCCCTTTAATTGAAAAATTAGAAAAAGATAAAAGCATTGATCAGATATTAGTGACTTCCAACACATTAAGTTCATCTAAAATATTTGAAAAATTTAATTTCAGAAAAACTGTACATCAATTTTTCCCAATAGACTCTAATGTTATAGTTAATAAATTTCTTAATTATTGGAAACCTTCTTTAGTATTATTCATTGAATCTGAAATTTGGCCAAACATGATTACAAATATAGAAAATAGAAATATAAATGTAATCTTGCTAAATGCTAGAATAACTAAAAAAACATTTACTAAATGGAGATATGTTAAAAGTCTCTCTAATAAATTATTCAATATATTTAGTATATGTTTAGCGCAAAATAATGAAACTATAAATTATCTAAAATATCTTGGGGTTAAAAAAGTAAAAAAAATAGGTAACTTAAAATTTTCTGAACCAAATATTAATAAAAAAAACTATATAGATAAAAATAAATTAAATTTTTTATCTTCAAAAAAAATATTATTTGGAGCAATAAGCACACACAATAATGAAGAAATATTGTGTTCAAAAATTTATGATAAATTAAGAAAAATTTATAAAAATAGTATAGCTATAATTATTCCAAGACATGCCCACCGTTGTATTGAAATAAAAAATGAATTAGAACAAAAAGGACTCTCCGTTTATCTACATAGTTCACTAGATAAAATAGATGATAAAACTAACATTTATCTTGTAGACACTTATGGCGAAACTCAGTCATTTATGAAAGTTTGTAATGTAGTATTTTTAGGAGGATCTTTAGTAAAACATGGTGGACAGAACCCTCTTGAAGCCGCTAGACTGGGATGCAAAGTAATACATGGTCCGTATACTGATAATTTTAAAGAGGTTTATAATTTGTTAGATAAAATAAATATTTCTTCAAAAATAAATAATATTTATCAAGCGAAAAAAGAGATAATTCTAAATCTAAATAAAAAAAAGAATATAAATAAAAATTTTAAAAAATTAAATGATATAGGAAAAAAAATATTAATAGAAAATCTCAAAGAAGTTAAAAAATACTACTAAATGAAATTTAAAAAACCTAAATTTTGGGATGATAAAAAAATATCAATTTGGTCTATTTTATTATTTCCAATATCTTCACTTTATTTAATACTTTCTATTATAGATAAAATTTATAAAACTTTAATATTTCGTAAAAACTTTAAAATTCCAGTCATATGTATAGGTAATATTTATATTGGTGGAACAGGGAAAACACCTTTGGTGTCAGAAATATATAGATTAGTTCAATCTATGGGAAAAAATCCTTCCATTATAAAAAAGAATTATGAGTATTTGTCTGATGAAATAAATATGCTTAAAAAAGTAGGTGCAATTTTTGTGGATAAAAATAGAACAAAAGCAATTAAAAACGCAATATTAAAAAAACATGATATTGCAATTCTGGATGATGGATTTCAAGATTTTTCCATTAAACCAACTTTTTCAATTTTGTGCTTTAATTCAAAACAATTGATTGGAAATGGTTTTTTAATTCCATCAGGACCTCTTAGAGAATACATGAAATCAATTTTAAGAGCAGATTGTATTTTTATTAATGGAGATAAAAATTTAGAATTTGAAAATAAAATTAAAAAATATTTAGAAAAAAAAAACATACAAATATTTTACACAAAATATAAAATTAAAAATTTAGAAAAATTACAAAATAAAGAGATAACAGCTTTTGCTGGAATTGGGAATCCTTCTAACTTTTTTGATTTATTGAAAGAAAATGGATTAAATTTAAAAGAAAGTTTTTCATTTCCAGACCATCATACCTACTCAAAAGAAGATTTTGATAGAATAAAGAAGAATAATTCTACAAAAATTGTTACAACTGAAAAAGACTATTGTAGAATGAACAATGAACAAAAGGCGTATTGTGAAGGTGTAGAAGTCAGTCTTGAAATTGAAAATAAAGAAGATTTTAAAAGTTTGATTAAAAATTATATATGAAATTAATAAAATATTTTTTTGAATTTATATTTCTATCTGCTTTTTTTTTTATTTTTAAAATTATCGGCTATAAAAATGCATCAAATCTAGGGGAGTTAGTTGGTATAATTTTTGGTCCTTTTTTTAGAAATAAATCAAAAATCCAAAATAATTTAAAAAACTCAAAAATTGGAAACTCCGAAGAAGATAGGAATCAAATAATTAAAAATATGTGGGGTAATTATGGAAGAATTTTAGCCGAATATCCTTATATTAAAAAATTTAAAAATAACACTCTCGAAAAACACATTAAAGTAAATGGAACTGAGGTTTTGGAAGATATAAAAAAAAATAAAAAACAGGTTGTTTTTATTTCAGGCCATTTTAATAATTTTGAACTTATGGCTATGCAAATTGAAAGTTATGGTATTGATGTTGCTGCTATTTATAGACCTTTAAATAATATTTTTCTTAATAAAAAAATGGAAAAAATTAGAAAAAATTATATTTGTAAAAAACAAATAAAAAAAGGTAGATCTGGAACTAGAGAAATGCTTGAATTATTTAAAGATGGTTCATCGATTGCTTTAATGATCGACCAAAGGGTTAGTGAAGGTATACAAGTAAATTTTTTTAATAGGAAATGCTCAACAACAACTATCCCAGCACAACTAGTAAAAAAATATAACTGTGAGGTTATTCCTGTATACATTGAAAGAAAAAATAAGATTAATTTTGAAATAACTTTCTCAAAGGGAATTAAATTTGAAAAAAAAGATAATTTAGAAGATATCACTTTAAAATTGAATTCAATTTTAGAAAATATGATTTTAAAAAATGTTGATCAGTGGATATGGACGCACAATAGATGGAAATAGCTCTATAAAATTTAAGTTCTTTTTTTTGATGCCTCAATATAGGAAAAATAGGGTTCCTGTAACTCAACATTCCAATAAGTAAGCTTATCAAGACTTATTTTTTTATCTGAGACTGCACAAACGACATGATCGCCTTCTTCTATTATTTCAAAGTTGTTAGGAAGATATTTTAATTTTGCTAATTTTTTAAACATTTATAGTTTATAAACTATTACATGAATATTGGAATAATTGGAAGTGGTGGCAGAGAACATTCATTATGTTACAAATTAAAACAATCTTCTAAAATTGATAAAATTTATTGTTTCCCAGGTAATGCTGGAACTTCTGAAATATCTGAAAATATAAATATTAATATAAATGATTTTAAAAAAATTTATAAAGAAGTTAAAAACAAAGATATTAAGTTATTAGTTGTAGGCCCAGAAATTCCATTAGTAAATGGAATTGTAGATTATTTTGAAAAGAAAAATATAAATGTTTTTGGACCAAGTAAAAAAGCATCAAGATTAGAAGGGTCAAAATTATTTATGAAAAAGTTCTGTAAAAATTTTAAAATCCCTACTGCAAAATACGAGGAAATTACTAAGACAAATCAAGCAGAAAAAATAATTAATAAATTTAAATTTCCAGTAGTAGTTAAATCTGATGGTTTGGCTGCTGGTAAGGGTGTAACAATATGTAAAAATAAAAAAGAAGCGCTTAGAGATATTTTAGAAATACTCAATGGAAAATTTAAAACTTCAAAAAAAGTTATAGTTGAGGAATTTTTACAAGGTGAAGAAGTAAGCTATTTTGTAATTTCAGATGGAAAACATTATCTACCTATCGGAACTGCTCAAGATCATAAAAGAATTGGTGAAAACGACACTGGTCTTAATACAGGTGGTATGGGTGCATACTCTCCTTCAAAAATTATATCTAAAAATATTGAAAATAAAATTTTAAAAAAAATAATTAAACCGACAATAAAATCAATGAATTCCATTGGTTGCCCATATAAAGGAATATTATATGCAGGGTTAATGATTGATAAATCTGAACCAAAATTAATCGAATACAATATTCGTTTTGGCGATCCTGAATGTCAAATATTAATGATGAGACTTGAAAATGATTTACTAGATTTAATTTTATCTACTTTAAATAAAAATCTTTATAATCAAAAAATATCTTGGATTAAAAAACCTGGAATTACAATAGTAGCTGCGAGTAAAGGTTATCCAGGTAAATTTAAAAATTATAAGGAAATAAAAAATTTGAATAAAATAAAATACACTGACTTCCAGCAATTATTTCACGCTGGAACAATTAAAAGTAAAAATGGAAAAGTTCTATCTAATGGTGGAAGAGTTTTAAATTCAACAGTTGTTGACTCAAATCTATTGGGGGCTAGAAAAAAAGCATTAAAAATTCTTGATAATATTAAGTGGGAAAATAAATATTACAGAAGAGACATTGGTTTTAGAGCGATAAAGAAATGAGAATTATTTCAGGAAGATTTAAAGGTAAAAAATTAGTTCAACCGATTGATAGAAACACTCGTCCTCTTAAAGATATGACCAAAGAGTCGATATTTAATTTATTTTTACACTCTAAGAAATTATCAATAAAATTTGAAAAATCTAAAGTATTAGATTTATTTTCTGGATCTGGCTCATTTGGTATAGAATGTATATCTAGATATGCTAAGGAAGTAACTTTCGTTGAAGATTATAGTCCTGCTGTAAAAATTTTAAAAAAAAATCTACAATCATTAAAATTAAATAGTGGTTATAAAATAATAGAAAAAAATATATTTGATTTAAATGAATGTTCTGGGCTTGAAAGAAACTACGACTTAATTTTTGCTGATCCTCCATATAAAGAAGAAAAAATTGATGAACTATTATCAATAATAAAAAATTTAAACTTTTTAAAAAAAACAGGTCTTTTTGTTCTTCATAGAAATAAACTGGATAAAGACATTCTTACAAAAAATTTTAGTAAAGTAGAAGAAAGAATTTATGGGATATCAAAAATTATTTTTTTAAAATCAAAATAATATTTTTTTTGTCTCTTTTTTAATTAACTCAACCGATGGTTGGTCAAAAGGGTTTACATTTAATGCTCTTCCCAACAAAATTGTTTCTAAGATAAAAAAACTGAACAGTTCTCCCATTGTTTCTTCGGTTCTATTTAATACTTCAAAAGTTCTAAATGGTAATTTTTTTTTGTTAAAAACTATTTTGGTAGCTTCAAATTGAGCATTTTTTAATTTATATAAGTTTTTATTTTTGGATTTTTTTTCTTTTACATTAAAAAATGTATAGAAATTATTTTTTGGACCATCTAAAAAAAGTTGCATTAAACTATGATTATCTTTTGGCATTGTTGAAATAAATGGAAGAATACCATTTGATTTTTTTCCAAGACTTTCTGCAACCAATTGTTGATACCACTGAAAAAGATTGTTCGATTTATCATCATAATTTAAAATTATTGAGTTCAATTTTTTTTGACTAATCAATTTTAAAATAGTGCTTACATTTACAACTAATTGATTTAAAAAATTTTTATTTTTAATTAAAAAGTTATACCTTTTGAACTTTTTTTCATTCAAACCCATTAACTCAGCTGGTAACATTCCTACTTCTGATAAAACTGAATATCTTCCACCTATAAAATTTTTGTGCTCAAAAATTTCTGCTTTTATCGTTTCAGCTATTTTTGATAAATGACTGTTTTTTTTTTCTAAAATAAAAATATTTTTGTTAAGTCTATTTTTTTTTAAAAAAATATTTGAATTTGTGATTGTTTCAGCTGTATTACCTGATTTTGAAATTATTATATTAACAATACGTTTATTTTTATCACTATCAGATAAAGAGAGTTTAAGATTATTAACAAATAAAAATTTTTTTTTTATTTTATGATTTAAAAATTGATAAATCGCTTCTGAACCTAAAATTGATCCTCCCATTCCTATAACTCTGAACGTATTAAATCTTTTGTATTTTTGTATATCTTTTTTTAAATAACTATATTTAAAATCTACATTTAAACTCTTTATTAATTTAATTTGCTTAAACCAATTTGAGTTGATTATTTTTTTAATTTTATCATTTTTAACATAATGTCTAAATCCCTTAAACTTTATGTTTTTGGTAAGCATTTTTAATTTTTAATTTTTTCTAAAATTGAATTCTCTAATGTTGAATTATCGCCTGAGGAATTTTGACTATTTGTCTCATTTTCTGTTATTTCTAAAATTTTTTTTACTTCAGAGACATCTTCTGAAGTCCCTTCATCCTCCAAAGCATCCGAAGTAGGCACTGGTAATTCATTCATATCAGGCGGAGCAGTCAAAGGTTGTTTTTTTTCTACTAAAAATTCTTGGTTTGTGTTCGATCTTTTTTTACTTTGAAAAGCATCTTTTGCACCTTGGCAAGAAACTAAAAAAATGCTCAATAAACAAATAGTAAATATGTTTCTAATTTTCATTTTCACTTTTATAATTCATTAATTCAGCAAAAATAAGACAAATTATTCCTAATGTAATAAATATGTCTGCAACATTAAATATAAACCAATGAAATTCTCCATAATTAAGGTCTATGAAATCTGGAACCGCAGAATAATACAATCTGTCGAATAAATTTCCTAGAGAGCCACCGAGTACCAAAACTAAAAAATATGACCTAATGTCATTAGTTTTAATAATCATATAAACAATAGCTAGGTTAATTAGAACAATCAAAGATGTTATTAAATTATAAAATAATGACTGGTCAAAAGATAGTAAACCAAATCCAATGCCAGTATTCCAAACTAAGTATAAATTTAGATAAGAGTTAACAAAAACATTTACTGATCCCTCGGTTTCGGCGATGTTTAAGATATAATATTTTGAAAATCTATCTAAAATAAAAATTATTAATGTCAATATTAAAAAAATTATATATTTTTTTTTCAACATAAAAATAATTTAAAAATTACAAATGTGTCTCTCACATTTATCTTGTCTTATTTTCCAACAAATGCTGCATTTCTTTCCATCAGCTTTTTCTGTCTCTACGGATATTTCTTCTTCCAAGTTATTATCCAATATTACATCAGCTCCAGATGTAATACACAACTCTCCAAAATCAAAATTTTTAGCTAATGCATATAAATCTTCTTTTAGTTTTATTTTTATATTTGCCTCTAAGCTTGAACCTATTACTTTTTCTGCTCTTTTACTTTCTATACTGATATTCGAGAAATCTCTTATTTTTTTTAACTTTTCCCATCTTTCAAATAAAATTTCGTTTTTCCAATTTTTAGGAACTTCAGCAAATTTTTCTAGATGTATACTTTCATCTTTATCTTTGTTTATTAATTTAAAAATTTCTTCAGTTGTAAAAGATAATATAGGTGCAAACCATTTTAACAGACAATCAAGAATTATATTTAGAACTAAAGTACAACTTTTTCTCTTTTTAGATTTTAAATCATCACAATAGAGAGAGTCTTTTCTAATATCAAAATAGAACGCTGAAAGATCCACTGTACAGAAATTTAGCAATTCTTTATATAAATTGTGAAATGTATATGAATTAAAATTTTTATGAAAATTTTCATTTAAAATAAAAACTTTATGAAGCATATATTGTTCTAACTCTGGAAGATCGTTGATTTCTAATTTTTGAAAATTTATTTTTGAAAAATTATCATTTAAATTTCCTAGCAAATATCTAAAAGTGTTTCTTATTTTCCTATAAGCTTCTGCATGTTGTTCAAGTATTGAATGATCTATTCTAAGATCTTCAGCATAATTTGAGGCTGCTACCCATACTCTAAGGATATCTGCTCCATATTTTTTGAGAATATCCTCAGGTGCAATTACATTACCTAAAGACTTTGACATTTTGAGACCTTTCCCATCAACAACAAATCCATGAGATAAAATTGATTCAAACGGCGCTTCCCCTCTTGTTCCACAAGACTCTAATAAAGACGAATGGAACCAGCCTCTATGTTGATCTGATCCTTCTAAATACATTGATGCTGGCCACTTTAAATCTTCTCTTTTTTCTAAAACAAAAGAGTGTGTTGAACCACTATCAAACCATACTTCGACTATATCAGTAGATTTTTTATATTCTTCAGCTTTGTATTTACTTCCTAAAAATCTTTGTGGATTATCTGAAAACCAACAGTCTGAACCTTCTTTTTCATAAATTTTTGCAATATTTTCAAATAACTCATCATCAACTAATACTTTATTAGTTTTTTTGCATTCAAAAATTGGCAGTGGTACACCCCAAACTCTTTGTCTGGAAACACACCAATCAGGTCGTGTCTCAATCATAGCTTTAATTCTTTCTTTTCCTTTGCTTGGGTAGAATGCAGTTTCATCAATAGCTTTAAGTGCTTTTTTTCTTAGTCCATGACTTTCCATTGAAATAAACCACTGCTGGGTTGCTCTATGAACTAAAGGAGCTTTTGATCTCCATGAATGAGGGTAGGAATGATTTAGTTTTCCATTAGCAATAAGTCTATTCATTTCTTTTAATTTGTCTATGACTATAGGATTGGCCTTAAAAATATGCGTTCCTTCAAAAATAGGTATATGTTTTGTATATCTCCCGTCGTCATCTACTGTTTCTAGAGCTTTAATCCCACTATTTAAACACAAATTAAAATCATCAGGCCCATGACTAGGTGCACAGTGAACAAAACCAGTTCCTTGCTCTGTAGTAACAAACCTAGCTTTCAACATAGGAACATCATAATCATAACCTATATCAAAAAAAGGATGTTTACAGATAGTTCCTTGGAAAGCATCTCCAGATACTTCATTTAATACTTTATAGTCTGTAATGTTACATTCTTTAATAAATGAGTCTAATAATTCTTTTGCAACAATTATTTTTGAATTCAAAAATTGGTTTTTATCTAAAATTTTAATGATTAAATATTTTAAATTTTCATTAAATGCTAAAGCTTTATTTGCAGGAATTGTCCAGGGGGTAGTTGTCCAGATAATAATCTCACAATCGTTCAGTTCTTCAAAATTTGTTTTTTTAATAGGAAAAGATACATAAATTGTATCAGAAGTATGATCCATATATTCAACTTCAGCATCTGACAAAGCAGTTTTTTCAACTGTTGACCATAAAACTGGCTTATAACCTTTATAAAGACTCCCCTCTTTTAAAAATTTACCAAGTTCTCTCACTATTTGAGCTTCAGCGTCAAAACTCATTGTTGAATAGTAGTTTTCCCAATCTCCAATTACGCCAAGTCTTTTAAATTGATCTTTGTGAACTTTAATCCATTTATCTGCAAAATCTCTACACTCTTTTCTAAATTCAGTAATTGGTACTTCATTCTTATTTTTTTTATTTTTTTTATATTGCTCTTCAATTTTCCATTCTATAGGCAACCCATGACAATCCCATCCTGGGACATAAACTGAGTTTTTTCCATCCATTTGATGAAACTTGGTGATGATATCTTTAAGTATTTTATTCAAAGCTGTTCCCATATGGATATTACCATTGGCATAAGGTGGTCCATCGTGTAACACGAACTTTTCGCTCTCTTTAGTTTTCTCTCTTAATTTATTATACAATTTTATCTTATCCCAATATTGAACAAATCCAGGTTCTTTTGCTGGCAAATTTGCTTTCATTGAAAAAGCAGTTTTTGGAAGATTAATCTTGTCTTTGCTCATATTTTTTTAAATTTTTTTTGCTTTCAATAAATCCTTCTTAATTTGATTTTTAAGTTGATCAATTCCTTTAAATTTTTTTTCACCTCTTATAAATTTTATAAACTCAACTGATAAATTCTTATTATAAAGATTTCCAGTAAAATTAAATATATTTACTTCTAAAAGAATCTTTTTTTGATTAAAAGTAGGTCTGTAACCTAAATTTGCGATACCTTTTAGTTTATTTTTTGTTCCTAGGCGATTAACACGAACTGCATATACACCGGGTTTGGCGATAACATAATTTGATATATCTATGTTGCATGTTGGAAATCCAATTTTCTTACCCATCATTCTTCCTTTTTGAACTTTGCCTTCAATTGACCATGGTCTATTAAGATGTTTGTTTGCTTCTTTAATTTTTCCATCCTGCAATAATTTCCTAATAAGGGTTGATGAAATAACTTTTTTTTTTGATTTTAAAGGTGTTGGATTAATAATTTTATAATTATATTTACTAGACATGTTTTTTAAAAGTTTAACATTTCCCTCTCTTTTGTTACCAAATCTAAAATTATTACTTACAAAAATATATTTTGCTTGAAGTTTTTGGGATAAAATTTTTTTGATGAATTGATAACTTTTTATTTTTGAAAATTTTCTGTCAAACCTCTTATTAATTATAAAATCAACATTAAATTTTTTTAAAAATTTTATTTTTTGATTTAAATTTGATATTCTGTAGTTTTTTAAATCTGTATTAAAAAACATTTTTGGAATTGGATCAAAAGTAATTACACCGATTTTCGTTTTATATTTATTTTTATATTTTTTTGCTTGATTAAATAATTTTTGATGTCCCAAATGAAGACCATCAAAATTACCAATTAAAATTATAGATCCCTTGAATTTATAATCTACTTTAAATGAATTAAATATTTCAATTTTATTTACCATTTGAATGTTGTTTGTATATAGTCAACTTTTACATTATATTTTTTTATTAAACTTTCTATATTTGAATTATGAAATTCTTTTTTATGAATTCCATTTAAAATTAACAATGAACTAAAATTTTGCATATTTGCTCCACGAATATCTGTATTAAGATTATCGCCTATACATAAAATTTTTTTATTATTTATATTCGTTGATTGACTATAAACTAGCGGATACGGTTTTCCAAAATAATCTACTAAACCTCCTAATTCTTCAAAAATTTTTGCTATAGATCCTGCACAAAATTCTCTTACCTCTCCTCTATCTACAACTAGGTCGGGATTTGTACAAATCATTTTTACGTTAGTCTTGTTTTTTAATAATGATTTATAATAATCTAATTGATCATCATGCTCATCAAAAAGACCAGTACATAATAAAAAATCAGCATCAGCAATATTTTTTACTTTATTTTTTTCAAATAGTTTGAACAAATCAAAATCTCTGGGAGGTCCTATATGAAAAAATTTTTTATTTTTCCATTTTAAATTTAAATTTTGAAGTGCTGCTTCTCCAGATGTGTAAACTTTATCTGTTTTCATTTTTTCTAATCCCATTTTAATTAAAAAATTTTTAACAGTCGAATTTGGTCTCGGAGCATTTGTTAATAAAATATATTCTTTATTTAACTTCTCTAGCTCATTAAGAACATTCAATGACTCCTGAAAAATTGAAATACCGTTATGAATAACGCCCCAAATATCTATAAAGAAAAGATCAAAGCTGCTTGTTATAGATCTAAAGCCTTTTATATCTAAATTTAAGTTCATTTGGGACATATAGCTCAAAAATGCATTAAATTCTTGAGTTTTTTACATTGATATATTTATTCGAATGTCTTGAAATAAGAGCCTCATATATCTATATCTTTCCAATATTTAAGGAGTTTTTATGAAATTTAAACCGTTACATGACAGAGTTTTAATAGAGGTTCTAGATAGCAGCGAAAAAACAGCTGGAGGAATAATCATACCTGATACTGCTCAAGAAAAACCGCAAGAAGGAAAAGTGGTTGCAGTAGGTGGTGGAGCTAAAACTGAGGATGGAAAAATCATACCAATGGATGTTAAAGTTGGAGACAAAGTTTTATTCGGCAAATGGTCAGGGACTGAAGTAAAAATTGATGGTAAGGAATATAGCATAATGAAAGAGTCAGACATTATGGGTATTTCAAGTAAAAAATAATATTAATATTAAGGAGAGTATACAATGGCAAAAATAGTTAAATTTGATTCAGATGCAAGAGCATCAATGTTAAAAGGTGTAGACATACTTGCAAATACAGTAAAGGTTACTCTTGGTCCCAAAGGAAGAAATGTTGTAATAGATAAATCTTACGGAGCCCCAAGAACAACAAAAGATGGTGTAACAGTCGCTAAAGAAATTGAATTAGAAGAAAAATTTGAAAATATGGGTGCTCAGATGGTTAAAGAAGTTGCAAGTAAAACTAATGATGAAGCTGGAGACGGTACTACAACAGCCACTATACTTGCTCAAGCAATTGTTAAGGAAGGATGTAAGTATGTAACTGCAGGAATGAACCCTATGGATGTTAAACGTGGTATTGAAGCAGCTGTTGAACATGTTAAGGAAAAATTAATTTCATCTGCAAAAAAAGTTAAAGACAGTGATGAAATTGCTCAAGTTGGAACAATTTCTGCAAATGGTGATAAAGAAATTGGAAGTATGATTTCTAAAGCGATGCAAAAAGTAGGCAATGAGGGTGTAATAACAGTTGAAGAAGCAAAAAGTATTGAAACTGAATTAGATGTAGTTGAAGGTATGCAGTTTGATAGAGGATATCTTTCTCCTTACTTTATAACTAATGCTGATAAAATGACGACTGAGATAGATAATCCTTTAATTCTTCTGCATGAGAAGAAATTAACTAATTTGCAACCAATGGTTCCTTTGTTAGAGGCGGTTGTGCAAGCAGGAAGACCATTAATGATAATTTCAGAGGATGTTGAAGGAGAAGCTTTGGCAACCTTGGTAGTTAATAAGTTAAGAGGTGGATTAAAAGTTGTTGCGGTAAAAGCTCCTGGTTTTGGAGATAGAAGAAAAGCAATGCTAGAGGATATAGCAATTCTTACTGGTGGTCAGGTTATTTCAGAAGATTTAGGTATTAAACTCGAAAATGTAAAACTGAATGATCTTGGTTCAGCTAAAAAAGTAAAAGTTGATAAAGAAAACAGTACTATTGTGAGCGGATCTGGAAAAAAATCAGACATAGAAGCAAGATGTGCACAAATAAAACAACAAGTTGAAGAAACTACTTCTGATTATGATAGAGAAAAACTTCAAGAAAGATTAGCAAAACTAGCTGGTGGAGTTGCTGTCATAAAAGTAGGTGGAGCAACAGAAGTTGAAGTTAAGGAAAGAAAAGATAGAGTTGAGGATGCACTAAACGCAACAAGAGCAGCTGTAGAGGAAGGTATAGTAGTTGGTGGTGGATGTGCACTATTATATGCATCACAAGATCTTGATAAAGTAAAAGTAAAAGGTGATGATCAAAAAGCAGGTGTTGAAATTGTTAAAAGCGCGCTCCAAGCACCTATTAGACAGATAACAAAAAATGCTGGAGTTGATGGATCGGTCATTGTAGGAAAATTATTAGAAACAAATAAACCTTCCAATGGTTATGATGCGCAAAGTGAACAATATGTAGACATGTTTAAAGAGGGTATAATTGACCCTGTTAAAGTTGTTAGAACAGCTCTTCAAGATGCTGCTTCCATCTCAGGACTTTTAGTTACTACGGAAGCTATGATAGCTGATAAACCTGAAGAAAAAGACTCTTCGCCAGCTGGAATGCCTCCTGGTGGAATGGGTGGAATGGGTGGAATGGGTGGAATGGGAATGTAATCCCCATTATACTCAAACAAAAATTCAAAAAGGGCAGTTTTTACTGCCCTTTTTTTTTATTTAAATTAAAAATTTTATCTGTCAAAAAAAGTCCAAAGGCAACTGCGGGACCAATTCCAAAAGCAAATAACAAAGTTCCAATTCCAACTATTCCACCTAAATACCAACCAATTGTTACTACAGAAATTTCAAGAAATGCTCTTACAGCAGCGATTGGTAAATTTGATTTAATTTGTAAACCAACCATTAAGCCATCTCTTGGACCAGATCCTAAATTAGCCACTAAATAAATGCCACCTCCCAAGCCAACTGTTAATACGGCAACTATTGCTAGTAATAATTGTGAAATATAATTTTCTGGTGATGGAACAAATTTAATACAAAGATCTATCATTATAGCAATGATTAATGCATTTAGTATTGTTCCAATTCCAGGCTTTTGATTTAAAGGTATCCACAATAGTAGAACTCCTAAGCTTATAAAAAAAGTAATTGTTCCAATTGATAAATCTACATGTAATGAAATACCCATTGCAAGAACACTCCATGGAGAAGCTCCTGTTAATGAAACTAACAAAAGTCCCTCCCCTAAACCAAACAATGTCAAGCCAAAGCATAAATATAATAATGTAGAAAATTTGGGCTTTAAATTGAATGGTTTCTTAGAACTCCATGAAGTTTTAGGTATTTTTTTTATAGTTAAAAACATAAATTTAAGTATTATTTATACTTTCGTGAGATAAATTCCAATAAAATGAAAAAATATTTTTATTTATTTATAATTCTTTTAGTTAGTTCAAATGCTTTTGCGGATACTAATAATTACAAGTCTATATCAAAAATTGAGATGGATGTTTTAAGAAATGGTGAAAAAATAGGCTTTAGTAATTATATTTTTAAGTATGAAAACGATGAAATGGAAGTTAAAAATAAGACAGAATTTGAAGTTAAATTACTTGGTGTAAATTTATTATCAATAAAGAGCAATTCCATTGAAAAATATAAAAAAAATAAATTGTATTATTTTAATTCAAAAACAATTCAAAATAAAAAAAAAAAATTTGTAAAATTAAAGCTTAACGAAAATACTAACAAATTTATTATTGATGGATCTTCTTTTAAAGGAGAAACTGATACTGATAAAGTGATTGGGAACTGGTGGAATATAAATATATTATCAGTTAATAGTCAAATAAGTCCGCTTTCAGGAAGTATAAAAGAACAAGTTGTAAAATTAATAGGAAGTGAAACGATTTTTATAGATGATAAATCTTATGAAACATTAAAGTATCGATTAAAATCAAAAAACCAAAATTTACCTGAGGACAAAAAATTAGATTTTGAAATTTGGCTAGATCCAGAAAAAAAACTTTTAGTTAAAATTTCTTATGAGAGAATGGGTAAATGGGAGTATATTTTAAATAATTACAGGAAATAAAATTATGTCAATTTGGGGAAGCTTGATAGGAGGGATGATTGGTTTTTCTTTTGGTGGACCTTTTGGAATGTTACTAGGATCACTAATAGGTGGAAAAATTTCAAGAGCAAGATCTAGAAGTTCAGGTTTTGGATCTTTTGCTCAACCTCAGCAGATCTTTGCTCTGTCATTAATAGTTTTATCAGCAAAACTTAGTAAAGCCGATGGTCAAGTGAGCAAGGAAGAATTAATTGCTGTTAGAGATAAATTAAAAATTCCAGATAATGAAATTGAACAAGTAGGAAAAATATTTAATAAAGCAAAAGAAGAAAGTACAGGTTACGAACCTTATGCTCAACAAGTATCACAAATTTACAAAAGTAATCCAAATGTACTAGAAGAAGTAATTAATATTTTATTTTACATTGCTGAAGCTGATGGAAATATTAGTCAGTCAGAAATGAACATGATTCAACATATAGCTGAAATATTTGGGCTTAATAATACACAATTTAATTCTATAAAAGAGAGTAGAAAAAGTTCAGATAAGTTAAATCCTTATATTGTTTTGGGCTGTAATCCTGATGATAGTTTACAAAATATCAGAAAAAAATACTTAAAACTCAGTAAAGAACATCACCCAGATTTACTAATAAGCAAGGGTGTGCCGGAGGAAGTTATTGAGGAAAGCAAAAAAAAAATGAGATCTATAAACTCTGCCTGGGATCAAATCCAAAAATTAAAAGCGAGCTAAAATTATATCAACTAAACCTGTAATTAAATAAATTGAAAATACAAAAGCAAGAATAACAATAAAATACATTATAGTCACTGCGCTATCCCTTTTATTTCTTAATCTAACAAAAGGCTTATCATCTAAATCATATAGATCTTTTCTATCTTTTACTCTGTAGTCATCAGTATATCTCCAAAGGGAATTTGGCATTCTTGGATCGATTTGGTTAAAATAGTTAATCCATGCAATTACATACTTAAATAAAATAAAAGTAATTGTTAACAACAGCGCTGAAGTAAACATTGGAAAAATATTTAAAATTGTTCTGATTCTGTTGAACCTTCCATAGCAGTAGTAGAACTTTTGCCAGAACTAATAGTATTTGATACTGCATCAAAATAAGAAGTTCCAACTTCTCTTTGATGTTTAACGCTAGTATAACCATCTTTTTCTCTTGCAAATTCTTGTTGTTGTATCTTTGAGTAAGCAGTCATGCCATTTGATTTGTATTGTTCAGCTAATTCGAAAATTGCAAGATTTTGAGTATGAAAACCAGCTAATGTAATAAATTGAAATTTATATCCCATTTCACTTATCTTAACTTGAAAAGAAGCTATTTCTTCATCTGATAAATGTTTTTTCCAATTAAATGAAGGTGAGCAATTATATGCAAGTATTTTTCCAGGAAATTTTGAATGAATTGCATCTGCAAACTTTTTAGCTTCCTCTAAATTTGGTTTTGCAGTTTCGCACCAGATAAGGTCACTATACGGTGCATAAGCAAGGCCTCTAGAAATTGCTTGTTCAATCCCATGTTTAACGTAGAAAAATCCCTCGGGAGATCTTTCGCCAGTTAAAAAAGGTTTATCATTTTCATCATAATCATTTGTGATTAGCTTTGCGGCATTAGCATCAGTTCTTGCCAAAATAATTAATGGAACGTCAGCTATATCTGCTGCTAATCTTGCGGCTTTTAAATTTTTAATCATAGTGCCTGTGGGAACTAATACTTTTCCTCCCATGTGGCCACATTTTTTTTCACTTGCTAATTGATCCTCAAAATGCACTCCTGCTGCTCCAGCTTTAATAAATTTCTTTGTCAATTCGAAAACATTTAATGGTCCGCCAAAGCCTGCTTCACCATCAGCAATTATAGGCAACATGTAGTCTATTTTATTTGAAGGCTGCATGTCTCCATCATTGATTTCCATATGTTGAATTTGGTCAGCTCTAATTAATGCATTATTCATTGAATCTACTAATTTCGGAGCGCTATCAAAAGGATATAAGGACTGATCAGGATACATTTCTCCTGCACTATTAGCATCTGCAGCTACTTGCCACCCACTTAGATAAATTGCTTTTAATCCAGCTTTAGCATGTTGAACTGCATGATTTCCAGATAATGAACCAAGGGTGTTAACGTAAGGTTCAGTATTCAAAAGTTTCCACAATTTTTCGGATTGATGTTTGCACATAGAATATTCGATTTTAATTGACCCTTTAAGTCTTTCAACTTCTTCAGGGGTATAATCTCTCTTTATCCCTGCAAATCTTTTTAAGTCGTAGTTAACTTTAGGTTTTGCAGTCATAAACTTTATAAATATTTAAGAGTTAAAAATTAGGACAGAAATTAATCTTTATCACTGTATTCTTTTGTAAACTCATTCATTCCGCTTGATCCCCAATCACAATGATCATCTCTTAGATATATTCCTCTAGATTTATGCTCTTGAAGCTCTTGATCGCTTGTTATGTATGAGCTGTTTTCAGTGTTGTTTTTGTTTTTGTCCATGTAAATTTTATAATTTACAATATTGACAAAATCCACAAAAAAATTAATAATGCCAGTAAATGCTATAAATATTTTGTAAAATAAAATTTACAAAATTTACAATTAGTAAATTATGAGTCAAATTGATTTAAAAATAGGGCCTAAAATTAAAGCTTTTAGAAGACAGTCAGGTTTGCAGGCCAATAAATTAGCTGAAAAATTAAATATTTCTCCAAGTTATTTAACTCTAATAGAGGGTGGAAAAAGAAAAATTGATGCTGATTTACTACTAAAAATTTGTCAAGAATTAAAGATTGAGGTCTCAGATCTTACAAAAAAATCAGATCTAAACTTAGTGGGAAATATTTCAGAGCTATTAGATGATAAGTTATTCGAAGATTTAGATATCTTAGGACCAGAGGTGCAGGATTTGGTAAATACAAACCCTAAAATTGCAAGAGCGCTAATTAAATTGGGTGATAATTTCAAAAAGAAAGACCATGAACTAGTTAATCAAATAGAAAAGTTTTCTGGAAAAATAGTTGATAATAGAAAAAATTCTTTTCCCGGTGAAGTAATATCAGACTTTCTTCAAGATAATAAAAACTATTTTCCAAAACTTGAAGAGTTTGCAAATAATATTTTTGATAAGGTAAAACAAAATAATAGGACAAGATATATCGCTCTATGCGATTTCCTAAAATCAGAATATGGAATTACTGTAAAAGATATAATTCCAGAACAAGACAAACCTTTTTCAAAAATATTTAACAATAAAAATAAAGAATTGATGTTATCAGACTATTTATCCTTAGAAACAAAAAAATTACATGCAGCTGCACAAATTGCCCAGGAAGGAGCTTTTAAAGAAATTGAAGAAATATTGTCTACATTCAATTTTCCCTCAGAAGAGTCTAAAAAATTAACAAGAATTGCCTTACTTAATTACTGTGGTGCAGCAATTCTAATGCCGTACAAATTATTTCATAAAGAATGTAAAGATTTAAAATATGATCTAGAACTTTTGCAAAATACCTTCGCAACATCATTTGAACAGGTAGCGCATAGAGTTACATGTCTTCAAGATCCAAAGCTTCCTGGGATACCTTTTCATTTTTTAAGAGTTGATGTTGCTGGTAATATTTCAAAAAGATTTTCATTGTCTGGAATCGAAATACCAAGATATGGTGGAGCTTGTCCAAGATGGAATGTTTACTCTGCTTTCTCGAGACCAGGAGTAATTCAAGCGGCTGTTAGTAAGATGACCAATGGAGAAAAATATGTATGTATAGCAAGAACGGTAGAAAAAGGTGTTGGTAGGCATGGGCAAAAAAAAAGTATGTTATCAATTGGTCTTGGTTGTGAAGCTAAGTATGCAAAAGAATTTGTTTATACAGAAAACGTTGATCTAAATGATAAAAAAACTGAAATACCTATTGGTGTATCCTGCAGAACTTGCGATAGACTAGATTGTTCTCAAAGAGCATTTCCTCCATTACATAAAAAATTTGACGTAGATTTAAATAATAGAGGTGTTTCAGTTTATGTAAGCGACTAATTTTTTTAATTAGCTTTTTCTTTAGATCTTTCTCTGGAAACTAGTTGAGTTAGAGAGTCTACCATCAAGTCAGATGCCTTAAATATTTCATTGGGTTTAAACTCATGAGATAAATTTTTTTCAGGATTTGTTTTGTCCTCAATAACCATTCCTTCATCAGGTGAATTATCTTTTATATATATTAATATCAACCAATCATCATCTAATGACTCGTCCCATTTAATAAAAATTTCGCCACTTTCGAATCTACGATCAATACATCTAAATATTGACATTTGTCGGGTTAAATGTCTTTTGTTAAGCTGAAATACCAAGCTATTAGCACTTCTGTAAAAACTCTCCAAAGCTAATTCTATTTTTTGTCTTGCTAAGTAATATTTTCTCTCTTTTTCTAATAAAGTTTCTCTATTATCTCCCTCTTGTATCTTAACGCCTAAAGACTCAACTCTCTCCCTTATTTTTTGGTCTCTAATTAATCTGTATTTTTCTTTTAATTTTTCAATTCTCTCTTGAAGACCTGCGTAATCCTCACGTTGTTCTTTTAGAGATATTTTCTCAAGTTTCTCTAATTCTTTAACTTCTCTAATTCTAAATTTTTCAATTTGTTGTTCTAATTTAATCTCTTGTAAAAATCTTTTTTGTCTCTCTGATTGTTCTTTTCTTAAAATTGCTTGTTCTTTTCTTAAAAACAATTTTATGTCTTTAGCTCTTTCTTTTTCTAATCTCTCTTCATATTTAAGCTGTTGTTTTTTTAATTTAAATTTTCTTTTTTCTTCAAGAACTCTATTTTTTTCAATTTGTTCTTTCTCTTTTTTTTCTTTTTCTATTTTTTCAATTTTAATTCTTCTTTTTTCCTCTGCTTTTAAAATTTTATATTCTTCAAATTTTGTATCTATTTTTTGAAAAAAAGATTGTATAGCCCTATCTATTTTAAAAAAGTCAAAGTCTAATTTAAATGAAAATTTTGATTTTATTTTTTCTTGGAATCTGACAATATTTAAAATTATCTTTTTTGAGTTTGATTTATTTACTGAATTTAAGAAAACTAATTTTCTTTTTTTTTTTGATATTTTTTTTTTCTTTTTAATTGTTTTTTTTTTAAGTATTTTTTTCTTTATTTTTTTTATTTTTCTTTTTTTATTTTTATTTTTTTTCATTAGATGGTGAAATTAGATTTATCAATAATTAGCTAATAAATATAGTCTCTTGTATTTGGAACAGAAGTTAATTTTTTGCTTAATTGAAATTGAAATACAACCTGATCTCCCCATTTAAATGCCATTTCACAACCAGCAAGATAAAATTCCCACATTCTAAAAAATTTTTCATCAAACATACTTAATACTTTTTCTTTTTTTCCTATAAATCTTTCTTTCCAATTTCTAAGAGTATGGGAATAATGCATTCTTAGAACCTCCATATCAGATATTATTAAACCCGACTTTTCAATTGATGGGATAATCTCACTTAAACTTGGCGTATATCCACCTGGAAAAATATATTTTGATATCCATGGATGTGGGTCCCTAGGAGGTTCAATCGAGCCAATAGTATGTATTAATGCTACTCCATCCTCATTAAGAAGATTTGATACTTTTTTAAAATAAGTATTGTAAAATTTTCTACCTACATGCTCAAACATGCCAACACTTACAATTCTATCAAATTTTTCATCTAACTCTCTATAATCCATTAATTTATAACTAACTTGGTTTTCTAAATTTAACTCTTTTACTTTTTTAATACTGTGTTCTAGTTGATTTTCTGAAAGTGTTATTCCTAACACTTCACATTGTGATTTTTTTGCGATTTCGATCGCTAGTGTACCCCAACCAGACCCAATATCTAAAACTTTTTGGTTAGGCTTTAAATTTAATTTTTTAATTATATGATCAATTTTATTATTTTGTGCAGTTTCAAGAGTATCTGAGGAGTTTTTAAAATATGCACAAGAATATTGTCTGTTTTTATCAAGGAATAAATCATATAGCTTTTCTGATATATCATAATGATGCGCAACATTTTTTTTTGATTTTGAGATAAAATTAAAATTTGTTATATAACGGTAAGTTCCTGTGATTTTTTTTAAAAATTTAGCGTACAAATTTATTTCTCCTCTTCCAATATTTTTCATGGCTATATCTAAAAATTCAGTAAGAGTGCCATTTTCAATTACTAAAGATCCGTCTGTATAAGCTTCACCAAAATATAGGTCTGGAAGAAGAAGTAATTTATAATGAAGTTTTTTATCAAGAATTTTAAGCTTGATCGGAATATTTTTTTTTGGCTTACCAATTACATACTCTTTTAAGTTTGCATCAACCAGTACAAAACCATCTTCTTTAACTAAATTTTTACAAAATTGACTTAAGTTCATTTCTGATAATTTTTTAATTATTTGTATTAAAATCTAATTTATCTAATTCTTCAAATAATTTTTTTTTGTCGTTTTCATTCAATAAACTTAAAATTGGAAGCACATTTTTATAAATTTTATCTTTCTCAGACATATACGTATGAAGAGCTGAAATTAGATTATATTTATCAAAAACTCTCCTTACAGCACACAATTTTTCATTCATAGTTTGGCTATTTCCTTCATAAAAATCATCGTATACTTTTCTTGAAAGTGGAGCTGTTACGTTACAGGTTGCTGTTATTATACCTGAACAACCAAGTTCAAGTCCTTTCAGTAATTTATTCTCTGATCCAGGCAAAACTGAAAAATTATTAATTTTAAGTTTTTCAAACAAATTGTATGAACTATCTTTTACACCTACAATTTGTTTAGTAAATTTTTTTACCAACTCTACAACACATTTATCACTAAATTTATAACCACAAAGTTTTTCAAAATTATATAATATTATTCTACAATCTCCTATTTCCTGAATAATTCTTGAGTAATAATTTATGACTTCTTCATCGCCATATTTATAATAAGCTGGTGGCATTATTAAAAAATCTTTAAAATTTAAAGACTTTGAAATTTTCATAAAATTAACTGTTTCTACTAACGAGTTTAGTCCAGTACCAATTATAAATTTATCTCTAAATTTACTTTTTGATAGATTGTTAATTAATTGTATCTTTTCACTTACTGATATCAATTGGGATTGTCCGGTGCTACCAAACATAACTACTCCATGACAACCATCGTCAATTAATTTCTCAGCATGTTCAATTGTTCTATTAATATTTAAAGATAAATTTTCATTAAGTATTGATAATGATGCTGCATAAATCCCTTTAATTTTACTCATTTTTAAAATTTATATAAAAACAAATTATAGTAAAGATTATAAAAAAAATTATATATTTTATATTGAATCATTGATACAATTAAAGACATGGTCTACTGTAATTTTGTCCATCGCATTTGAATCATGCGATATTGATTTATATCCTAAAGGTAAAATTGGATTTATAAAATTTGAGTACTCTGAATAATTTACAGGTGTATCACCAAATAAACCAAAAGATTTAACCTGTAAAGCGGCGCTTATATGCATAAATGCTGAATCAGTTCCAACATATAACTTACTATTTTTAATTTTAAGCATTATATCATAAATACTTTTTTCACATAATGACATAACATTAGCCTTGCCATCTAATTCTTCAATTATTCCGTCAGCTAGCACTTTTTCATTTAAACCGGCAACTAAAAAAAAAGTATATCTTTTTTTTTCATTAATTTTGTTAATTAAACTTATTATTTTTTCTCTAGACCACCTTCTTGTTAGGCCGGACGATCCTATTCCAATTATAATATTGTTACTATTGTTATTATTAATTTTTAAATTAATTTCTGCGTTCGTTGGGTAATCATTTATTAATAACCATTTTTTTGTAACTTCGAAAATTTTATTTGATATATTTTCATTAGATTTTATCAAACCATAAGAGTATACTTTCTTAGCACCTAAAAATTTTCCTAAAAGAAAATATCTTAAACTTGAGTGCATAATATAAACTTTATCAAAATTAAATTTTTTAAGTTCATTTGCTAATTTAAAGAAACCCATAATTCCAGAATGTTTTGAGTTTTTTTCATCCCTATCTATAAAAAAGATATTTTTAATATAATTATCATCTTTCAAAATACTTTTGGCTTGAGTCCTTTTTTTTGTTAAAAGAAATATATTTGAATTTTCATTTTTCTTTGCTATTTGGTGCATAGATGATAAAAATATACATAAATCACCAATTCCAGGTCTTGTTTGAATTATTAAAATATTGGCCACTTAAATTTTAACTTAATTTCTTTTCATATCAGCTTCAACCATCATTTTGACTAAAGTTTTAAAATTAGTTTTTGGTTTCCAATTTAATTCTCTTTTTGCTTTTAAATAGTCACCTTTAAGTGTTTCTACCTCGGTAGGACGAAAATATTTTTTGTCGATTTCTATAATTACCTTTTTATTTTTAATATTGTACAATTTTTCATTTAAGCCTTTGCCAACCCATTTTGTTTTAAGATTTAATATTTTTGTTGCAGTATTAATAAAATCTTTAACACTATAATTTTTTCCTGACGCAATTACGTAATCTTTAGGTTTATTAGTTTGCAGCATTTTCCACATTGCTTCAACATAATCTCCTGCAAAACCCCAATCTCTTTTTGCATAAATATTACCTAATTTAATTTTTTTTTGTTTACCGGATATAATTTTTGATAATCCTATAGTAATCTTTCTTGTAATAAATTCTTCTCCTCTAAGAGGGGACTCGTGATTAAAAAGAATCCCGCTTACAGCAAATATTTTATAAGCTTCTCTATAATTTTGAACAGAATAATGAGCAAAAGTTTTTGATGTAGCGTATGGACTTCTTGGATGGAAACTAGTCAACTCATTTTGATTATTTGATTTATGTTTTCCAAACATTTCTGAAGTAGAGGCTTGATAAAACTTAATTTTATTTTTTTGATTTCTTATAATTTCAAGAAAACTCAGTGGAGACAATGCATTTACAATTGAAGTTTGTATTGGATTTTCAAACGAGCTTTTCACAAAAGACTGTGCAGCTAAATTATATACTTCGTCAATTTTGTATTTTTGAAAAATTCTAATTAAATTGTTTATTTCGGTTATATCTAAATCTTCAATAATTACTTTATCAAAAATTTTTAAGTCTAAAAGTCTCCAGTTATTACTTCTTGCAGATCGCCTATCAGTTCCTATAACAGTATAGTTTTTTTTTAACAGAAATTTTGCTAAGTAGGCTCCGTCTTGACCAGATATACCAGTAATTAATGCAATTTTTTTTGACATAAAAATTATTTTATATACCTAACATAATAGAATTAAAATTAAAAAATTTTTTTATTAACTTAAATCTTTTAAAATTACTTCTTTTGCCTCATTTACAATGGATGCAAGTCTTGAAAGTTCCGGGCTAACGTCTGGATGAATTTTTTTCATTATTTTTTTATAAGAGAATAAGATTTCTTCTTTTGAGTATTTTTTTGCTGGGTCTAAGTTTAAAATTTTATATGCCTCCTCAATAGAAATACTTTGTGTATTTAAGTTTTGGTTAATATTATTAAAATTGAATCTGCCAGAATTTTTTAATATTCGCAAAAGACCCCAGATCCTTATTAGCTGTAATAAAGACAGACCAGCTTTAGTTTTTATCAATGGCAAGATCATTAAAAAAAATGGTAGTGAAAATAAAAAACGACCAGCATAAATCATTATTGCTGCTAATATAGCAGATAAAATAATAGTTAAAAATCTTATTCCGTTTGAAATTTTTTTACTAGAAGTTTTTACAAACCAATTAAGAAAAATGTATACTATGACAAAAATAATAAGTGCTAAAAAAAAAATATTCATGTATTAAATCCTTATATGAAAATACCACAATTAGTAAAAAAATCTGAGATAAAAACTTGTCACAATGTTTCATGGGAGGACAATTATAGTTGGATTCATCAAGAAAATATTCTTGATGTACTTAAAGATAGTTCAAAGCTTCTGCCTGAGGTTAGAAAATATTTAGAGGAAGAAAATGCTTATACAGAATATCATTTAAAAGATACAAAAGAACTGCAAAAAAAATTGTTTGGTGAAATTAAAGGAAGAATAAAGTTAGAGGATGAGTCTTTACCATTTAAAGATAAAGTTTATGAATATTGGACAAAAACAACTACAAAAGGAAATTATTCAATTAAACTTAGAAAAAAAATTGGCTCCGATAAGATTGAAGAAATTTGGAATGGAGATATAGAAAAACAAAAACTTAATACTGAATATTTTGGACTTGGCGATCTTGAGGTAAGCTATAATGATAAATATCTTGGATATTCTTTAGATTTAAAAGGATCTGAATATTATACAATTTATATAAGAGATATTAAATCTAATAAATTAATTACAGAAAATATTGAAGAAACAAGTGGAAGCATAAATTTTAGTTTAGATGATAAATATGTTTATTACTCAAAGTTAGATAAAAATCATAGACCAAGAAAAATATTAAGACACAAAATTGGTACATCAATTCAAGATGATCAATTAATTTTTGAGGAAAAAAGTGAAGCATTTACAGTTGGCATTGGCATTAGTTCAGATGAAAAGTACTATTTTATAACAACCTCAGATCATAATACGTCTGAACAATATTATTTTGGTGTAGATGAAAAAAATCCAAAACCTAAAATTATTAAGGAAAGGAAAAAAGGTGTCATATACTCAGTAAATTCATGGAATAAATATTTTTATATGCATACCAATGAAGATGCTGAAGATTTTAAAATTGACTTTTGTGATGATCTTTCAAATCAAAACTGGCAGGAATTTATTCCTGCTAAAGATGAAGTATTAATTGGTAACCTGGCATTTTTAAATAATTGGATTATCAGATCAGAAACTTCAAATGCTCTTGGTAAATTAATTATAAGAAATCCAACAACAAATGAAGAAAAGGAATTAAAATTTGTTGATGAAAAAGTAATTGTGCCTGGAGTTTCTTTTAAGCAAAGAGATCGAAATACAGATGAAGTTTATCTTTCTTATTCTTCTCCAAAAACACCAGGAAAAACATTTTTATATAACTTAAAAACTAAACAAAAAAAGTTAGTAAAAGAACAAGAAATCCCTTCAGGTCATAATTCTGAAAATTATATTGTTGAAAGACTAGAGTGTCCTTCCCATGACGGAAGAATGGTGCCAATAACAATTACAAGACATAAAAAAACTAAGATAGATGGTTCAGCAAACTTAATGTTATATGGATATGGTTCTTATGGAAATTCTATGTCTCCAGGATTTTCATCAACTAGGTTTAGTCTAATTGATAGAGATATAATATGGGTAACTGCACATATTAGAGGCGGAATGGAAAGAGGAATGAAATGGTGGAAAGAAGGAAAACTACTAAATAAAAAAAATACTTTTGAGGATTACATTGCAGTTGGCAAATTTCTTATTGATAAAAATTATACATCCAAAAAAAAAATTATAGGCATGGGGGGCTCAGCTGGAGGTCTTTTAATGGGAGCTGTGGTTAATCAAACTCCAGAATTATTTTTAGGAATAATTATGGCTGTACCTTTTGTAGATTCTTTAACAACTAATTTAGATCATTCTTTGCCTTTAACCGTAGGTGAATTTGATGAATTTGGAAATGCAAAAGAAAATAAAGAACATTTCAATTATATTTATTCCTATGCACCATATAACAATATTAAAAAAATGGATTATCCGCATTTATTAATAACTACAAGTTTGAGTGACAATAGAGTTTTATTTGATGAGCCTGCAAAATTTACAGCAAAACTAAGAGATTTAAAAACTGATAACAATCTATTACTTTTAAAAACAGAGATGAATGCTGGTCATGGCGGAAAATCAGGGAGGGATGGTGCTATAGAAGAAATCGCATTTGACTATGCCTTCGCCTTAAAAATTTCAAATAAGATATAAATACCACTTGAAAATTTAATTTTAATTTCTAAATAACATTTGTAAGTCGCCTAATGGGGCTTGCTTAAATAAACTTGCTTAAAAAGGAGGATATATATGACAAGTAAGGATCTATCTATATTCAACTCACTACGGCCTTTTTCAATTGGTTTTGATGATATGTTTGATCAATTTGAAAATATGTTGGGTAATGGTAATTTGACTGTTCAGTCAAATTATCCGCCTTACAACATAAGAAAAACTGGAAAAGACAAATACTCAATAGAAGTTGCTCTTGCTGGTTTTAATAAAAATGATGTTGAGGTTGAGTTTGAAGACAATTTGTTAACTGTAAGAACTAAACAGGTTAATAAATCTGAAGATAAAAATAAAAATGGGGAAATTATTCATAAAGGTATTTCTCAAAGACAATTTGCTAGATCATTTACAATTGCAGATGATGTAAAAGTAGGTGGAGCAGAGCTTAAAGATGGTCTTTTAACAATTGCCTGTGAAAGAATAGTGCCTGAATACAAAAAGAAAAAACTTATTGATATTAAATAAGTTTTAAACCTTGCTTGTGGGGATCTCTCCCCACAAGTATAAACGATTTAATTTATTTTTTTGGTAAAATTGCGTTAAGAACAAACGCTAATAATCCTGCTGGAATTAAACCAGTAGTTAACAATAGTTTCAATTTTATTCCAAAGTCTGGTATATGAGCAACAAACTCAGGAAAAGCATTAAGGCCAACACCAAAAGATAGAGATAGGGCAAGTATTAAAACATTTCTCTGACTCATCTCAGATTTTGAAATTAATTTTATTCCAGCTCCAACAATTAATCCAAACATGATTATAGCTGCACCACCAATTACTGAGTCCGGCATTGCCGCGATAATTCCGCCAAGTTTAGGAAATAAACCTAGCAAAATTAAAATAACACCAGCGACAGTTCCAACATGTCTACTTATCACTCCAGTGAAAGCAACTAAACCTGCATTTTGTGAATAAGATGTATTTGGCATAGCATTAAAAATTGAAGCAAATGCTGTTCCCACTCCATCGGCCATTATACCTCCTGAAAGTTCTTTATCAGTAGCCTCTCTATTAGCGCCTCCCATTGTTGTTGCACTTATATCTCCGATTGTTTCAATTGTGGTAACAATTGACATAAACAACATTAAAATTACTGCACCCCAAACAAAATCAATTCCATATTGTAAAGGCATTGGAAATGCAAACCATCCTGCTGCTGCAATTTTTCCCCACCTTATTTCGCCAAGCATAGCTGCAACTATAAAGCCAGCTATAATTCCAATAAGAATAGAAGCAGAAGATACCATTCCTTTTCCTCTTATATTTGCTAAAAGAGCAACGATTAGAACAGTACCTGCAATTGATAAATGATGCCAATTTGCAAAAATTTCTGGTTTGTTATTCATTAACCAAACTCCACCACCTGCATATTTGAAACCAACTTTTAATAGACTAAATCCAATCATTAAAACAACTACGCCTGTTACAAGGGGTGGAAACATATGTCTAATTGGTTTTAACATTTTACCAATCCATATTTGAAATATTCCACCTATAAAAGCAGCAGTAAATATTGCTCCTAAACCGAATGCCTTAAAAGGTAACATTATTGGAATGAAAGCAAAACTTGTACCTTGAATGATTGGAAGTCTAGATCCTACATTTTTATAGCCAACTGTTTGAATTATTGTCGCTACACCTGCAGCAAACAATGCCATTTGAATTAAAAATATTTTTTCTCCAGTAGTTACTCCAAAAACACCAGCAACAATCAATGGAACTGTTATATTTCCAGCAAACATAGCAAATACATGTTGAATGCCCAATGGTATTGACTGATTTAGAGGTAGTTTTTTGTTAGTAGCACCAGAACTTGAAGTTCTTTTTTTAGCCATAGATCCTCCTTTTGATTAAGGAGGTTATGAATTTAAAAGTTAAATGCAATCAAATAAAAAGATCTTTTTTATTTTCTTACATATTGCAGTAAAATAAACCTCAAAATGGTTACTTAAACGAAACTAAATACATCCTGATGACGAAAATTTAACAATTGTTCCACTTGTATTAATTTCAAATTTTCTTTCACAAGGTATTCCATACTTTTTAGTTTTATATACAAGAATTTCATTTCCAGTATCACCAATATAATCTTCAGTTGGCGCTCCTAATTCAAGTCTTAATTCACTTTCCTGTTTTCCCAAGAATTGACCAAATTTTTCATTTTCTTTAGCCGCAACTTCATCAGATTTATTTTTTATCGTCTGGCAGCTCGTCAATGTTATTAAAATTGAGAATAAAATTATTATAAATTTAAATTTCATTAAAAAAAGTATATCAACAAATTGTGTCAAAAGATTAACTTATAAGTTGTAAATAACAAAATTTTATTCACATTCTAACAAATATTCCTTGTTTGCATGGGATTTTTTGATTCGAATCAACTAATAATAGACAGATATATGGAGGTCTAATGTTAGATAACTACTTTAACTATAAAAAACATAAGACAGATTTTAAAACTGAAGTCATTGCAGGGGTGTCGACCTTCTTGACAATGGCCTACATAATGTTTTTGAATCCTGTCATACTTGCCGACGGTGGTTTTGATTTTGGTGGTGTTTTTACAGCGACAGCTTTAGCAGCAGCTTTAGCATGTTTTATAGCTGCATTTTACGCTAAAACTTGGCCCGTTGGACTTGCACCAGGAATGGGGATAAACGCATTTGTCGCCTATGGTGTTTGTTTAGGAATGAAATATACACCAGCAGAAGCACTAGGTGCTGTCTTGGTTGCGGGTGTGGTCTTCTTAATAATTTCATTAACACCTATAAGAGCTTGGTTGATTAATTCTATTCCAAAAAGTTTAAAACTTGGAATAGGAGCGGGTATTGGTTTATTCCTTGCAATTATTGGTTTTGAACTTATGGGACTAACTACTGACAACCCAGTTACACTTGTGCAACTTGGTGATGTTTCAAATCCTTTAACTTTATTAGGTGCCGCTGCATTTATTTCTATGATTGTAATGGAAAAATATAAAATCAAAGGAAATATAATCATTGGAATACTTGTGTTTAGTGCAATAGCTTGGGTTACTGGTTTAGGAAAATTCAACGGCGTTGTTTCTTCACCGCCACCAATGACTCACTTAATGACTTTTGATTTGGGCGCTGCGTTAAGTGCATCGATGGTAACTATAATTTTTACATTATTTTTTATTGACTTTTTTGATACTGCTGGAACACTAACTAGTGTTGCAAACGTTGCGGGGAAAGTTGGTTCTGATGGAAAAATTAAAGACATCGATAAAGCAATGCTTTCTGACAGTGTGTCAACTGTTGCAGGTGCTGTAATGGGTACTTCCACAGTTACTACATACGTTGAAAGTGCGGCTGGAGTAAAAGTTGGAGGAAGAACAGGAATGACTTCACTGGTTATTGGAATTGGTTTCTTGTTATGTTTGTTCTTCAGTCCACTTGCAACATCACTTCCAAAAGAAGTTGATGCTGCTGCTTTAATCTATATTGCAACTTTATTCGTAAGAAATATCACAGATATTAGTTGGGATGATGCTGCTGAAGCAGGTCCAGCTGTACTTGCGATGATAGCAATGCCATTTACTTATTCTATTTCAAATGGAATAGCTTTGGCATTTGTTTCATATGCTGCAATTAAGATTTGTACTGGAAAATTTAATGAAACTAGTCCAGCGATATGGGTTATTGCTGTACTAAGTATTGTTAGTTTTGCAGTAGCTTAGAAAATTAAATAAGCTTTAATTAGGGGCGGCTCTAGGGGTCGCCCTTTTTATTTTAGGTGTTTCTTCTTTATATCTTCTATTCTTATTTCTTCGTATATTTCAAAAGGTTGGACGATCCATGGATTGGCTTCTAATGTTACTGCGCAATAATCTGGGTTAAAAGTAGACTTTTGTTTTTTCCACAATGTTGCAGTTTTAATATCTTCAATTTTATTTTTGATAGGCTCATATTTTTTTAACCAATTAATACTTTTGTTAAAAGTAATTCCTGTATCTGAAAGATCATCACAAAGTAGAATCTTTCCTCCCATATTAGGAGCTATTGAGCTCATTTCTCTTGAAAAAACAATATCACCTTGCTCATCTTCAATGCCTTTTCCGCTATAAGACTCTACAGCCAAGTAAGCACATTTTAATTTAAATATTCTGCTTAAAACGTCTATCATTGGAGCCGCTCCTCTCATGATTCCAATTAATATAGAAGGTTTGTACCCGCTCTCATGAATCTGTAACGCTAATTTTTCAACAGTGTTATTGTATTCTTCCCAACTAACTATTAATTTTTCGGACATCAGCTTTTATAATATTATTTTTTAATAAATAAAAGTATAGCAGCTAATAAAATAAATGAAATTATGGAACCTACAAGAATATACAACCTGTGAATGTTTCTTCCTCTTAAATTAAAA
The DNA here is from genome assembly GCA_902576565.1 of uncultured Pelagibacteraceae bacterium. Taxonomy (GTDB): domain Bacteria; phylum Pseudomonadota; class Alphaproteobacteria; order Pelagibacterales; family Pelagibacteraceae; genus Pelagibacter. The sequence goes on along the minus strand of CACGVK010000001.1, from coordinate 16,300 downwards.
TAGTGTCTAGCGCTTACAGATATTACCGCAATTAAAGATAATATTAACCAATTATATTTATGATAAACTATAAAACTATAATGACCTGCTAACATAATAAATAAAACTAAAAATGTTGAGTAATTATTGTGTATAGACCTTTGTTTTGCTGCTAAAGATAAACTTGTGTCAAATTTTTCATTTTTTTCGCTACTTTTAATTATATTCATTTGGTTTGGAATTATTATAGTAAATACATTCATAAACATATTGGTACCAATGACTAATCCAACGCTCAAAAATGCAAATTTAGGACCATAAATTTTTGTAAATATAAAAGAGATAGCGACTAACAAAAGGAGCATAACAAGACCAAATAATGATGTATTTTTGATTAATTTTGACTTACACAGCAGATCATAAACAAACCAAGATATAATTAATGAAAAGATTGAAATGGAGATTGAAGTTAATGGTGTTAATTCCAATACTCTTTTATCAACCATTAAAACTTTTGAGTTATAATAGTAAAGAACTATTAAAAGAAGAATACCAGTTATAAATGTTAAATAACTTTGCCATTTAAAAATGATTAGGCTTTTTAAATAGTCTAATGGAGGTGATTTTTTTAACCTGGTTAACTTATAAAAATATCCTGAATGCATTAAATAGCCCTCGCCATCAATGTCTTCATTATTAATATTTTTGTTTAATTTATTATCCAAATAATTAAATAAAAAACTGTTGCCGACCCATAGAATTGCAAATAAAACATGTCCCCATCTAAACAAAAGTTCTAACCATTTAAGAGTATAAGATAAGTAATCCATTAATATTTTATTTTATCTGATTTCTGGTCCCAAATTTTAAATGCTTCTAGAGCCTCTTCTCTCATCATTTGGTACATTTTTATTTTTCTTTCATTTACTTTTTTATTTATTTCTGAATAAATCATTGAGTCATCAAAATCTATTTTTTTTGCATCTTCTCTATTGTTTGCATAATATACAAAATCAATGTGACTCCAATATATGGCAGATAAACACATTGGGCACGGTTCACAACTAGAAAATAGTTCACAGCCAGAAAGATTAAAAGTATTAAGTTTTTTACAAGCTTCTCTAATCGCTACAATTTCTCCGTGAGCCGTAGGATCATTTAAAGAAGTAACTCTATTAAAACCCTCAGCAATAATTTTATTATCCTTAACTATTACACAGCCAAATGGACCTCCATCTGTTAAAGCACTTTTTATTGAAAGCTCAATAGCTCTTAACATAAATTTTTTTTTACTATCCATATAATTAGTTTTTATAAATCTTTTGTTTTTTCGATAAATTTTTAATACTCATAAGTATTTTTTCAGGTGTTGCAGGTGCATCAAGGATTGGTATTTTTCTATAATTATCTACAGAAGCAATAGCATCTTTAATAGCATAAAATACACTCATTGCTAACATAAGAGGTGGTTCTCCTGTAGTTTTTGCTTTATTAACAACTTTTTCTTTATTGATACCATCTTTATATATTTCAACATTAAATTTTCTTGGCATATCACTTACTGCTGGTATTTTATAAGTAGAGGGAGAGAAAGTTGTGATTTGACCATTAGATTTCCATTTTAGCTCCTCTATAGTCAACCAACCTTGTCCTTGTACAAACCCTCCTTCAATTTGACCAATTTCTAATGCTGGATTAATTGGTTTTCCAGCATCATGAAGTATATCTACCCTATCGACAGTATTTTCTCCAGTTAAGGTATCAATCGTCACTTCAGAAACTGAAGCGCCATAACAAAAATATAAAAACGGTCTTCCTAGGAATTTTTCTTTATCAAATTTGATTTTTGGGGTTTTGTAAAAACCAGTAGAGGAAAGTGAAACCCTGTTTAAGTATGCCTCTTTAATAATTTTAAAAAAATTAAAATTTCTATTTCCAAAAATAATTTGTTCATCTTTGTAAATTGGTTCTTTATTATAAAATATCCTATATTTTTTTTTAATAAATATTTCCAAATTTTTTTTTATTTTACTTACAGCGTTTAGTGCAGCTGCACCGTTTAAATCTGTTGTTGAAGATGCGGCGCTAGCCGATGTATTTGGAACTTTGGAGGTATTTGTTGAGGAAATTTTTACTTTACCAAAAGGAAGACCTAATGAGTGTGACACTAGTTGAGCAATTTTTGTATGAGTACCTTGGCCCATTTCAATTCCCCCATGGTTCAAATAAATACTTCCATCTGTATATATATGAACCAAAGCTCCTGCCTGATTTAAATGTAGAGTAGTAAAAGATATTCCAAATTTTATTGGTGTAATCGCAATACCTTTTTTTTTAAATTTATTTTGTTTATTAAATTTTTTAATTTCAGCGTAACGTTTTTTATAATTTGAACTTTTTATAAGTTTTTCAAAAATATCATCTATTACGTTATCTTCTATTTTCATGCCGTAGTGGGTAATATTTTTAGTATTATTTTTATAAAAATTTAATTTCCTGATTTCACTTGGATCTTTATTTAAATACCTAGATATATTATCTATAATATTTTCTATAGACATCATGCCTTGATTTCCACCAAAGCCTCTAAATGCTGTAGAAGTTGAAATGTTTGTCTTACATAAGTGATTTTCTATTTCTATATCAGATAAATGATATGCATTATCAATATGAAGTAAAGCTCTCTCATTTATAGCATACGATAAATCAGGAGACATCCCACAATTAGATGCAAGCTTCAATTTCAACCCATTAATTAATCCTTGGTTATCAAATCCAACTTCATATTCGGAATAAAATTCATGTCTTTTACCTGTTAAAATAATATCATCGTCTCTATCTAATCTAAGTTTAACTGGTTTTTTTGTTTTAAAAGCTAATAAGGAACAAATAGCTGCTGTCATAAAATTTGTCTCTTTTCCTCCAAAACCTCCTCCTATTCGTCTAACTAGCACAGTTATTGAATTACTTTTTTGATTTAACATCTTTGCAATAAGTTGCTGAGCTTCTGATGGATGTTGTGTAGAACTATAGACTAATAAATTATTATCTTCCTTGGGAATAGCAAATGCAGTTTGTCCCTCTAAATAAAAATGTTCCTGACTTCCGGTTGTGAAATTACCCTTTAAATGGTTTTTTGATTTTGATATTTTCTTCGATGGATTTCCTTTTTTAATTTTTCTTATTTTAAAATGTAGCTTTTTCTTTTTTAAAGAATCTTGAATTGTAATAATTGGTTTCAATTCTTTATACTCAATTCTAGCTTTTAATACCGCCTTTCTAGCAAGTTCAGTCGAGGTTGCAACTACGGCAAATAAAGGTTGACCGTAAAACTCAACCTTTTTTTTTGCAAATATTGGATCTCCATCAAATACAGGTCCTACGTCGTTTCTTCCAGGAATATCTAAATGTGTAAGTACCGAAATAACTCCATCACTAGATCTAACATTCTTAAGATCAATTTTTTTTATTATTGCATGAGATTTTTTACTCCACCCTATTGCGCCAAATAGCGTTTGATCTGACTCTATAATATCGTCAGTATATTCTGCCGAACCATCTACATGTTTAAATGCACTATCGTGCGGAATTATATTGTTTATATAGTCTTCTTTACTCATTTTAATTAATTCTAATTAGTTTATTTGACTTAATTTCTAAAAAACATTTTAATAATAAATTCTTAGCAACTTCAATTCTGTAGTCTTTTGTTGCTCTCATATCATCTATTGGTTTAAAATCTTTTTCTATATATTTTGTTGCATTTTCAAAATTGACTAAAGTCAAAGCTTTATTATTAAGCATCTTTTCACAATTTATTGCCCTTTTGGGAATTTCAGCCATTCCTCCATAAGCAATCATTATTTTTTTTATTTTTTTATTAATTATTTCTAAATTAAAAGATCCACAAATAGAGGATATGTCGTCGTCAAATCTTTTTGAAATTTTATATGCTTTTAAAATATTTTTTTTATAAATTGGAATTTTTATTGAATATATAAATTCCCCTTTTTTTAATTTTGTTTTTCTATAACCTGTAAAAAATTTTTTTATTGGTATATTTATTTTTTTATTTTTATTTTGGATAATTATTTCTGCATTTAGTGACAGTAAAATAGGTAAAGTATCTCCAATAGGTGATGCTGTAGCAATGTTTCCACCTATTGATCCTACATTTCTAACTTGAACTGATCCATATCTTTTTAAAATTGAATTAAAATCTGGATAATATTTTAATATAAAATTTTCAAATTTAATTAATGATGTTGTTGATCCTACTTCAATATAATTTTTGTTAGTTTTAATAAAATCTAACTCATTTATATCTTTTAAGTTGATTATAGTATTAATATCCTTTCTTTCCTTGGTTACTACTAATGATAGATCTGTTCCCCCGTTTAATAATTGTGAATTGGGATTCTTTTTTATGATTTTTTTTAATTCTATTATTGTTGAAGGTGAAAAATATTTTTTATTATTATTAAATATATATAGGTTTTTTGAATTAATTTTTTTTAAAATATTAATAGTTTTTATTTTGTTTTTAGTAAATTTATCGTAATTTTTTATTTTATTTAAACTTTTAGCTGCATCTATAATAGGCCTATAACCTGTACATCTGCATAAATTTCCTGAAATTGTATCTTTAATTATGTCAGAACTATATGTTTTGTGATTTTTATACATTGAAAATAAAGACATAACAAAACCTGGCGTACAAAAACCACATTGTGAGCCATGAAATTTTACCATTGCTTCTTGAACTGGATGATGAGAGCCATCATTATTTTTTAAATTTTCAACAACCAAGAGTTGTTTGCCATGTAAAAATGGAACAAAAGTAATGCATGAATTTATTGATTTATACAATATCTTATCCTTATCTAATTCCCCGACAACCACTGTGCAAGCTCCACAACCTCCTTCGGCACAACCTTCTTTTGTTCCAGTTTTTTTTAATTTTGTTCTTATAAAATTAAGTAAAGTTTGATTTGGATCAGGATTATCCAACTTAAAAACTTTATCATTAAATAAAAATTGAACCTTGTTTATAGACACTTAACTGCCTCTGTAAGTAGAGTAACTCCAAGGAGATACAAGTAAAGGAACATGATAGTGCTCTTTTGAATTTGATATTCCAAATCTTATTACAACATCATCTAAAAAAGGGATTTTGGTAGTACTAAGTACGTCTTTAAAATAATCGCCAATAAAAAAAACCATTTCATATTTTCCTTCTAAAAATTTATCACCCACTAAAAGTGGTTCATCTGCTCTTCCATCACTATTAAGTGTAATTGTTTTTATTTTTTTTCGTTCATTGCCACTTAAATTATATAGCTCAACTTTTATTGCTTTCCCTGGCTTTCCTGAGTAAATATCTAATACATGTGTTGTTAATTTTGTCATATAGCTAAAGATATATTATACAATATTATAAATTAATAAATAGAAACTAAGATATATAAATCAAAATGATCACTATAGAAAAAATAAATAATCTTAATAAATCTGATTTTTTAGTAATTTTTGGAAATGTATTTGAAAAATCTGATTGGATAGCTGAAAAAGTTTTTGATTTAAAACCTTTTAAGGACTATGAAGACATAATTTCAAAATTAATCAATACATATGAAAATAGTGAAAAAGAGATAATATTAAAAATTTTGAATTATCATCCCGAATTAGTGGTTGAAAAAAAATTAACATCAAATTCTAAAAGTGAACAAAAAAATGCAAAACTTAATGAGTGTACAAATGATGAATATAATGAATTTAAAAAATTAAATATAGAATATAAAAAAAAATTTGATTTTCCCTTTATAATAGCTGTAAAGGGAAAAAATAGAACAGAAATTTTGGCTTCTTTTAGGGAAAGAATTAAAAATTCTTTAGATGAGGAATTTTTCGAAGCAAAAAACCAGGTTAGAAATATTGCATCATTCAGACTAGAGGAGATTTTAAAATAAATTTGTTTAATAAATTTTTCTGAAATATATATAGATTATGAAAATTTTTGATTGTTTTATGTATTTTGATGAAGAAGTCGTCCTAGACTTAAGACTACATTGTCTTGATAAATATGTAGATCATTTCGTAATTGTTGAAAGTGAATTTACTCATAAAGGAGATAAAAGAAAATTAAAATTTAATCATAAGAAATTTGAGAAATTTAAAAAAAAAATAATTTACAAAGTGTATAATGAACCTTTAAAAGATATTGAGATTATTAGTGATAAAGACGATGAAAAAATTAAAGCCGAAAAGAATATTAGAAATGCTATAAGAAGAGAAAATGGACAAAGAAATTATATTAACCAAGGACTTACAAGTGCTGCGGGTGAAGATATAATCCTTATATCTGATGTTGATGAAATACCCAAAATGTCAAATATTGATTTTGGTCATATAAAAGAAAAAATTATTTTGTTTAATCAAGACATGTTCTATTACAAATTTGACTTAAAATTACCAAATAAAATTTGGGCTGGAACCAAAGGATGCAGAAAAAGAGATCTAATTAATCCTCAATGGCTTAGAAATATTAAAGACAGAAAATATTCACTTTTAAGAATTGATACTCTGTTTTCAAAAACAAAATATAATAGTATTAAATTCATAAATGATGGTGGATGGCATTTCTCTAATATTAAATCTGCTAAAGAAATTGAACATAAGTTAAAATCATATTTGCATCATCAGGAATTTGATGAGAAGCCATTAACAGTTAATCAGATAAATGAAATAATAAAGAATAAACAGGCAATATACGATTTAACCCTTGATAAAAGAGTAAATAAAATTGGAACTGGGAGTCAATTAGAAAAATTCGATTTCAATAAATTACCAAAATATCTAAAAGAAAATAAGGAAAAGTATTTACAATGGCTAGATTAAAATGAAGGCATACTGGATTGCTATTTATAAAGATTTAAATGATCATGAAAGTTTAAAGAAATATGCTGAAAAAGCTTCACCTGCTATTAAAAAATATAATGGTAAAATTATTGTAAGAGGAGGAAAGGCAGAAACTTTGGAAGGCAATCCTTCGCCAAGAACTGTAATAATAGAATTTATCAATGTTAATGATGCATTAAAATGCTACCATTCTAGTGAATACCAGGCTGCAAAAAAACTTGCTGAAGGAAAGTTTAATAGACACATTCAAATAGTTGAGGGCGTCTAATATTCAACATCTACAGGATCAATACTTTTCCACATATACCAGGTAAAAACACTTCTATATCCTGAGTGTAATTTTGATAATTTATTCAAAAATCTTTCACTTGGTGGATATGATTTTTTATAATTTTTTGATATTGCTCTAATTAATCCTATATCTTTTGTTGGATAAATATCTGGTCTATTTAAGTTAAACATTAAAAACATTTGAGCACTCCAAACTCCAAGACCTTTTAATTGAATAATATAATTAATTGCTTGTTCATCTCTCATTTTTTTTAAAGAGCTGACATTAAATGATTTGTTTTTGAAACTTTTTGCTATATTTTTTAAATAACTTATTTTTTGACGAGATAATCCAGCACCTCTTAAAGATTTTGTAGATAATTTTATTACTTTGTTTGGGATAATTTTATTTTTACATTTTTTTTCAAATTTTAACCATATAGAATCTGCAGCCTTAGTTGATATTTGTTGGCCAACAATCGTTCTACATAATGAAAAAAATGGATCATTTCTAGATGACATAAATCCCTTTTTATACTTTTTTATAATTTTTCTCATTACAGGATCTTTTCTAGAAAGAGCTTTTTTTGCTTCATTCCAATACTTTGGTATTTTACTCATGACGAGGAATAATAATTTGTTTTTTGTGGTAAATTTCTCTTCTAAAAATAATTACTGAAGAGGTAATAACAAGTGCTGATCCTATCAATGTTTTAGTACTAGGTACTTCAGACCAAAAAATATATCCAAAAAATATAGCAAATATTAATCCCAAATATTTCAATGGAGTAACTAATGAAACATCGGAAAATTTATATGATTGTGTAAGCCATAAATTGGCAAGTCCTCCTAAAAGGCCTAATAAAGATAATAGCAATAAGTCGATTATGTTCGGAAGAACCCAGCCACTTGGAATAGTAAAAAAACTCATTATCATTATAGAAATAGAAAAATAAAAACTAATTAACCAAACTGGTTCGGTGGATGATAATTGCTTAATTGTTATTGCTACATAAGATAATCCCAAACAAAAAATAATTGGATATATATAATAAATATTCATTGAGTTAAAACCAGGTTCTGAAATAATTAATATTCCAATAAACCCAACTAGGACTGCTAGCCATCTATAAAATCCTACTTTTTCACTTAATAAAAAAATTGAAAGTAATGTTGTAAAAATTGGTGCTGCAAAAGATATACTGGTAACTGTTGCTAAAGGAAGTTTTCTTAATGCGATAAAAATTGCAACGATAGCAATTAAACCAGATAAACATCTTTTAAAATGTAAAAAAGGTTTTTTAGTTTTATAAAAGCTAGAATATTTTTCTTTAGGGATCAAAAAAAGTAGTGGAATTACACCGCAAAAACCTCTGAAAAACAAAACCTCCCCAATAGGATAATTATCAGACCATTTAACAATTAAGTCCATTACAGAAAATGCACAAATAGACAAAAACATGTACAAAAAGCCCAATTGATTTTTAGAAAGCATGATATTAACTTTATTGTAAATAAAATTTTAATCAATGGAAATAGCAATTTTAGCATGTGGATGTTTTTGGGGTCCTGAAATAAAATTTAGTAAACTTAAAGGCGTCTTAAAAACTGAAGTTGGTTATTGTGGGGGTCATACAGAAAAAACTTCTTATGAAGAAGTTTGTACTGGAAATACAAATCATGCTGAAGTAGTTAAGTTAGAGTTTGATCCTAGTCAAATATCATATAGTGAAATTTTAGATTTTTTTTTCGAAATTCATGATCCTACTACATTAAATTCTCAAGGTCCTGATATTGGAACACAATACAGAAGTGAAATTTTTTATTCAAATGATAATCAAAAAAAAATTGCAGAAACAATTTTAGATAAATTTAAAAAAAAATTTTCAGGCAAAGTTGTAACAAAAATTTCTAAAATAAAGAATTACTCTTTAGCAGAGGAATATCATCAAAAGTATTTAGAAAAAAGGTAGAATGTCATTAGTATCAACTAGTTGGTTAGAGAAAAATTTAAACAAAGTTAAAATCCTTGATGCAACATGGCATATGCCAAATACAAAAAGAAATGCATTAGAAGAATATACAAATGAGCATATAAGAAATTCAATATTTTTTGATATTGATAGGTTCTCAAAGAAAAATACTGATATACCTCATATGCTACCAGCTGAGGAAGAATGGGCAGAGATTGTTGCAAATTTAGGCATTTCAAATCAAGATAGAATTATAATTTACGATAATTCTGATGTAATTAGCTCTTGCAGATGTTGGTATACATTTATTTTTTTTGGTCACGAACCTAATTTAGTTTCAGTTTTAAATGGTGGTTTATCAAAATGGAAAAGAGAGAAAAGAAAAACTACAAATGATAAAACTGTAAGTATTAAAAAAAATTACAAAGTAAAAAAAATACCGGATTTAGTAAAGTCAAAATATGAAATTGACGAAAATATACTTACAAATAAATTTAAAGTAGTGGATGCTAGAAATAAAAGAAGATTTTTAGGATTAGAAAAAGAACCTAGAGAGAACTTAAGAAGTGGATCAATTCAAAACTCTCTCTGCTTACCTTTTGCTGAAGTAATAAATGCAGAAGAAAAAACTTTTTTGGATAACAATGTTATAAAGGAAAAGTTTGAAAATATTGGAATTAAAAATCAAAATAATGTAGTTTTTTCTTGTGGTTCTGGAATAACTGCAGCAGTTTTGGGTCTGGCTTATTCTATAATTAATGATAAATATTTGCCTATAATTTATGATGGTTCATGGGCAGAGTATGGTAGGTTAAAATAAAAATGAAAAGATCAACAAAAATTACTACAATTATTATAGTCTTCTTTTTGATAATCGCTGGTGTCATTATCGCAAGAACAATGATCGGAGCACATTTTGCAAAAAAATATGGCAAAAGACCTCCGCCAGGTATTATTGTTACCAAAGTTGCTGAAAAAGAATTTTTTGAGAAAATTGAAAGTTTTGGAACAGCAGTTTCTAAAAAAACTGAATCATTTAGAATCAAAAAGAATAACTTAGTTTCTGATTTAAATTTAAAAGAATATGTTAAAAAAGGTGATGTAATTGTTAAGCTAAAAGATAAAAATATTGTTGCTCCATTCAGTGGTATTCTCGGCTATAGAGGATTGACTGAAGATATCCTGGGATCTGAAAATTCAATAATTATTACATTAGACGATAGTTCAATAATATACTCAGACATAAAAATCCCTGAAACATTTGCATCGGTAATAAAAAAAGGTCTTTCTATCAACGCTAAATTTGCGGGATATAAGGATAGATCTTATCAAGGAACTGTGGATGCAGTCTCAAGTAGAATAAATGCTGATACTAGAAGTTTGTTAACAAGAATTAAAATTAATAACGAAAATTTTGAATTAATTCCTGGTTCTCTATTAGAAGTTATTGTTAATTTTGATAAAAGAAAATCCTTAAGTATTCCTGATACGAGCATAATGTTAGAAGGGAATAAATCATATGTATATAAAGTGACAAAAGAAAATATAGCTAATAAATTAGAAATTACTATCGGATCAAGAAATGAGGGATATGTTGAAGTTTTATCAGGGCTTAAAATCGGGGATACAATAGTAGCCGAGGGATTAAAAAAAGTTAGACCTAGAGGAAAAATTAAACCTATTGAAAAAGGCTCACAAAATAATGAGTCTGAGTGGAAAAAAAAGAGCTAATAAAATTATATAATAATGTACTTAACTGATATTAGCATAAGAAGACCGGTTGTAGCTTGGGTATTATCATTAATTCTTGTAATATTTGGAATATTTGTTTTTTCAAAATTACCTGTTAGAGAGTTGCCATCTGGACTTCAGCCTCCTGTGGTTCAGGTAAAAGTAGATTACAAATCAGCCTCAGCACCTATAGTCGATGAAGAAGTTACACAAGTAATTGAGGAAGTGATAGGTGGTGCGGAAGGTATAAAAAATATTGATGCTAAATCTGAAAATGGAAAAAGTACAATTAATATTGAATTCGATACCGAGATAGATTTAGATGACGCCGCAAATGATATAAGAGAAAGAGTTGCAAGAATTGTTGATAATTTACCGTCAGAGTCAAAACCTCCACAAATACTTAAACAAGCAGCTGGTTTTACAACAACAATGTGGCTTGCGTTATCATCTTCAACATGGAGTGATTTAGAGCTTGGGGATTATGCTGATAGATATTTGGTAGATCAGTTTTCTAGTGTAAAAAATGTAGGTAGATTAAGAGTAGGTGGACTTAGAGAATTAAGTGTTAGAGTTTGGATTGATCCAATTAAATTAGCAGCCAACGATCTGACTGTCCAAGAAGTTGAACAAGCCTTTAGAAATGAAAATGTTAGTTTGCCAGCAGGAACCTTGGAGTCAAATAATATAGATTTAACAATAAATTTAAATAAATCTTATAATGATCTTGAAAAACTCAAGCAGCTACCAGTAAAAAAAAATAAAAACAATTTAGTGAAATTATCAGATATTGCTAATGTTGAATTTGGTCCAGTTTCAGAAAAGGCTTTATTTAGAACACAAAGCAAGGATGCATTAAATCTTAAAACTGTTGGAATAGGAATTTATGCTAGAAGTGGAGCGTCAACAGTTGAGTTATCGAAAGATATTAAAAAGAAAATTAAAGAGGTAAGAAAAAATCTTCCTGAAGGTCTAAATCTTGAAATTGCGTTTAACAGAGCAACATATATAGGATCAGCAATTAACGAAGTGTACAAAACTCTTGTAATTGCTTTTATTTTGGTAGTTGTAATTATTTATTTGTTTCTTGGAAATCTAAAAGCTGTGATAGTTCCAGCTGTTGCATTACCAGTAAGCTTAATTGCAACATTTTTGGGGATATATATATTTGATTTATCAATTAATATTTTTGTTTTACTGAGTTTTATTTTAGCAATTGGAATAATTACGGATGACTCAGTTATAATGACCGATGCTATTTATAGACGAATAGAAAATGGTGAAAGTCCTTTACTAGCAGCTTACAAGGGATCAAAACAGATAACATTTGCTATTATAGCCACAACCTTAATTTTAGTTGCAGTTTTTTTACCACTTATTTTTATTCAAGGTATTGCTGGAACTTTGTTTAGAGAAACTGCAATAGCTCTTTCATTTGCAATTGTTGTTTCATCATTTGTTGCTTTAACACTTTCACCAATGCTTGGTAGTAAGTTTTTAAATAAAAAGCAGAAAACTAATTTTTTAGTTATCAAGTTTAATAAATTTTTTAAAGGGTTTTTAAATTTTTATAATGATACACTTCAATATTGGCTGAATAAAAAAAAAACTATAGTTGGTTTTGTAATTTTTATGATTATTGGATCAGCATTGTTGTATAATTTTACAAAAAAAGAACTACTTCCAATGGAGGATAGGGGTGCATACTTAGTTATTGGATTTACAGACGAAGGTAGCTCATTCCAATATACTCAAGATAGGGCAGAAGACGTTGAAAAAAGACTTATTCCACTTTTAGAAGATGCAGAAAGCCCATATAAGAAATTTTTAATGATTGTTCCTGGCTTTGGTTCAGAGAACAGCTTTTTAATAATCTCTTTATTGGACCACTGGAAAAATAGAAATGAAAATTCACAAGCAATTATGAGAAAAGCTATTGGAAAAATAGTTACTGTCCCTCAAACTTTAGCGTTCCCAATATCTCCACAAGCAATTCGGGTTTCAAATTACAACAAGCCAGTACAGATGGTTATATATGGAAATACTTATGAGGAATTAGAAATACTTCAATCTAGAATAATTGGAATGATGTATCAAAATAAAAATTTATCTAGAATAGAATCAGACTACACAAGAAATAAACCTGAGGTAAAGTTAATTATAAATAAAAATAAGGCAAAAGATTTAGGTGTTTCTACAAGATCTATTGGTCAAGCCTTGGAAACTTTATATGGAGGCAAAACAGTTACAAAATTTAATAAGCTTGGAAAAGAATACCCAATCATTCTTCAACAATACCTTAAAGATAGAAGAGACAAAGAGAGCCTTAGTAAAATTTATGTAAGATCAGAAACTACAAACAATTTAATTTCTCTAGCAAATTTAGTTGATTTCAAAGAAGAAGGATCCGCAAATAAATTATCGAGATATAATAGACAAAGAGCTGTAACTATTTCAGCTAATATAAGTGAAAACTATACATTATCTGAAGCAATTAAATATTTAGAAGAAACAATGACTAAAGCTGCTCCCGATAAACAAATAACTTGGAAAGGTAAATCTGAAGAGCTTAAAGAAACTAGCAATGAACTATATATAATATTTGCGCTTGCACTTTTAACTGCATACTTGGTTATGGCAGCTACATTCAATTCTTTCGTACATCCATTTATAATTATTTTAACTGTCCCACTTGCTGTATTTGGTGGTTTAGTTTTTATATTATTTTTGAATAGCTCTATAAATATATTTTCACAAATTGCTTTGGTTATACTTATTGGTATATCTACCAAAAATAGTATTTTAATAGTGGATTATGCAAATCAACTTAGAGCTTCAGGAAAAAATATAGAAAATGCCGTTAGAGAAGCTTGTGAGCTTAGATTTAGACCCATTATAATGACTTCTATAAGTACGATGATTGCAATGATGCCTCTTGTGATTGGAAATATTGGACCTGGGGCTGGTGAAGGATCAAGGCTTGCAGTTGGATCAACTATTCTTGGTGGAATGATAATCTCTACTTTTTTTACACTTTACGTAACACCTACAATGTATTTAATTCTTGCAAAAAATACTAAAAGAATAGACTCTATTGATATTGAGCTTAAAAAACAGCTACGCTAATAAATAATATACTTTTTTCTATTTAAAGATTTTCTACATTTATTAAGTTGTTTCTTGTATTTTTCTGATTGTTTTTGAACCTTTTTTGCTAATAAAATTACTTTTTGATTACTTTTGTAATTTTTATAATTACCCCATCCTTCATGATAAGCAAGATATTGTCTAAATGTATCTTTTTTTGATATCTTTAGAATCTTCTCAGTTTTATTTGTATACCATCCAATAAAATCAACACTATCTTTAAATCTAGTTCTTGTAGCAAATTTATTTCCGGTTTCATTTTTGTACTGTTTCCAAGTTCCTTTTATTGCTTGAGAGTAACCAAAAGAACTCGAAGGTCTTTTGTATGGAATTATTTTAAAAATTTTTTTCCTTTTTGGTTTTGCAAGCCAATCAAAATCTGACTCCATTTTAATAAATGCAAGCTGAAGATAAACTGGAGTTCCCCATTTTTGTTCTGTCTTTTTAGCATGTTTATACCAAAGATATCTTTCAGAAAATATCGAACACCCATCAGCAGTATTTTTTGGTATAGACGAACAGGCAGATATTAATAATATGGTGATGCTACTTAAAATCAGATTTAGCTTTTTCATTAAGCTCATCCATTTTTTTTCTGATTTCATCATCTGGAATATTGTGGTTTTCTAAGTCTTTTTTTACTTTTCTAAACACATCCTGATCGCCAGCTTCAGCAAAATCTGCTTTTATGACTGTTTGTATATACTCTTTTTCTTGATCAGAATTATATCCCAAAATTTGAGATACCCATTGACCAATATATTTATTTCTTTTAGCACTTACTTTAAATTGTAATTCTTCATCATGTGCAAATTTTTTTTCAAAACTTTTTTTTCTTTCATCAAAAGTACTCATTTAATCTCCTATGCTTAATAACTTTAACATTAATGCTTAGAACATTACAATAATAAAATTATTAAAAATAACTTTTAATCTAAATACTCTTGTAGGAATAAAATTATGTATGTATTATCAATGATGTGAGTTATTTAATATTAGTAAGACATGGTCAAAGTGAATGGAATTTAGAAAATAGATTCACTGGATGGGTAGATGTAGATTTGGCACCTCGCGGAAAGCTTGAAGCATGTAAATCAGGCGAGCTAATAAAAGAAAAAAAATTAAAAATTGACTATTTTTTTACCTCTTATCAAAAAAGAGCAATAAATACACTTAGTTTAATTCTGAATACTATGAGAATAAAAGATATAAACATTATTAAGGCGTGGCAGCTTAATGAAAGACATTATGGGGCATTAACGGGTCTAAATAAAGATGAAATGAAAAAACAACTTGGTGAAAAAAAGGTACATGAATTTAGGAGATCTTGGAACATTGCACCTGATCCATTAAATAAAAATAATCCTTATCATCCTTTAAATATTGAAACATATAAAAATATACCAAATCAAAATATACCTGACACTGAGTCTCTTAAAGATACTTACGAAAGAGTTTTTCCATATTTTAAAAAAGAAATATTAAGTAAGTTAATAAAGGGAAACAATATACTTGTGTCAGCACATGGAAATTCAATAAGAGCAATCTGTAAATATTTATTTAATTTAAAAGATGATGAAATATCAAAATTAGAGATTCCAACTGGAAATCCATTATTTATAGAATTTGATGGTAATACTAAAATAAAAAATTGTAATTATTTAGATAAAGAAAGAGCAAACAATTTAATTGTTTTTTGATAAATCATTATAAATCTCCAAATCTGTAAGATGAATGAACTCTTGTTCACTTTCTACACCATATAATAAATTTTTATCAAGAAGAATCTTCCACACTTTTGATATTGAAAACGATAAATCTTTTATATCTTTAAATAAATTTTTATTTATTATTTGACAACCAGTATAGATATATTCATTTATATTAGATTTATTTAACTTATTTTTACTAAGACTAAAGTCTCCCTTAAATCTTTTGTCAAAACTTCTAATTTTATTTACTACCATTAATAAATTTTTAATATCATTTTCAAAGTAATATTTTTGCATTTTATTTATTACACTTACATAATTCTTATTCCAGAGTGTATCAGGATTAAAAACTATAAAATCTTTTTCTTTTGATGATTTAATAAGATTTAAAATTCCACCTCCTGTATCTAAAATTTCAGTTCCATCTTGGATAATTTCTATATTTTTTTTTAGATGGTGATTAGAAATAAAATTAGTAATTTGTTCTTGTAAATAGAAAGTATTTATTTTAATTTTTTTAATATCTAAATTTTCTATCAAACTTAAAGTTTTATCTAACAAGGTAATATC